>DATDTD010000088.1:0-8493 GCA_035290965.1 archaeon | reverse complement strand
ATGATTTTGCAGCGTCAACCTCTGCCGCCGCGGAAGCAATTGTCCTGTTTTCCGCAAAGCGGATTGTAACGCCATAACCTGTAGGAGAAGAAATGCTTGAAACGCTCAAATCCACAAAATCAAATTGTTCCGACAAGGCATCAGAAAGGATTTTTGAATCAATGGGCTTGTCTGTTCTTGCAAGAAGAATTGTCCCTCCCGAAAGGTCTATTCCCTTTGTAACCTGTGGAAAAACAAGCGCAAAAAAAGCCATTGTAAAAAGAATAACCATGGCTATTATCGCATAATACCTGTATTTTCCCTTGTAAAAGTTTTCGAGCAAAAAACTCACCTTAAAAAAAAGATTTGAATGGTTTTTTAGTAAGCCGTAAAGGCAGAATGAAAAAATAGTTATTGCAAAAGGTTAAAAACTTGATTATAAGGCAAGGGAAAAGCAAAAGGCTGATCCGAAAAAAGTGAAAAAAATGAAACCCGCAAAACACGCAAGGGCAGGAAGAAAACAGCCTCGGTCAGGGTATCAAACTGCCAAAGAACAAATAGAAAAAACACCCGATCTTGCAAAACTCGAAATGGCTTGGCACAAACTGCCGGGAACACCCGGGAAATTATTTCCTAACGAAAATCTTGTTCGAAAATGGGTGGGAGTAAAATATAGGCTTCCATTGGCGTTAAGATCTAGAATTCATTCGCATACGCCAGATAGAACATGGTTCAGAACCAAAGTACCAGGAGTTCCTGCATCACACGATTTAAAGGAAAGTTTGAAAGTTTGGCTGGCTGGCAAAAAAATTGCTGAGCATATCGCGGCAATTGACAAAAAAGGAAAAGTGATTGGGTATTACAGTTATATGCCAACAAGAAAATTTTTTGCTTCCAAGGAAGCCATGCGACTTGCCAGAAGACTCTTGGAAGACAGCAGTAGGGTTGATGCGAATGCTGTTCTGGTTGCCCTGATAGAAAGCGACTGTTTAAGGGAACAGGTGCGCGAATTTCCGGGATACAAGCTTGAACACGGCTATTTTGTTAAAAGCAAAAAAAACAAAAAAAGCGCAAGAAAAGTAAAAAAAATTTGAAAAGAGCGAGAAAATGAACCAGATTTTTTTGCCGAAGGCGGGCGAACTGCTTGACAATGCTTTTGCAAAGGCGCGCAAGCAGTCTGTTTCCGGAAAAATGAACAAGCAGAAAATGCGGAAACTGCGCGCAATAAAAAAAATAGAGACAGTTGGAAAAACAATAGAGGAAAGGCTTGAAAAAACAGTAAAGGATTTTCCTTCTGTTGAAAAAATGAATCCCTTTGCAAAGGAAATGTTAGAGGCAACGATTGACGTCAACAAAACAAAAAGGGCGCTTGCACAATTCAGCGCAGTCCAGAGAATAATAAAAAAAATCCGCATTCCCTTGTCAAGAAAAATCTGGGCAACAGACCCGAAACAGGAAAGAATGATTTCAGGAATTGAAAAGGAGTTTTTCGGCAGGCTTGCAAGCGTTCTGAAGGGAATGGACAAAAGCATTGAAAACTACAATGACGCAGCAAGAAGAATGAACGAGCTTCCGAACATTGAATCAGACATTCCCACAATAGTCCTTTCAGGCTTTCCGAATGTGGGAAAAACAACAATTCTCGCAAGGTTAACCGGAAGCAGGGCTGCAATTGCCTCCTATCCCTTTACAACAAAAAAATTACAGCTTGGATACTTTGAGGCAAAATATCTCAAGATACAAGTAATAGATACTCCGGGATTATTAGATAGGCCGCTCGGCGACAGGAATCCGATAGAAAAAAAAGCAATCGCAGCCTTGAAGCATCTCGCAAAAATAATTGTTTTTGTTTTAGACCCCACATTAAGCTCGGGATATTCACTGCAGGAACAATTGAATCTTCTTGAAGAAATAAAAAAACAATTCAACTGCTACATAATGATTGCTTTGAACAAAACAGATTTAGCAAGAAAAGAGGAAATCGAAACAGCACGGCAGTCACTCCCAAACGAGGAAATTTTCCTTGAGGGAGAAAATGTAAAAAGTACCTTAAAGGAAAAAATCGGGGAAAAACTGCGGGCTACAAAATAAAAACAAAAAAAAGAGTTGTATTTTCTATGCCTTTTTTTAAGCGCAGAAAAGCAAATCCAGGAGAAAAATTCCCAAATTTGCGGAAAGAAAGAATCGGCTACGGGGCTTGGAAATTTAAGTTTATTCCTGAAGATGCAACACAAGCAATGGTTCCGCCAAGCAAACACCTGCCTGAAAAACTCGGAATAAAGCCTGGAGAAAAAATACTGGTTTTTGCAGGCTGCAATGGAGACTGGGCAGATGCATTGGCACAATCGTGCGAAGTTCATTATACAGACCTTTCAAAACAAATGAGTGATTTTGCACGCAAAAAACATTCAGGAAAAATCCGTTCTTTCAGAACAAGACCTGCACAATTACAACCGCGCAGAAAGCGCTTGTATGACTGGAGCTTTTCGTTTGAACCTTATCCGCTGGTTTTTACTAGAAATTTCAAGCTTGCACTAGCAAGGGCGTTGTTAAACCGCAAAGGCGCAATAATAGCATACCAAGGCTCCACCACAGTCCATAAGCCAGATGAAATGAGCGAGGAACAAACAGAGAGAATCGCAGGAATTTACGGTGCAAAAGCAAAATTGGCAGTAATCAAAATCGGAGATTTTTATTGCCGAGTGGCAACATTGAGAACAAATTTTTTTGCAAGAAGGCGCGTAACCTTGGACTTGAAAGTCATGCATTTTTTGAACCACGCATTAAAGAAAGGCGGGCAAATAAGCAACCAGGAGCTTGCAAGTCTGGCTCGAGCAAGTTTAAGGGATATTGAAAAAAGCAGGGAACGGTTGCATGCTTTGGAAGAAGTCGAGTATTAAGAGAGGAAAACAGCAACTCTTCCAAGGGGATTTTTTCCCTTAAAGGCATGCTTTTTAATGATTTGTCTCAAAAGTTTTAATTAAGCCTCGCGGATAATAATTTATTTTTTCGCAAGCGCGCTGATTGTGGTGCATATGGAAGAAGATACGAAAAAAGAAATAAAGGAAGCTGCAGCTCTAATGCAGGAAGTTGCAAACGACAGGAGCGTCCCAAGGAATATCCGCGCAGTAGTAGAAGAGGCTGCGCAGAAAATACTTTTGAAAAACAACGAAGGGACAGAATTCAGCAATGCAATCTATCTCCTTGATGACATAAGCAACGACATAAACATGCCCTCGCACACTCGCACTGACATCTGGCAAATTATTTCCAAGCTAGAGGCCATAAAGGAAAAAATAAAGTGAGGGTAATGGAGCCATTGCAAACAAAACAAAAGGAAATAGTGGATTACGCTTCCGAAAAAAACCTTTTCCTGGAAACAAATGTCCCGGAACTGCTTTCAAGGGCCGACGATTACAAAAAAATAATCGACGAACTGCAGAAAGAAAGCCCGAACAAAATGTTTTTGACATTGCAGGAAATAGAATCAAAAATAATCCAGAAAACAAAAGTATCCACAATGGGCGAAGCCTTTTCGCAGAAAGCAATTGTAGAGGGAAAAGGCTTTGTCGCAGAAGCAAGGGGAATGCAGAAAAACTTCAAACTGCTTGAAGAGCTTGATGTTACAAACCAGAGCCTTTCAGAGGGAACAGTAAAAAACTTTTTGGAACTGTTCCAGAAAAAATTCGACCTGTTATCTGAAATCCTGAAAAAACGGCACACTCTGCAGCCAAGGCCGATCAGCAGGCTGAGGACTATTCCAAAAAACAATCCCGTTGATCTGGTAGGAATGGTTTTCAAAAAATGGGTTACAAAAAACGGGCATTTTGCAATGCAGTTGGAAGACAAGGAAACAAACTGCATCGCGCTCGTAATGAAGGACAATCTTCTCTTGATGCGCACATGCGAAATGATTCTCCCCGACAATGTAATAGGCATCAAAGGAACAAAGTTCGCGGAAAACATGATTATTGCAAAGGAAATTCTTTTTCCGGACCTGCCTTTGAGAAAGGCAAAAACAATTTCTGAAAAAATCTCGATTGCAGTTACATCGGATTTGCACGTGGGAAGCAAGCTTTTTCTTGAAAAAAAATTCTTTGATTTCCTTGAATGGATAAACGGGCGGATTGACTCTGAAAAAGAAAGGGAAAAAGTCAGCAGGATAAAATACCTCGCGATATGCGGGGATAATTGCGTCGTTGGCAATACAAAAATAATTTGCAAATCTGGCGAAAAAAATATTTCTGAAATTGAAACCGGCGAAAAAGTTTTAACCCACAAGGGACAATTTCGGCAAGTTGTTAAAAAATTCAAAAGAGCTTTTTCTGGAGAGATAATAACTTTGAAAACAGTCGGCTCAAATGAGACGATTGAAATTACTCCAGAACACCCGATTTTGGCTGTTAGGACAAAACATTGCCAATACAAAAGCTCAAGAAACCATGGGAAAACTACGATTTGCAGCAAAGCGTGCGTAAGGCAAAAATATGCCTCTTACAATAGAGAGTGCCTTTACAAACACTATGCCAATTACAAGGTCGAATGGATAAAAGCAGGGGAATTAAAAAAACAAGACTATGTTGTTTTTCCGTTCCCCACCGAAGAGAAGAAAATGCGTGTGCTTAAACTTTCAAAACTTTTTGAAAAAAACAGGATAAAAAAAGAAGGCAAATGGATTTTTCTTTGCCAAGACAGATTTAAGGTAAAAATTCTTGATAAAATCAAGAGTTCGAAAGATTTAATGCGATTAATCGGATATTACCTGGCAGAAGGTTCAATAAAATTCAATAAAAAAAGAGGCACTGTGGTGTTTTCATTCAACAAAAATGAAGAAGAATGCCTCAAAGATGTTGAAAATATCTTCAAAAAAACGTTTGGAATAAATGCCAAAAGAAACTATTCAAAAAGAGACAATGGCTGCCAAGTTTATGTTCACTCAAAAATAATTGCTGCATTTTTCAAAATGTTTAGTTCGGAAAAAGGAAAAAAATTGCCAGACGAATTTATACTTCTTCCAAAAAAACTGCAAAAAGAGATTGTAAAAGGTTTGTGGTATGGCGACGGCTGCGTAAAAAAACAAAAATTTGCATTAAGCAACACCTCGCCAGAATTAGTTGCACAAACAAAACTAATGCTATTGCGCCTGGGAGTTGTGCCAACTATTTATAAGATTCCAAGTGCCGGCAAACAAGGAAAAAGAAAAAATGCATTATACAATGTAGAGGTTGGCGGAATAGACTTGGAAAGAATGAGCAAAATCCTAGATTGGAAGCACGGGTTTACTGAAAAAAGAAAAAGAAAAATACGGCAACGTACACAACTTGAAAAAACTTTTGTTTTGGTGCCTGTCAGAGAAATCAAAAAAAAGAAATATTCTGGATTTGTATACAACCTGCAAATTGCGGAAGATAATTCTTATACGACAAAAAACCTTACAATACACAACTGCGACGGATTAGGAATTTATCCAAGCCAATTTAACGATCTTAGCATAAAGGATATTTCAAAGCAGTACGAGGAATTCTGCAGGCTTGTAAGGGAAATTCCGGAATACATTGAAGTTTTTATAATCCCTGGACAGCACGATGCAGTGAGATGGGCGGATCCAAAGCCTGCTATTCCAAAAGAATTCGTGAAAAGTCTCTCAGGGTATAGCAACATTCATTTTTTGGGAAGCCCAACCTGGCTTGAAATAGAAGGATTCAAAACACTGATTTATCACGGGGATTCTCTCCATGACCTGATTGACAATGTTTCAAACTTAAGCTCAAGCAGGCCGGCAGAGGCAATGGTTGAACTTTTGAAAAAAAGGGATTTAATGCCGAGCTACGGCTTAAGGCATCCGTATGTTCCTGAAAAAAAAGATTTCATGGTTATGCGCGAAGAGCCTGATTTGGTTTTAATCGGAGATATGCATCACAACAATTACGCTGAATACAGGGGAACAAGAGTAATTAATCCGGGCACATGGCAGGCGCAGACAAGCTATCAAATCAAATTAGGGCACAAGCCCACACCAGGAATAGTACCAGTGCTCGAGCTTGACACTGGAAAAATCGTAGAAACAAAATTCATAAAAGAGGGAGAATAAATGGCATTGAGAAGGCCGCCTGCGAAGAAACTTTCTCCTGCACAGCAGAAAGCATTCTGGGAAAATTATAATGCAGGCAGAATAAGGGAAAACACAAAAAGGCGGTTTATGAGCGTCAAGAGCAGGAGCCCTGTTTTTGCAAGCGCTGGCTTGATGGGAACAATAAGAAAATTTGAAAACAGGCAGGCAATGCTAATGCATATAAGGGCTGTCAGCAGAATGAACAGGATTGGAACAGCAAAAAGATTCGTGCATTTTGATTTCCAGCCAACGCAGATTCTTGCACTAGACAAAAAAAATCTCAGGACTCTTGAAAGAGTTTACAGGGCGCCGAATATTTTTCAGGTTACAATTGGCGCTTCTGAAATTGCAAAATCACCTTTCGGAAGGCAATTTTTGCGGAGAATGCAGGAAAAAAAAGTGAGCATTGAAGAAGTGCAGGATGCGCTGCTCGTAGCCAAAAAAGAATTGTTTCAGGAATTCGCCCAAAAAAACGCCTTGGATTATGACTTTGCAGAATCAAACATTCTCGTGCTTGATTATAATCCGGAAACAAAAAAGCCATTGATTGCAATAATAGACCACGGATATTCAATGACAAAAATACATTAACTTGGTGAAAAAAAATGATTTTTAAGCTTGAGATTGAGGCAGAAGAGCATGTCCAAAAATATTATGAGGGCATTGTGAAAAAGGCAATGGAACAGTTTGACATTGCATCAAGTGCAAAGCAGAAGGGCTTTGACATCAGCACTGCTGTTGAAACAGTTCCAGTGCACGACCTTGCAGACAGGACTGAAACAATAATCGGCCCGATTGGAATTGCAAAGCGCTATAGGGAGGTTTTTGCTGAAAACAACGGCGACAGAATGAAAACAGTTTTCCAGATTTTCAGGGAAATGATTGAACAAAAATGGTGCAGGATAGAAGACACTGAAAAAAGGCTTGAACAGGCGATAAAAACCTGCCTTGTGCTTATTACTGAAGGAGTGGTTGTCGCTCCGCTTGACGGCGTGCCCCAGATAAAAATAAGTTCAAATCCCGATGGAAGCAAATTCGTCGACATTTACTATGCCGGCCCGATAAGAGCTGCCGGAGGGACAGCAACAGTATTGCCGCTGATTCTCGGAGATTATGGAAGAATAATGCTTGGCCTGGACAGATACAAGCCTACACAGCAGGAAATAGAAAGATATGTGGAGGAATGCTCGATTTACAATGACATAATGAGCAGGCAGTATAAAATAAAAGAAGAGGAAGTCCGCAGAATAATTCAGGGCTGCACTGTCTGCATCAACGGCGAGCCCACAGAGGAAAGAGAGGTTGCAATTCAGAGGGATGTTCCCAGAATTCCCACAAACAGGATACGGGGAGGAATGTGCCTTGTAATAAGCGAAGGCATTGGATTGAATGCAAGAAAAATACTTGTTTTTGCAAAAATGCTTTCCTTGGACTGGAGCTGGCTGGAAGGAATTATAAAAGTTGAAAAAAGCGATTCTACAAAACAGGGTTTGGAGCCGCTTGAAAAATTTCTGGAAGGAATGGCTGCAGGGCGCCCTGTGTTCGCATATCCGAGCAGGATTGGCGGTTTCAGGTTGAGATACGGAAGGGCAAGAAACACAGGAGCAATGGCAAAGGGCGTGCATCCCGCAACAATGTTTTTGCTTGAAGAATTCATTGCAGTCGGAACACAGTTGAAAATCGAAAGGCCGGGAAAATCCGCAGGCATGTTTCCCGTTGACAGCATTGAAGGCCCGATAATAAAACTGCTCTCCGGAGATGTAATGCAGATAAACTCCCTGGAAGAGGCAAGGTCTGTAAAAAACCGTCTTGCAAAAATATTGTTTCTAGGAGACATTCTTGTAACTGTAGGGGATTTCAGGCATACTGCGCATCCGCTTGTTCCTGTGGGATACTGCGAGGAATGGTTTTCAAGGGAAGCCGAAAAAGCGCTTGAAAAAATTCCCGTTGCAAAAGAACAGTTTAAAGAGGCAATTGAAAATCCACGTTCCTTGAACATTGAAAAGGCATTTGAATTGTCGGAAAGTTTCGGGCTGCCGCTTGCGCCAAAAGCGCTTTTTTATTATTCTGCACTGGAAAAAACAGGGCTTGTGGATTTGATAAAGTTTTTGAAAACAGGAAAATTCTCGGAAACAATAGAGCTTGAAAACATTCCCGAAAAAAAAGAGCTCCTTGAAAAAATCGGCTGCCCCCACAAGGTGCGCGAAAACAAAATAATAATTGAAAAAGAACAGGCAATTGCGCTGAAAAAAACTCTCGCCCTTGAATCCGAAAAAAACTTTGAAAAAATAATTTTGGAAAAGGAAAGCACTGCCTCTGCTTTGAGCGAATTAAGCGGGCTTATAATAAGGGACAAGGCGGGAACTTTTGTAGGCGGAAGAATGGGGCGTCCTGAAGCAAGC
>DATDTD010000087.1:0-3061 GCA_035290965.1 archaeon | reverse complement strand
AAAAAACCAGGAAAGCCAGCAGCAGGGAGCCGAGGACGTGTTCCTGCAAAAAAAATCCGACAATAAGGTAAAAAACAGCAAGGGGAAGGACTATTCTTTTTGTGCCCCACTGCACAAAACCGAAGTGCTCCGCAGCCTCTTCAAGAATCTTTTTGCCGCTGGCAAAATTCGGAAGAAAACTTTTTACCCTGCCCTTCTTCAGTGCCTTCTCAATCAGGCGGTCCATCATAAAGAAGACTCAACCAAACATTAAATAATTAACTGCCAAAAAAGGTTATCTTTTAATAGTAGTAATGGTTTTATTTATCAAAAAAAGGTGAATGATTGTGGCAAGCATTGAAAGCATTTTTTTGACAATCGCGCTGATTATTTTTGCGGGATTCATAGGAAGCGTTATTTTCAAAAGGACAAGGGTTTCGGATTTAATGCTGCTCATGCTCATAGGAGTGATAGTAGGGCCTGTCCTGAATCTTGTAAACCTGGGCAACAGCATTCTCCAGACAGTGGCGCCTTTTTTTGCCGCGCTTGTTTTAATGATGCTGATGTTTGAAAGCGGCCTGAAACTTAATTTTTTCAAGGTAATCCTTGAACTAAAAGAGGCATTTGCCTTCACTGTCATTGTTTTTATCGCGGGCTGCATCGGAACAGCTGCAATAATGTATTTTTTGGGCTGGCCCCTCATATACGGAATAATCCTCGGCGCAATAATAGGCGACATAAGCAATGCGGTTGTAATACCTTTGCTCCAGAGGCTGAAAACAAGGGAAGAAACAAAAATAATGCTGAGCCTTGAATCCGCAATCACTGATGTTTTGTGCGTTGTAGTGGCAATAAGCTTTATTCAGATAGCGCTGAATCCAAACGCGCTTGACATACAAAAAATCGGCCAGGACATTGCAGGGGCTTTCGGAATAGCAATCGTACTCGGCCTGCTGTTTGCGGTTTTCTGGCTCACGCTGCTGCGCGACATAAAGTCAGTAAAGGAGACAGAATATGTCCTTACAATTGGAGTGCTTTTCACATTGTTTTTCCTTGCGGAATACCTGCACAGCAACGGCACAATAGCGGCATTTGTTTTCGGATTAATACTCGGGAACTCAAGGGAAATAATGGGCTTTCTGCGCATGAAGCCCATAACCATTGACGGCAATATTTCGCTTTTCCAGACTGAAATATCCTTTTTCCTGACAACCTTCTTCTTCATATACCTCGGCCTGACGCTTGAACTTGCAAGAATAGATTTTTTTGTTTTCTTCCTTTCGCTTTTCCTCTCAATAATGCTCCTGCTGGTGAGGTTCGGGATAACAAAGGCAATGTGCAGGTTCTTCAAGAACGAAAAAGAGGATTACAGGATTATAGCAACAATGATGCCGCGCGGGCTTACTGCCGCAGTCCTGGCCGCATATCCCCTTGCAATGGGACTGCAGGAAAACTTTGTACTGCAGATAGCGCAGATTGTTTTTCTCGTGATACTTTTATCAAACATTATTACTACAATCGGGGTAGTCTGGAACGAAAGAAAAGGCCGCGCTGAAAAAAAGGAGCAAAAAGACTCTGAACTTGAAGAAATAAAAATACCAACAGCAGCCGAAAAAAAGCCGAAGGCAGTTAGCCGCGCTTAAAACAAAATTTTATTAAAAGCGCGCCTGCAAAGATTTTTATTGAACAAAACAATTCTATTTACGGTAAAACATGGAAATACTGCCATTGACAATAATCGGAGTAATAATAATAATTGCAATCGCTTTGAGCATTATTGCAAAAAAACTCGGGCAGAACCCTGTTCTCGGGTACATTGTTGCGGGATTTCTGCTCGGGCCGTTATGGCTGAATTTCCTTAATCCGACAGACGCTCTCGTTGTAGGCTTCGGAGAGCTCGGATTATTCATACTGCTTTTTTATTTGGGCCTTGAAATGTCGCTCAAGGATTTTTTGGAAGCAGGCTCGAGCGCAATAGGGCTTGCATTAATAGACATGGCTCTTTCAGTGGGATTAGGATTTTTGATAATGCGGCTGTTCGGCTTTGATTTGCTTTTTTCAATCATTGTGGGAATGATGCTTTTTTCCACGAGTACAGCTGTTGTGGCAAAATTCTGTTTGGACAGGGGATTAATGCAGAACCATGCGGCAAAGCTCGCAATAGCAATTTTAATTCTCCAGGACTTTCTGGGAATAATGCTCCTTGTCTTCATTACAAGCAGCACAAACTCGGAAAATTCCCCTGTATTGCTGGGAATAACAGCACTGCTTTTTGCAGTAGCTGCATTTTTTGCTGTTTCGCATCTCTCAAAGCTTGTTGAAAAATGGCTCCGCCAGAACCAGTTCGGGCATACAGAAGTTACGCTTTACGCGCTTGGCATTGGGCTTGTTGTTGCGACTCTTGCAAGCATTCTCGGATTGTCGACTGCGCTCGGGGCATACTTTGCGGGATTCGCGCTTGCGGAAACAGATTCAGGGCACAGAATCAAGAGGGATGTAGAATTCGTAAGGGATTTTTTCCTTGTGTTCTTTTTTGTCGCGTTCGGCACAACATTGTTTTACGGAATGCCTGTTCCTGCGCTCATGGAACAGCTTCCGTTTTTGATAGGGCTCTGCATACTGCTTGCAGCAGCTGCCTTGATAGCGCACTCTGTTTCAACCCACTTGTTCGGAGGATTTTTCGGATTGAACAGGAAGGATTCAACGCTTGCGGCAATTCTCCTTGTCCCCCTTGGAGAATTTGTAGTTATAATTGCAAACACTGCGATTGCAGCAAAAATTTTTTCGGGAACAGAAGCAACTCTCCTTGCGCCGATTGCATTCCTTATAATCCTTATAACAGTAATCCTGTTCCAGCCGCTGTACAATTTTCGCGGCATGCATGAAAAATTCTTTTCAATGCTGCCGCATCCAGCAAAAAGGGAAAAGCCTTCTAGATTAAAGCCGCACGATTCGTATTCAAGGAAACAGCTGAAAAAGCTTGCACTGAACCTGTTTGTGATTCTCTGCTTTGCATGGATTGCAATACTTTTGTATGAAGAGCTCCCGAGATTCGGAGTTCCCCTCATCTACAGCAGGCAGA
>DATDTD010000086.1:0-8571 GCA_035290965.1 archaeon | reverse complement strand
TTTGCTATTCTTTCAACTTCGTCCCTTCTTTTTACGGAAAAGCTTTTGCTGTCTTCCTTTGAAGCAGCGATTATTTCCTCTGCGAGAGCGTCTTCGGCTTTTTTCTTGTTGTTGAAGCTGCCTGAGAATGCGGCAAGCGCAATATTTTTCAATGATTCATCGACTCTTTTCATTGGCGAAACATCGACTGCCTGTGAATACATTATTCCGCCCTTCTTTATTCTTGTAACGTCTTCTCTTGGGGCTGAGTTTTCAATTGCCTTTATAAAAACCTGAATCGGATTCTGCTTTGTTTCCTTTTCGACTCTTTCAAATGCCCTTTCAACTATTCCCATTGCCTGGAGTTTTTTTCCGCAGCTTCCCCTTCCCCGAATATATTTTCCGCTGAGCTTTCTTTTTCCCTGTCCCGAGCGCATTACCTTGTTTATGAGCCTTTCAACAATGCTGATGTTTGCCTTTTCGAATCTTTTTTTAGCAACCCTTCCGAATGTGTGCGGGATTTTTTTTGCCTGCAGGTTTACATATCTCGCAAGGCTGACATCAAGGACTTTTACTTCTTTTGTGTCCCATTTTCCGAAAATAAGAGTGTTAACTGCTTCCATAAAAAAACCTTTTCAGAATTTTATCTTTTGACTTTTTCCTTTTTTCCCGACCTGAGCATTTCAAGGCACTGGCTGTTCACATGGGTTACCCTGTATTTCACTCCCCAAAGGTCTCCTTTAGGGCCGCCTTTTGCGCCGCCGATTCCCTCAACAATTACTTCATCATGCTCGTCGATAAATTTTATTGCGCCGTCATACGGTGCAAGCGCAGTCAATTGCCTTCCGCTTTTCGGGAGCTGTACTCTTACGCATTTTCTAATTCCAGAGTTAGGCTGCTTTGCAGTCACTCCGCGCTTTTCTATTACTATTCCGCGCGCCTGCGGTGCGCCGTGCAGCAGATCGTATTTTTTATGGAGCCCTTTTTTCTTGCTCTTGTAATAAGGGTCTTTCCATCTTGCCTTTTTCCTTTTTTTTTCAAGGCTCCTTGCTGCAAATTCTCCCTTCGCCATAAGAACACTTTTCAAATTTTTTTTTCCCTTCACTTGATTCTGATTTCTTCAATGTTGTAATTTCTTTTTGCGATTTCCTTTATTCTTTTTATTTTCGAGCTGTTGTTCAGCATCCTGCTTTTGTTTTCCGCGTCAAGCGAAACAAAAACTGTTTTTTTTCCCTCGCCTTCCTTTATTTCTATCGAATTGAACCTTATGTTGAAAAACGCCTTTTTCACGAATTCTTCCGCATTTGCGCTGTACTCGAATATCTCGACTTTTTTGCGCAGCTGTTTCTGCAGATTTTCAATGTTAAGCGCGTTTTTTCCTATTGCCTTTCCGATTTCTTCAGTCCTTACAAGGAAGCTTATTGTGTTTCCCTGTATTATGCAGTCCCTTGCATTGGCACCCGAAACAGTGTTCAATGCATTCAAATAAAAAATTTCTTCTGTTCCGAGGCGCATTTCTTTTCACTGATTATTTTTTCTTTGCAAGTTCAAGCACTTTGCTCTTTCCCGCTTCTTCAATGCATAGGCAGGAGACAATGAACGGCTTTCCGCAAACACTGCCTAATTCCAGCGAGCTTCCGGAAAATTCGAACAATGGAGTGCCTGTTACAGCGCAATAATGCCCTATTTTTTCCTTTAAGCGCTTTTTGGCGTTTGAGCTCAGAATAATTAGTCCAGCATTACCTTTTAAAACATTTTTCTCTGACTGCTTGAAGCCGTATTTTACCTTTCCCGTGTCTACAGCTCTTCGGATTTCCTTGTTTGCATCGATTGAAGCCATAAAAATCTCCAGAAAAAATTATTTTTTTGCCTTTGAGCTGCCTGTATTGCTCATTATAAGCTCCACTATTCCAGTGCCGACTTTTACGGGCTGTCCCACAATAATGTTTTCAACTACTCCCTGTAACTCTTCGCTCTCTCCCTTGAAACTTGCGTCAAGGAGATGCTTTACTGTTTCTTCAAAAGCTGCCCTTGCAAAGGGGCTTGCCTTTTCCCTTGTGATTCCAGTCCTGACAATTCCCTTTACTTCCCCGCTGTAAGTCATTAAGTCAGCCAACAGCATTAAATGCCTTATGTCTATTGCAATCCTGTTGTCCTTGAATGTTTTGTGCAGTTCCTCTACAATCATTGCTCTCCCTGCCTCAATTCCGAGAACCTTGCTTGCCTCTGAAATATCATTTGTTGTGGTCCTGTTTGCGTCTATTTCCTCGAGCTTCAGGACTGATTTTAAATTTGCTCCCGATGTTTTTATTACGAATTCGTTTTCTTCCTTTGCAATCAAAACCTTGTCAATTCCCTTTACTCCCTGAACCCTTGAATTGAAAAGCTTTAACAGCGCCTTGCGGATTTTTATCAGGGCTTCGCGCCTGAACGAAAGCTCTATCACATTTTTTTTCTGGTGCGCCTCGAGTTTTATTCCCGATTTTATTTTTGAAATAATTTCTTTTTCATCGAGAAGATATTCCTTCATGTCTTTTTCCCTGAGCTCTATTGAAACAGTGCTGTTTGCAAAATCCTCGTGCAAATCCGCAATATCCTTGAGCCTTACTTCCCGCAGTTTTTTTGCAAATTTCAATGCCTTTTCCCTGTCATTGTTTAAGGGGGGCTTTAAAAAAATAGTCATTGTGGGATATTTGGATTTGCTTCTCCCATCCACGATTTCTTCCACGCGCTGTATTCCCGAGCCAACGCTTACTTCTGCGGCTCCCGCATAGTGCTTTGTTTTCAGAGTCAATTGCGTTCCCGGCTCTCCAATGCTCTGCGCTGCGACAATTCCGACTGCTTCCCCTGCTTCAACGTTCAAATCCGCGAATTTTCCCTTTATTCTTTCAATAAGCGCTTCTAATTTCGGCTTGCTTAATTTTTCCCTTTCGGCAATTGCCGCTATCTGCACCATTACCCAGTAAGGCAAAGGCTGTTCTTCCCAGTCTTCCTTTGAGGCATTGGGAATTTCCCCCCTTTCTTTCTTCTCCTTTATCTTTGCCGGCTTTTCAGGGAGTTCGTCTTCAAGCTCTTTTTCCTCTTTTCCGCTCAGTTCGTCAGAGCCTTCATCAAGCTCTGTATCTTCCATTTCATTGAGCTCTTTTTCCTCAAGAATTTCAACGTCTTCTTTTTTCTTAGCCATAAAAACCACAATCATTTTTTTTTATTCTTTTTTTTCTGTTTCCATTCTCACAAATTCCATGTCCACATCGATTGTTTTTCCCTTTACTGTTTTCTGCGGGAAAACTCCGTCTTCGCCGTAGGCATACTGGACAATGTTCTTTGAGGCAGTTCTCACTGTCCCGTCGTTCTGAACCAATAAATCCTTGAGGCTGTTTGCAAGCCTTCTGTACAAGTATCCCGAAACCTTTGTTGAAACTCCCGTGTCTACTTCTCCCTGCCTTCCGCCCATGCTGTGATAGAAGTATTCCTTTGCGTCCATTCCCTTTACAAAGTTTGTAGTTATAAAGCCGTGCGCGAATAATCCTGCGTCCTCTTTTTTGTTCAAGGTAATTACTCTTTCAGAAAATCCCCTGTGAGGCCTTCCCGACCTTACCGCTACCTGCCCCCAGAATCCCGCAATGTTCATTAAGTTTGTGCTTCCGCCTCTGCTTCCGCTCAGTATCATTGCCATGCTGTTGAACTGAGGGTTTTTGCCCAGTATTGTGTCCATTTTTTCGCGTATAATTTCCTTTTCAACAGCGCTTTTTCCTTCCGATGCATTCTGCATCATGAATGTTTCAAAGCTCTCTTCAATGCTTTTTCCCGCAATGTGCTCCAAATTTCCTTTTTTGTATTTTGAGACAAGCTCTTCCGCCTTTTCGATTGTTTCCTTTATTGCCTTCTGTTTTTCCTTTTCAATGTGGTCGCTTACAAGGTATTCATCAAGACCTACAGTCATTCCCTTTGCAGTTAGCAGTTCGCTCACTATTCTGGATGCCTTTGCATAAAATTCCTCTATTACTTCGCTTGGATAGTGCCTTGCAAGCGCGTCAACAAGCTTTCCAATTCCTTCTCCCAAGGATTCCTTGTCAATTACGCCTGAAACAAGCTTTCCGTTTGTTATTTTAAGATACGCGTCAAAGCCGCATTTGTCCTTTGTGCAGCCTTCGCACATTCCGATTTTTTTCAGAATGCTACATGTAAAGGTTTTATATTCAAGATTCAGATCTTTTGGAAGCAGCTGGCTGAAAATCAATTTTCCCGAATATTTTTTTCCGCGGTCAGGCTTCGGCAGTTCCTTGATTCCTATTTCGTAAAAATATTTCATTGCCTCTTCCCTTGAAAATTCAGTTGAATCGAGAGTGAGCGCGAACAATCCCGTTATTCCGTCTTCGGCAAGCACAATCACAGGCGCTCCGTATCTCGGGGAAATTACCTGGTTTCTAACATACATTAATTCAAGGGCTTCTGCCTTTCCCTCTTCTGTCTGGGGAACATGAAGATTCATTTCATCCCCGTCAAAGTCTGCATTGTATGGCTTGCAGACAATGGGATTTATCCTGAAAGTCCTGCCCGGCATTACTCTCACTTTGTGCGCAAGCATGCTCAATCTGTGCAATGAAGGCTGCCTGTTGAACAATGCAACATCGCCGTCCATTAACTGCCTTTCTATTTTAAAGCCGACGTCAATCTCTTCAAGGACTTCTTTTTTGTTTGTCTCGTCTATTTTTTTTCTTGTTTCGTTCGGCCTTACAAGATAGACTGCCTTGTCTGTTTTTTCCACAAGCTCAAGAATTGCCTTTTTGTTCCATTCAGTAACCATTTCCGGAACAGTAAGTTCAGCGGCAATTTCCTCAGGAACTCCGACTTCGCTGATTAAAATATACGGGTCGGGAGTAATTGTGCTTCTTGCCGCAAAGTTTACTCTCTTCCCTGTTAAATTGTGCCTGAATCTTCCTTTTTTTCCCTTCAGCCTCTGGACAATTGTCCGCAAAGCGCGCCCGCTCCTGTGCTTTGCGGGCGGTACTCCTGCAGTGTTGTTGTCGAAATAAGTTGTTACATGGTACTGCAGCAAATCCCACAAGTCCTCAATAATCAGCTGAGGAGCTCCCGCATCAATATTGTCCTTTAAGCGCAGATTGATTCTTATAATGTCAACAAGCTTGTGTGTTAAATCGTCTTCTGATTTTATACCTGATTCAAGAGTAATGCTCGGCCTAATTGTAACGGGAGGAATCGGAACAACAGTAAGTATGAACCAGCTCGGCTTTGTGATTTCCTGTTTGTATCCGAATAATTCCAAGTCCTTATCGGGAATTTTTTCCATCCATTCCCTTATTTGTGTTGGATAAATTCTTTCCTTGTTGTAAAAAAAGTTTGTCGGCTTGTCAAGCAGAACAGTTCCTTTTTCCGCCTTGCAGTGTGGGCATTTTCTTATTTTCCTTGCCTTTGCCGCAATTTTTTTTCCTATTATCTCGCCGTTTTCAGGAGTAAGGTTTTTTCTCGCGGTTTCAAGTTTTTCATCCGGCAGTGCTATTCTTCCGCATTCCTTGCATGTTGCGTGCATCAACTGTTCAACGCGCCTGCTGAATTCTGAATGCATTACAGGCCTTACAAGCTCTAAGCTTCCAAAATGCCCCGGGCACTGCTTCATTTTCTGCCCGCATGTTTTGCATCTCAATCCCGGGTTTATTACTCCGAGATGCTGGTCCATTAACCCGCCTTCCATCGGATATCCGTCCTTGTCGTATGTCTCAGGAGTCTTTATTTCTAGCGCGGACATTTTTCTTATCATTGCAGGGCTTAAAACCCTGAACTGAATCGAAGAAATTTTTTTAACCAGCATTTTTTACACCTTAAACCTTATCCGTAATGTTCAGCTTCGGCATTATTCCGAGAGCCTTTAATTCATCCAGCAATAATTTGAATCCATAGCTCATTTCAACTGGATAAACCTTGCTGCTTTCGCATATCGGGCAGTATTTTTTGTTTCTTATTGAATCATGGATTGCGATTACTCCGCATTTTTCGCATACAAGTTCCACTGCCTTGTCAGAGTCTTCAATGAATTTTTCATGCAGAAGCATTGCGGCTCCGTGCCCAACCAAAGTTTCTCCTTCCATTTCTCCGAATCTTAATCCGCCTTCTTTTTCTTTTCCTTCTGTCGGCTGCCTTGTAAGGATTTGGACAGGCCCTCTTGAACGTGCCTGCATTTTGTGCGCAACCATATGGAACAGGCGCCTGTAAGCGCAAACACCTACAAAAACTTCGCCTTCCATTCTTTTTCCAGTTATTCCATCATAGAAAACTTCTTTTCCATCATGCCTGAAATTGTGCTTTTTCAAAACATCTTCAAGTTCTTTCAAGGGAGTTGAATTGAACGGAGTTCCGTCAATTGTTTTTCCCGCAAGCGCCCCTGCTTTTCCGCCTAACATTTCAAGCAAGTGCCCCATTGTCATTCTGCTCGGAATGCTGTGGGGATTTAATAACAAATCGGGTTTTATTCCGTCTGCAGTAAACGGCATGTCTGCTTCGGGAAAAACTGCTCCGATTACTCCTTTCTGCCCGTGCCTGCTGCTTACCTTGTCTCCCGCTTCCGGAATGTTTGTGCTTCTGACTTTTATTTTTACCATTCTGTTTGAATCCTCGTTTTCAGTTATAAGCACTGTGTCAACGTAGCCTTTTTTTCCTTTTCTTGTTGTAACGCTGCTTTCCCTTCTCTTTTCTTTTACAACTCCGAATTCTGAAATCTCTTCCAAAAATCTCGGCGGAGAAGTCCTTCCAATTACAATCGCTCTTTCATCGACAAAAGATTCAACCTCTGCCAATCCATCGGCGCCGAGGTTTTTGTACAAATCCTCTTTCAGATAGCCGATTGTTTCCTCGTTCGGAATTTCAAACTTGTCAGTCTGCCCTCCAGGATATCTGTTTTCCGAGCCCTCATAAGCCCTGAAATAAGAGCTTCTTCCCAAAGCCCTGTCTAACGCTCCCTGGTTGAGTATCAATGCGTCCTGCGTATTGAATCCGTAAAACGGAAGAATTGCAACCACAAAATTCTGGCTCTGGGGCCTGCTGTTTAATTCAATGAAATCGTTTGTCCTGCTTGAAACAAGCTCTTTCTGGGGATAGTGCAGCAGATATCCTTCTGTATCTGTGCGCAGATTGTAATTCATTCCATTGATTCCGATTGCCTGCTTGTACATTTTGTCTCCGTGCAAAACCTTTCCAGACATGTTGTGCTGCAGATAAGGAACCATTGAGGAAATAACGCTCAATGTTATAACAGGATTTATTTCAAGGTGAGTGTGCTCCTTTGTTATTTCTTCTTCCTTCAGTGCAATAAAAAGATTTTCCTCTTCTTCGGAATCTACATATTCCATTATGCCCTGTTTCTGCAAATCATTCCATGCCATTTTTCCAGATTTCAAATCGCGCAGATTTTCTTCTGTCAACTTTGATTTTCCGTTTTCAATTACAATCAAGGGTCGCTGCACTCTTCCCGCATCAGTATTGAGGTATAATTCGTTTGTGTCGTCGTGGAAGGCAATGTTCACGAGATGGCTTATTTTTCCCGTTCTCCTTGACTTAATCAGCTCTTCTGTCAGCTCTTTCGGGGAATCGTGAAAGCCTACCAGCCTTCCGTTGATATAAATTTTTGCAGCCTTTAAGGTTTCAGCCATAAAACACACATCCGGATTTTTGCATTGCACGCGCAATTACAATTTTCTCATTTTTACTCCCTTTCTGTTCAGCAGTTCTTCAAGCGGCTTGTCGTCAGCATCTGTTGTAACTTCGGCCATCAGGCACAGGTTTTTTACAAGCCCGCAGTTTCCCGTCAAAAAGCCGTTTGCAAAAAAATTGTGGTAATCCTGCCTTGTTGTTATGTCCATTACTTCTTTGCATTCTGTTTCTTTTATTGATTCTATTGTTTCCCAAGCCAAGCCGTTTGCCGAAATGCAGTGCTCCCTAATCCAATCGTTGAATTTTGGAAATTCTTTTTGGGAAACCCTTATGAACTTGTTCAGCCCTTTTCTGCTTTTTTTCAGCCAGTTGCTGACATCGTGCCTTTTTACGCCTGCATCCATTGTTTCCATTATTTGGGAAACGCTTTTGCCGTTTCCTGCCAATACAATTGCGATTTCCTGCGCTTTGATTCTTTTTTCAATCATTGTTTTTTTGAATAACAAATAACTGTAAGCCATTCTTGCAACGCTTTTTCTTTCGGCGCAGTAGGCAAATCCTATGCTCCCGTAAAGATTGAGCAGGCTTTCAGTCCTGCTTGAAACAAGCAGTTTTATTTTTTTTGTTTCAATGCCGGATTTTCTTTTTATTCCGTCGACAATTTTTATGTGGGAAACCTTTACGCCGAACTTTTGCAGCAATTCTTTTAATTGTTCGGCAAACTCCAGGGCGTTCTGCAGTAATTGTTTTGATTTGTTTAAGGAAAGCATCGGCTGCAAAAATATTTTTCCGTTTCTTTTGTCAATGCTTGGTTTTGTCATTTCGCTTCCAAAGAAACCGCTTAAAAATTCTCTTGCAATAATTTTTCTTCCGCCCATTATCCAGGCCGGAATTTTTGTCCGGTTAACTGCCTTGTCGCCGACAGGC
>DATDTD010000085.1:0-2419 GCA_035290965.1 archaeon | reverse complement strand
AGCCTTATCCAGAGCCAGAAGGCGCTGGCTGCGCCAATCAGGAAAAAGAACAATCCTATCGAACCGAAAAACTGCAGCGGCTTGTGGTCTCTTATAGTCCTTGTTATTATTATCAAGGCCTTTATCGAATAGGCGAACCAGCTCTGCACTACCCTTGATTTTCCGCTGCGCTCTCCAAGAACAAGGCAAGGCACTTCTGCAACGCGCATGCCTTTCTCTATCGCATCAAGCAGGGCTTCCTGCGTATATGTGTGCTTTCCGAAAAGATTCAGGCGCAAAGCGCATTCCCTGCTGTATGCCCTGAAGCCGCACTGCGTGTCAGTGAATTTCTGCCTTGCCAGAAAAGAGATTATTTTTGTAAAAACACTGTTGCCAAATTTTTTGATTGCGGGCATTTTCGGTGAAAGGCTTTTTTCCTTGAATCTTGTGCATGTTACAAGGTCGGCTTTTCCTTCAAGAATCGGCGCAATCAGCTTCGGAATGTCTCCCGCGTTGAACTGCCCGTCGGCATCGATATTCACAATAATGCCGGCGCCGATTTTCAAAGCGTTTTCAATTCCCGTCCTGAATGCAACTCCCAGGCCGAGGTTCGAAGAATGCGAAACAACAAAATTTGCGCCGGCTTTTTTAGCCTCTTTCGCAGTATTGTCAGTGCTGCCGTCGTTGACAACAAGGACTTTTATTTCGCTGATTCCGGGAATTTTTTTTGGAATTTCAGAGACAACATTGCGGATTGTTTTTTCCTCGTTGAAAGCAGGGATCAGAACAACAAGCCGGATTGTGAACACCTTCAAAAACAAATTCAGTCTTTCATGTATTTCAAGAGGTTAAGCGCGCTTTTGACGCTTGTTTTTGCAAGCTCCCTGTTTGCAATTCTCTGGCGGATTGCCTTTGCAATATAGCGCGGCCTGAGATAATACTGCTTGTAAGCGCTTTTCAGTGTTTTCTCCATGTCCTGCTTTGAAAGCTCGGGATATTCAAAAATCGGCTGAATGCAGCCGTCTTCATCCAGGAATTCGCTCCAGGAATTGAATTTCATATAGCCCTTATTTTTCAGCATTTCAAAAAATTCTGTTCCGGGATAGGGCTGTGCAACTGAAAACTGGACAAAATCAATGTCGAGTTTCTTTGCATAATCTATTGTTTTCTGCATTGTTTTGACTGTCTCGCCCGGCATGCCGAAAACAAATGTTCCATGGACTTGTATTCCGGCTTTTTTGAAAATCTGGGCGCATTTTACTCCCTGTTCTGTTGTTGCACGGGCGCCTTTTTTCATTGCCTTTAAAATTTCGTCATTGCCGGATTCAAAGCCAACCTTTACGAGGAAGCATCCGGCTTTTTTCATTTTTTCCGCTATTTCCGAGTCAACAGAATCAACCCGCGAATAGGCTGCCCAGGGCAGGCTGATTTTTTCCTTTATCATCAAATCGCAGACTTCAAGAATGTGCTTTTTGTTTACATTCAAAGTGTCGTCATTGAACAGGACGCTTTTTATTTTTGGAAAATTCTGCTTTATGTGCTTTAATTCCCCGACAATGTTCTGCGGAGACCTGAACCTGTAATAGCGCCCCGACATCAACTGCGGGCCTGCGCAGAAAATGCACTGGTGCGGGCAGCCTCTCCCTGCAAGAATGAAAGTGAACGGGTTTTTGTATAATGCGCTGTAATATTTTTCGTTCGGCAGAAGCTCTCTTGCAGGAAAGGGCAGTTCGTCGAGATTTGAAATCAGCGGCCTGTCTGCATTGTGCACTATTCTGCCTCCCGCAAAAAAGGAAATTCCAGGCACATTTGCAGGCGCGCTTCCCGAAGCAAGCTCCCTTATTGTGTATTCGTATTCTCCCCTTGCAACAATGTCAAAGCCTCTCTGCAGGGTATCTTCAGGAACAGCGGTTGCATGCACGCCCACTGCAATTGTTTTTGCGCCTGCCTCAATGCCTATTCTTTTTGCAATTGCGCCGTCCGACTGCACAGAGGCAGTGGAAGTAAGCATGACTGCAAAATCAGGTGAAAAATCCGCGATTCTTTTGATTGTCTGCCCTTCGGAAATTTCAAGCGCGGGCGCATCAATCAAGTCAACCTCATGCCCTGCTTTTTTGCAGACTGCCGCGGCATAGGCAAGCAGCAGCGGGGGATGCAGGGCTTTTTGCGGCGAAACAGCCTGGAATCTCACTTCCCTGTTAAAGGTAGTGCCGTGAAACGGCGGATTCAAGAAAACAATCCTCATAAAAAAAACACTTTACAATTCGATTATTAAACCAGTTTGGATTTAAAAACATTTTTTGCCTTTATATGATAAATTCAGTCAATTAAAAAATTGCAAAATTGTTATTTAAACTCTATTGGTTCAAACATTGAATTCTTGCACAGAAGCTGGAGACTATGGAAAAATCAATTACGCTGATTAATTTCGCGGGCAGCG
>DATDTD010000084.1:0-6075 GCA_035290965.1 archaeon | reverse complement strand
CCGAAAAATTTGAGGAGCAGCATTACTCCTATTCCCGCAAGCCCGAATACTATGCTTGCTATTATTGCGGGAACAAAAGGAAGCTGTACCTGGAAAACAAGAGTCAATACTGCAAGTGCAATTATTCCGAGGACTGAATTCACTATTATCTGCTTGAATAAAACAATTACCAGAATTGTTACTACAATCAGCACTATTCCTATTCCGATTGTGGCGGGATTATTCACTAGCCACTGGGTTGCGGCATTTGCAACTCCTGTCCCGAACAAGTCGGGGATTTCCGCAAGAAACATACTCAATTATTCTTTCAAAGTTTATTTAATTCCTTATTTTTCAGGCTTAAAAGCCATTCAGCCTGTTTTATAAATTTTTTTGCCAACTCTTCTGTTATGCCAAAGTTTACAGAGGAACAGAAAAGGATTGCAATGCTCCTGCTGCACGAGCCGAAGACAATCGAGGAGCTCAACAAGCAGCTCAATCTTCCATATAACAAATTGTCGGAAGAACTAAAAGAAATGCTCAAAAAGGAAGTAATTACAAAGGAAGGGTTTCCCACAAAATACAAGCTCAAGGAAAACATTGCGGATGAAGTCCTGAGAAGGAAAAAGGTTTCTGAAACAGACGACAGCGCGCTCCGCTTAAGGGCATACATTGAAATGCAGGCAATAGAGGAAACGCTTCTGAAAAAAAACATGGACAAAATCGCTGCCGCAATGCAGAAGGAAACAGTCTTCACTGTTTATTCCCTTGAAAAAGCAAAGGTAAGCCAGCAGGAAGAAAGCGCCCAGCAGCAGGGATACTATTCAGCCTATATAGAAGTCAATCTTTCCGTAAAGGACTTTGCCTCCTTGATAAAATTCATGTTCTTCTATTCCCCGAGCTCCATAGAAGTAATAAAACCCGAAAAAGTCTATTTTTCCGCCCATGATTTGCAGGACGGTTTGATAGACATGACTGACATGATAAACAAATACTCCAACTACATTGCAAAAGCAATGAACAAGGAAGAGCTCGAAAAATTCCACGACAAGCTATACCGCTAAGCCTTTTCTCTTTTTTAGAAAAAAAGAGAAAAGTCTCCAGCCGTTCCAAAAGAGAAAAACGCCACGCAGTTCCAAAAGAGAAAAAAACTCAAATGTTCGTTGCAAAGCGATTTTTCCAGAAATGTACTGTTTCGTTGATTGTCTTGAATATGTTCTGCAATAACAGGAAAAAAGCCCTTATTAACATTTTTTTAGAAACTTGTTTTTTGTTATTTTGCGATATCTTTTTAAACTCCCGATTAGTACAATAGTAGTGAGTCTAGCTAGACACAATAGCCTTCGAGAGTTAACTGTGCGTGAGGCACGGCTCTTTAAGGCAAAACCTAGACTTTTTTTTGATAAACAGAAATAATATCAACTCGAGGTGAAACAAAAATGAAAGGACTGAACGTAAAAAAGCTAGCTGCAATAGCAGTTGGCACAGCATTAGTTGGTTCAGCCATAGCTCCAATGGTAGCTGCTACAATATTGAATAATGCAGACCAGTTAACCAAAGCAGATTTGGTCAACACAACCACAGGAGCGCCCTTAGTACAGGTCGCTGTAGGCACAAGCGGTGCTGCAGTTTCAGACTTTGTATGGGCTGGCAACATTGCTGCAAAAGTAGCGCAATTGGCTACAACAAACCAACAGGTAGCAGTAACACAAGGATCAGGGACAAACGACCCTACAGTATCGGCAAAGACAGTCGATGTAACAGTCGGCGGATCAACGACCTATTCCTCAACATTGTCCTACTCAATGAAGGATACAAACTATCCAATGAACTCAACATCAAATGCACAAGCAGCTCACGAGTTTGTAAAAGAACTTGGAAGCGGGCAATTGCAATCAATCCTGACAAACACAACAAAAACATACACCTACAACGGGTCCACGACTTCATTGCAAGTGAAGGAAGAATTCCACATTGATGCAGACGCAAAGTTTGACAAATTACAGGATGTAAAAGACCTTGCCCTGATCATCAGCGCAAACGGATTTAAATATGTTGCAAGCTTTGGAGGCGCAACAAACAACGGAATTCCGGCAATAGATTCTTCCTCGGACGCAGTCTTTGACGACGGCGACAACGACAACATGGTAATACCATTCTTGGGAGAAACATATACTGTCAACCAAATAGACTCTACAGCATCTCCAAAAACACTGAGGCTGATTAAAGAATCCGCAAAGACAAAATACTATGAAGGCAACGAAATCACTGGATTGACGGGAAAAGGAGCCTATGCAGGACAGGAACTCAAAGTAAAGGTTGCAGCAATAACTGCAGCAGGAACAGCAGTTGCGTCCTACAGCGCGCAGGTAGACTTATACGACTCTGAAGGAAATCTCCTTGACACACAGTCAGTAAGCGCAGGGGCTTTCCTGGATGAAATTTTCCTGAGCGGCGGAACATATGTCCTGGACAGCACAGTATATGTCTCAACAATCTCAGTTGAAGTATCCACAGGCAAAGGCTATGTTACAGCAACAGTCGGAAAAGGAGTTGTAAGGATAGCGGACGCAAAGCAATTCCCATACGATTCATCTGACACAAACTCAATGAATGATTACTGGATAGCAGGCCTTGACTTCAACAGTACAGCATCATCAGCGCCAGGATACTATACAACACTGCAAAAAATAACAATCAAAAACTCAGAAAAAAGATGGGACGGTACAGGCGTAAAACAGCCTTTGTTTGCAGGAGACCAATCCCTTATTGAGGCCCATAAGACTGCTTCACAGGAAGCAATATTTATGGATTCAATAAACGCAACTATAGACACTCTCGGATACGACTTCATAAGGCTGAAGTTTGACGGTTTCGAGCAGAACAAGACAATAGCAACCTACAAGATCGGAAAACTTGACGGATGCTCAGCGGGATTAGCATCAAATTCAGGCTGTGTTCAGTACAAGGACTCCGGAAGCGCATTAAGGGATATTCCTTTCTACATAGAGTTCGACTCAGATTTGGGTTCAACAAGCTGGAGTTCATTCACACTATCCAGTGCAACATTCTGGTACAGGTGCAGTCAGACAGACACAAATGTTGTCAGCGGAGGCCCGGGAATAGCAACCGCAGATGCCAACTCGCTATACCTGAATGGTTTCAAGCTGGATATAAACGGAGGAGTAGCAGCTGACATAAACCTGATGACAGACTTCGGATACCGCTTTAATGCAGGCGCTCCGGTAGACCTCAATGGAGTAACATATGTTGTAACAGGCAATACGCCGGGCAATATAGGCTTGTACACAGACGGAAACTGCCAGTTCTCAAGTACAGACCCGACAGGCTCAATTACAAATGCAACCTGGATCGGAGGCGGCGGCGGCACACCAGTGAACAACACAATATACTACAACGATGAAAACGGTGCAAGAATAGGAAAAGCATCGGCTCCACTGACTTTATCAGCGTCACTCCTAAACGACACATACAAATACGCATTCACAGCAAACGAGGAACAAGGAAAAGGCTATCTGTTATTGGACAGGACAACAAACTTCACAAGCCCATACGCAAACTTTGACGTGTTCTTCCAGGGAACAGACCTTGAAGAGCAGGGCTCACTGGTATTGTCAGCAGGCCCGACAATAGGGTTCAACGATGCGGCTGTAGCAGATACTGAAAGAGCCTATTTCAGAAAGCACTATGTTCCAGACATACTGGGAATGGGTGGCAATGAAGGAGACCTTAAATTCTATGTTGCGCAGTTTGCAATGGATGCAAACGGCGGAACTAGCCAGGACTTCAATATAAATATTCAGACGTCCCTTGGAAAGCCTGTTCCATACCCGAACACAAATCTCCTAATTTACACAGCTGATGTAAATGCTCCAACGACAGCCTGGTCATACCTGACAACAGACGCGACTGCACTTTCCTATCTGCAGCATGCATATCTGGACTACGGTACAAAAATAGACGTGACTTCTGACTATGTTACAGTAACAGGTCCGGAAACCCAGACATATCTGAAGCTAACGGCACTGGGAAAAGGAGCTACAACAACTGTTTCAGGCGGAGAAGCCCTGACTGGACTTGCAGTAGACCAGACAGGAAAGACATCCAGCGGAACAGAAGTAACTGTCACTGCAATCAACGTTACGGCAACCTGCCCGGCAGGCGGCGGAGCTGTTCCATTACCTGCAACCTACAAGAGCATATATCCTGTAGGACAGCTGGTAACAACAGACACTGTTGCACCAGGCAAGGCAATAATTGTCGGCGGCTACTTGGTAAACAAGCTGGCGCAGAACGTTGTCCTGAGCGACGGTACAAACCTGACAGAGGCACTGACGGCTTCCGGCGACAGGGTAGTTGACGTGTTGAGCGACGGCAGCGTAATTGTTGCTGGCTACACGGCGGCTGACACTACGCAGGCAGCACAGGATCTGATAGAGGTTTTGGACACGCTGTTGGAGTAAAATCCAAAATTTTTTAGAGAATAAAAAATTAGGCTTGAAAAAGCCTAATTTTTTCTTTTTCTTTTTTTTTCACTTTCTTCCTTGTGAAAACAAAAACAAGTTATGTATAATCTATTTGTTTTTTAGAATTTTCTGCGCTGCAATTTTTTTTGCATTCTGTTTGCAGCCTCTGCAAAAGGATTGCTTTAAATAATTTTTATTTTGTAATCTATTGGATGCTGTAAATTGTTTTGTGGTTTTCTTGAAGCAAAAAAATCTTTTTTGGATGGCAGTTTTTTTCGCAGTGCTTGCCGTTGTTGTATGGGGCTCTGCGTTTGTTTTTGCGGGGCGCACTTCCCTGTACTCCTACAATGTGAACGGGCTTCTTGTCCAGTCTAATTCCTTCGACCCGAAAACCTATTTTGCAGAGCTCGGGGATTCCTCTATTTTTATTGTTTCCCCCGAAATGCATGAAACTGTTTCCGCAGCCGACTCGCAGGTTTTCAATGCCTCGAATGTCTTTTCAGTTGTCCTTAACGGCAACAGCAAGACTGTTGTTTTGCTTTACAGGGTGCTTGATTCGGGCAACACGCTTTCCTATTGCATTACAAATAAGGGGGATGTTACAAAGTCAGAAAAAATTTCAAAGGAAGACTGCCTTGCACAGCTGTCTTCAGAGGAAAGCGTAAAAATCCTGCTCGATTCCCCGAACGATTCTGTTGCAGTGCCCTATGTCCTGCTTGAAAAAAAAAGGCTTTCTTTTAAGACAAAAAATCCAGTCCAGCTTGGCAATTCGGCATTCATTGTCGCAAATATAATGTATTCGAATGCCGCCGACGTCATTAATTATTCAAACCAGCTCATAAGCGATTTGCTGTCAAAGAAAACACTCAACACAGGCGGCAGCTGACAAGCTTTGAAAGCCGGTTTTTTTTTGCTTTAAATTTTCGTGATTTGAATGTTTTCAGGGCAAAAGCAGGTTTTTCTGTTTCTTATTGTCATTATTGCAGTATTTGCCCTGTTCGCAACACTAACTGATTCTTTTGAAGCAATATTAAGGGCAAATGCCTTTTTTTTGGCTGTTGCCTGTCTTTTTTTTGTTTTTTCAGTCCTGTTGTGGATTTTTTCCTGGGCTTTCCTGCTGAAAAAACATGCAAACCTGCCTTTTGGAAAGGTTCTTGTTCTCGGTTTTGCGTCTGTTTTTGCATCCTTAACGCCGCTGCAGCTCGGTA
This sequence comes from archaeon, assembly GCA_035290965.1. Taxonomy (GTDB): domain Archaea; phylum Iainarchaeota; class Iainarchaeia; order Iainarchaeales; genus JAGVNX01. The sequence continues at coordinate 401 of DATDTD010000084.1, read as the reverse complement.
CTGACGCGCTGAGGGCTTTGTTATTGAAAGAGCACTGCAATGCGTCTTTTTCCGATTCCATTGCAGCCTCAATGGCTGCGAAAGGGCTTAAGTTTCTTGTAATAGCAGCCTTTGCGGCCTGCATAGTCCTGTTTTTTTTCTTTCTGGAATCAGGCATTATTTTCAGGACTGCGCTTTTATCGGGATTTGCAGTAATACTGCTCGCGGCCGCGCTCTTCCTCCTGCCCCTGAACAAAAAAATCGGGCTGAAAATAGCGCGCTTCTTCAGGCGGCTTGCGGGATTCTGGAAAAAATTTTTTTTGCTGGAAATTTTTTTTTTGAATTATTCGGATTACCTTGCAAGGGTTAAAAAAAAGACAATGCTCATTGTTTTCCTGCTTGTTTCGGCTTCGTTTTTTTTC
>DATDTD010000083.1:0-13767 GCA_035290965.1 archaeon | reverse complement strand
TCAACCTTGTTTGTATTGTGCGTGTCAATGAAAATGCTCAAAGGTTCAGTGCCTCCGATTACGTATGAGAGCTGTACCTCTGCCCTGTCGGCAAGCCCTGCAGCAACAATGTTTTTTGCCACGTATCTTGCATAATAGGCTCCCGAGCGGTCTACTTTTGAAGGGTCTTTTCCCGAAAAAGCCCCGCCGCCGTGGTTTCCCACTCCTCCATAAGAATCCTGGATTATTTTTCTTCCCGTGCATCCCGAATCAGCAACAGGGCCTCCGATTACAAACCTGCCCGTATTGTTGATGTAGAACTTTGTTTCCTTGTCAATGAATTTTTCGCAGACAGGCTTGATTACTTTTTCTTTTATGTCTTCCCGCAGTTTTTCAATTGTTACATCAGGATCGTGCTGTGCCGCGATTACAACAGAATCAATTCTTTTCGGGACGTGCTTTTCATATTCAACAGTTACCTGTGTTTTTCCGTCAGGCCTCAGGTATGGAAGCAGCCCGCTTCTCCTTGCCTCTGAAAGCTTTTTTGCAAGCCTGTGCGCAAGCAGAATAGGCAATGGCATTAATTCGGGAGTTTCTGTTGTAGCGTATCCTGACATCATTCCCTGGTCTCCCGCTCCGACCTCTTTTGGCGATTTTTTTGTTACGCCCATTGAGATGTCTGCGCTCTGCTCGTTGATTGCAGTCAGAACACCTACTGTGTGGGAATCAAAGCCGTATTCAGGCTTGTTGTATCCGATTTCAAAAATAATATTCCTTGCAAGCTTCGGAATGTCGACATAGGTTTTTGTAGTGACTTCTCCTGTCACAATAATGAATCCCATTCCTGCCATTACCTCGCACGCGACTCTCCCGTTTGGATCGTCCTTGTAAATCGCATCGAGAATCCCGTCCGCAATCTGGTCGCAGACTTTGTCCGGGTGGCCTTCTGTCATTGCTTCCGAAGTAAAAAGGTATTTTCCGCTTCTCATAAAAAATCCTCCTGAAAAAAGAAACTTATTCATACTTCGGAATAAAAAAGGCTTTTTAAGGAATTGTTTTTGCAAAAATTATTCCTATAAGAATAATCTGTTTTTTAATGCTTTCCGCGCACAATGCTTTTATGCTTCCATCGCTTTCGGAAATAAAAATCCGGCGCAAATCAGCAGGATTAACCCAGCAGGAGCTTTCAAAGCTTTCAGGGGTTAGCCAGAGCTTAATTGCAAAGATTGAATCAGGGCGGCTTTCTCCGGGCTTTGAAAAGGCAAGGCAGTTATTCGACTGCATTGAAAGGCTTCACGAGGAAAACAGCGTGAGCGCGGAAAAAATAATGCACAGGCATGTCTATTCTGTTTCTCCCTCTGATTCAGTGAAAAGGGCTGTTTTGCTCATGGAAAAAAACAGCGTTTCCCAGCTTCCAGTAATTGCAAACGACAGGTCGATTGGTTCCATAACAGAGAAGGGAGTGCTTTCAATGCTGGGAAAATTGCCGAATGCCGTTGACCTTGCAAAAACAAAGGTAAAGGGTGTAATGGAAGAGGCGCTTCCCATTGTGCAGGAGAACACTCCCGTAAAGCTTGTTTCCGCAATGCTTTCATTCCATGCCGCGGTCCTAGTGGGAAAAAAGGGAAAAATAACAGGAATTATTTCAAAATCAGATTTATTGAAAATGGCTGCAAAGGGAAAATAACCAGTCTTTTTTGTGTTTCCCGATAGCTTTTTAAATTTGCATATAAGGGATATCTATATTGCTTAGTTAATTCATATAGTTAATAAGTGAAGATTAATCTTCATGGGTGTTTGGGGTTTTTTTTTGGAGAAAAAATTTTTCACAATGCTCCTTGCAGGAGTTTTTTTGCTTGCCTTAACTGGCAGTGCATCTGCTTTTTTGCTCGAGGCTCCGAGCGGTGCATTTATTTTTGATTCTCCCAGAGATTTCTGGATTATTGTGAAAAACGACTCTCCCATTGACAAGACTCTTGATGTAAGATTTTTTTCTCCCGCAACCTCTGATTTGCTCGGGGTTCCCGATGTAATACAGGCAAATTCTGAATCAAAATTCACCCTTCGCATTTATCCCGCAAAGGGGTTAGAGGGGCAGACTTATGAAAGCACTCTTGTTGTTTCGCTTGACAATGAAAAGGCAGTGCGCACAATAAGCCTTGCCTTTAAGAATCCCGCATTCCAGCGGCCTGTTCCTGTTCCTGAACAGAATCAGGATTCTGGCATTGGATTTATTTCAGCGGGCTTTGTTTCTCTCGCAGCAATCGGGAGCGAGAATGCGCTCACAATTGTCCTTGTCATTATTGCAGCAATCCTGCTCATTGCTTTTATTGCAAGGTTTCTGCACAGGATAAACTAAAAAGGTGAAAAACTTGAATATGAAATTTTTCAGATTGATTGCGACTGTTTTTGTGCTGGCTTTTGCCTCGCAGGCATTTGCCTCTGTTTTTTCAGGAATAGAAGTTTCTCCGCAGGCAAACAGCATTTTCATGCAGAGAAACGACAATGTCGGAGTTCTTTATTCTTTTGCAAATACAACAGATTCAAGAAAATGCATTGAAATCCGGAACAGCTTTTTTTCAGATTATGTTTCCGTTGACTTTGCTGACGAATCCTTCTGCCTTAATGCGGGTGAAAGCACCCAGATTGCGGCAAGCTTCAGGACAATCGATGCACAGCAGGCTGATTACAGCGCTTCAATGATTTTTTTTGTTGACGGGGATTCATTCACTGTCTCTCTTGGAACTGTTTTAGTTAGCGAGGACAGCCCTTCACTTGAAATAATTCCCTATCCGACAGATGTATGCAGGGGAGAAGAGGAATTCATTAATGTCCTTGTAAGGAACAAAACCTCTTCATTCAAGACCATAACTCTCAATGCCGAAAGCGAAATTCTGCTTCCAAGCTTTGAACAATCGCAGATTTACCTCGATGCTTTCCAGGAAAAAAACATCAGGCTTTCCGTTCACACAAGCAGGCTTTCGCAGGTCGGGAAAATTCCTGTAAGCATTTATGTTTCTTCAGGCACTGATTACATCAAAAGGACTGTCCCTATTTTTGTAAAAGACTGCGAGGGAATTATTTTCCCGAGCTTCGAGCTGAGCCTGCCTTCGGGTTCAATTGCAGTCGAAAAAACAGTTTCCTCGAGAATTTTTTTCCAGATAAGGAATCTTTCAAAAGAAGCGCAAACAATCAATGCCGCAGTCCTGAGCGATTTGCCAACCTATCTGAGCAACAGCTCTGTTTCACTCGATGCATTTGAGGAAAGAACGCTTTATTTCGATGTCAATGCGCGCACAAGCGACAGCACAGGCGATCATAACATCTCTGTAATTGCATGGAACCCAAACAACAGGGTAGAAAAAAGCAAGCGCATCATAGTAAGGCCCACGAGCCTTCCGCAGGTTTTGCTGCAGAACAACAATCTTTCAATCAGGCGCAGTGAAACGGGAATCTTTGTTTTCCTGGCACAGAACAACGGCGACACAAACTCGGATTTTAATTTCTATATTCCGAATGTTCCCGCAAACATGAACGCTGTTTTTTCGGATCCGGATTTTTCCCTGAACAAGAACACAGCGCAGGAGGTTTATCTCTTTGTTTCTGTTGCAGAGGCAGCGGCTCTCGGAGACTATGACCTGAATGTAATAATAAAATCCGGCAGAAAAACATTCTTCCTGAAGCCTGTCTTCACTGTGCTTGAAAAGGCGGGAGATTTGGAACAGGAGCTTGCAATTGAAAGCTATCCGCTGCAGATACAGGCGTATGCAAACTCGCAGCAGAATATTTCAGTAAAGCTCAGGAACAACTCAGAAACAATATTCCCGAATGTCGGAGTTTCGCTGAAAAACCTTCCAGAGCAGATTACGTCGAACAGCTTTAATTCAATAATATTCAATCCCTCTGAATCGAAAAACATCCAGCTTTCGCTTTCAATAGGAAACATTCCCGCAGGCTCTTATCCTGCCCTTTTGGAAGTAAGGAACGGAAATGAAACAGCAACAAGGCAATTGCAGATTGTGATTCTTTCAAGGGAAGGCGCCGAGGGCGCTCCGTTCGGTGGCTTCGGGCTTTTTACGCTCGGGGAAAGCCTTGCGCTCGGCCTTGTGGTTCTCATAATCCTTCTGCTTGCGGCAATTGCAGTAACAGGCTTTGCCGCATCGAACAGCGAGAAGGAAAAATGGGCGGAAAACAGGGCAATTCGTAAAATATAAAAAAACGTCAGGACAAGAAGTTTTGGCTTGGAAACAGCAAATAAAAATTTTTTTTGGCGATAATTTTTGGGGTGGAAAAAATGAATAAAAAAATTTTTTTGGTTTTCTTTGCACTGCTGGCTTTTTCCGGCATTGCATGCGCTTCGTCAATTTCAGGAACCTTTTCTGTTTCAACAGACTGCATTGTGCCGGCACAGGCTGTTTTTGCGCTTTCAAACAACAAGACAGCAGAACAGGTTTTTTCAATTTCGGCTTCGGGAGAAGCGGCAGGCTGGATTAACCTTAACGGGCAGTGGATTGCAGACAAGCCGCTGCAGATTGCTGTTGCTGCAAATTCAAGTGCAAGCCTTTATGCATTCATAAAGCCACAGGGCTGTTCAGTTGCTCCCGGAACTTATGGTGCAGTTATCCTTGTTTCAAGCCCGCTGGAAAACTTTTCCCAGAAAATAAGCGTTTTTGTGGGAGCCAGCAGGCAGATTTCCATTGATGTGAATGCGGATTCCTTTTTACTGCAGCAGTGCGAACAAAAAAGCTTTCAGGTTAGTGTTTCAAACACGGGAAAAAGCGACGAGCTTGTTTCTCTCTCTGTCCAGGGAATTCCAAATGAATGGATTGATTTTACAAGAACGCAGTTCCTGCTTGAAAAAAACCATTCGATTCAATTGAACGCAACCTTAAAGCCGCCCTGCTCTGCACAGGCAAAACAATATGCCTTCAGCCTCAAAGCGAGCATCCAGAACACAAGCTTTTTCGCGCAGAAAAGCCTTTCGCTTGAAATAGCAGACGCACAGAAAATAGATTTTTCCGCGGATGCAATGAGGGCATGTTCAGACACTGACACAACTGCCCAGATACAAATCAAGAACTCGGGCAGGCTTGACGATTCAATTGAACTGGGCTTTTCAGGGCCTGACTGGATTGCAATAAGCCCTTCTGCAATGCAGTTGAAGGCAACAGAGCAGAAAACAATTACAGTTCTCTTCAGGAAAAGCACTGCAAAGCAGGGAGCATACAAATTTGTCCTGAAAGCGCATTCTACAAAATTCAACAAGGACACTGTGCAGGAATTTTCAGTCCAATTGCAGGACTGCTACGGAGTAACAATTTCAAGTGCAAAGGCAAACGGGCAGTCTGCAGCTGTCCCTTCTGTCTGCATTGAAGAGCCTCTTGTTTACGAATTTGAAATTCTCAATGACAAGGCAAATCCAATTGACATAAGCGCTGCAATCCGCGGTGCAAACGCCTCAATTGTCCCGAGCAAGGCAACCATTTCTCCAAGCTCAAAGCAGGTTTTCACTGCAAAAATTTCGCTTGAAAATGAAAAAACCGGCGACAAAAATTTCGAACTTTCGCTGAGTTCAAGCTTTTTTTCAAGAACAGAAAAATTTTCCTTCAAAATAATAGACTGCTATTCCCTGCAGGCGGATTATGACGGCTTGAACAATGCAATAGACATCAATGCTGGAGATTCAAAGGCAAACAGGGAAAACTCCTTTACAGTGAAAATAAAAAATACAGGCACAAAAAGCGTTCAGGCAAAAGCCGAAATCTCGGGACCAAGCTGGGTTTTTTTCCAGCCTTCTGCATTTTCGCTTAATGCCGGAGAGGAAAAATCAGTTTACATGTATCTTGACCCTCCCTATGACACAAAAAGCGCTTCCTACAAGGCAACAATTAAAATTTCCGCTGAAAATGTTTCGGAATCAAGGACAATCACTGTAAATGTTTATGGAGGGCTGTACGGAACTCCCGCAAATGCAGTTGTTTCTGTTTCGGGAGAACTCAACAGCATTGTGCAGGCAGCCGAAAAAACAGTCACAGTAGATTTGATTCTGAAGAACGATTCTAACTCTGCTTTGCAGATAACAGATTTGAATGCCTATGGCTTCAATGCAAGCTTTGATTTCACTCCGAAAACACTGCAGCCCAATGAAACTCTTTCAGCAGAAATGACTCTTGTTCTTGCAAAGGATTTTTCCGAAACAAGCTTTTCAGTCCCAGTGCAAATCTTCACTGATAAAGGAAGGCTTGTGCAGGACATTCAAATTGACTTGAACGCACCGCAAAAACAGCCGTCAACAGGCTTTTTCTCTCTTGCAGGCTTCAGAGACACTGTTTTGGTTGCACTGATTGCGATTGTAATCGCGCTTGCGCTTGTTTTGATTTTCCGCAGCGGAAAAAAAGCAGCGGGGAACGAGGCTGAAACAGCTCCTATATCCTACTGGAAAACCCCTTCCGAAAAGCCTGAAAAAGCCGCAGGAACAAAAAGCCTTGAAGATGCAATCAAAAAAATCCAGTCAAAGCCCAAAGCAAAGAGAAAAAAGCCCTCAAAGCCAGCAAGAAAGAAAAGGAAATAATGCACACGGCAGGCTTTTTTTACTCAAGCCCGAGGTTTCTTATAAGCCAGTTGTTCAATTTAAAAAGCGCACCAAGAATGTTGTCTGTAGGCGTTCGGCATTCTGGCTGCGAGGTAGAGCATACTTCCAGGTTTTCTTTTATTTTAATGACGTTTGTCGCAGATCCGCCTGCCGTGTTGTTTGCCAAACTTGCTTCCACTGTTACAGTATACTCTTCTGGTTTGGTATAACTGTGCGTTGCTGTTTTGCCCCGAGCAAGTTCTGTGCCGTCGCCAAAGTTCCAAACGAAAGTTACCTGCGATGCGTCAAAGCCAGGAACACTGGCTTCAAAAGCAATCGGCTGCCCGGCAACTAATCCTGCATCAGGCGTTGTAACCGAAACAGTCAAACCGCTTAGTGATTCTGATTTCAAGCCTGTAATTTTTATTTCTTTTAACTTTAATGTATCGTTTGTAGAATTAGGTATTGTTGTAACAGCATCCGTCACAACCTGCATTCTGGCTTCAAAATTGCCTTTTGAAATTGTAAAATAGTTCGTGTTATTTGTACTTGGAAGAATATATTTTTTTTCCCTGATTTCTCCTGTAGTGATAGGGGTTCCGTCGCTGTTTTTTGTGGAATAGTCAGTAATCCAATAACAATAGCCAAATTCATCGGTTCCGAATAAATGACTAAACCTGCCCGTTGGCTCATTGTTGGAGTACCAGCAGGCGCCGAGTTCAATAATCCATTGCCCGTTAAGCCTGAATACAAGTTTCTGTGCTTTTTTGTCCGGGAAGAACCCCGGCTTTAGTTCGATTGTCTCAGCATAATTCCATGTGCCGTCTTTTATTTGGTCCTTTGGTATGTCTATATATTGTTCGTTGTCGCGTAGGATTGGTTCTGGGTTTGTTCCTCCGTTTAGGCCGCTGATTGTCAAGCCGCTTATTTTGATAAATTCACCCGAATCATAAGTGCCAGTAAAGCCTGCTTGTATGTCGAAAGAAAAATTTCCGAAAGAGATTTTGCGGGGCATTGTATAGCCGCTGTTTCCATAGTAGACGTATTCTGCTTTAATCTGTCCGGATTGTATCCCTTTTGTGCCTGTGTTGTCATAAATTTGATAGCAAAAAGCAATCTGATTATTTTGGACACGATTTACAGGCCTGCTGTCACTGCTCCAGCACGCTTCTATTGCTCCGATTTCCTTGTTGTTAAGCCTGAATACAAGTTTCTGTGCTTTTTTGTCCGGGAAGAGCTGGGGCTTTAGCTCTATTGTCTGGCTATAGCTCCATGCACCGGTTGTTGTTATTTCTTTTGGCGGTATGTCAATGTATTGTTCGTTGTCGCGTAGGATTGGTTCTGGGTTTGTTCCTCCGTTTAGGCCGTTTATTGTCAAGTTGCTTATTTTTACAAAGTCGCTTGTATCATAAACAGAGGCGCCTGCTTGTATGTCGAAAGAAAAATTTCCGAAAGAGATTTTGCGGGGTACTGTATAGTCCGAGCTCTCGGAATACGCGTATTTTGCTTTGATCTGTTCGGATTGTATCCCTTTTGTGCCTGTGTTGTCATAAATTTGATAGCAAAAAGCAATCAGATTCTCCGTATTATATACTGGATTGCCGTCACTAGCCCAGCATGCTTCTATTGCGCCGATTTCGTTATTGTTCAGCTTAAAAACAACTTTCTGGTATTTTGCATCCCTGAAAAGGCCGGGGAGCAATTCAATTACGCCATTGTAAGACCAGCTGCCGTCTTTTACTTCTATTGCAGGAATATTAACTGTAAAAATCTCACGGTCTCCATACGAAATTTGAGGCGCAGTTGCAGAATAAGCCCCTGCTGTTATGAAAATCAGCCCCGCCAGAACCATCGCAAAAACGATTTTTCTTGAATGCATTGTTTATCTTTCCTTCATGAATTTCCTGCATATCTTATGCCTTTTTCTCAATAAAAACCTTTTCACTGGCAATCACGCGATTTTTTTGGCTGACGAATTGTTTTTTAACAGGAACAAGCCCAAACTTTTTTATACTGTTTTAACTTTTTTTAATGGTGTTTCAATGCAAAAAATCGATCTGGCAATAATAGGAAGCGGACCTGCAGGGATTTCCGCGGCAATCTACGGGTTGCGCAGAAACCTGCATCTGCGGGTTTTTGAATCAGAGGCCGCTGGCGGGCAGACTGCAAAAGCGATTTACGTTGAAAACTATCCCGGATTCCAGAAGTTAACAGGGCTTGAATTAATGCAGAAAATGTCAGAGCATTTGAAAAGCTTAGGCGCGGAAATAGAGGAAGGAAACGGAGTCAAAAGTGTAAAGAAAAACAAAACAGGCGAATTCGAATTAGAGCTTGAATCAGGGGAAAAGATTCTTGCAAGGGCAGTCCTGCTTGCAACAGGAACTGAAAACAAAAGCCTCAATGTTCCAATGGAAAAAGAATTATACGGAAAAGGAGTTTCTTATTGCGCAAACTGCGACGGCCCCTTCTTCAGGGGAAAAAAAGTCGCTGTAATAGGCGGGGGAAATTCGGGAGTAACGAATGCGCTTTACATGGCTGAAATGGCTTCAAAGGCATGGCTCATAGAATATTCTCAGGAACTTTCCTGCGAAGAAGTGTATTTTCCCATTTTGAAAAAACAGAAAAACCTTGAAGTAATGCTGAACTCGCAGCTGGTTGAAATTTTAGGAAAAGAAAAAGTCTCGGGAATAAAAATAAAGAACGGGAAAACAGGAAAGGAAAAAACAATAGAGCTTGAAGGAGTGTTCATTTATGTGGGCTTAACGCCGAGGAACACGCTTGCAAAACAGCTTGGCGCAGAAACAGATTCAAAAGGATTCGTAAAAATAAATTCAATGATGATGACAAGCATTGAAGGCTTTTTTGCAGCAGGGGATATTACAGGGGGATTAGCGCAGACTGTCTGGGCTGCGGCAGAAGGCACAAAGGCAGTGCTTGCAGTGCACGCATACCTTAAAGGAATACAGAGGAAAAGCCTTGAAAAGCAATCCTTTTAGCGTAAGAGGTGGATTTTTTTGAGAAATATAACATCTATTCAGGTTGAAAAGAAAACAATTCAGCTGCTAACTTTGTTGAAGCAAAAAATGAAAACAAGTTCGCACAACGAAACGATAATGGCTTTGATAAAGAAAAGCGAAAAAATCCCTGACAGCCTTTTTGGGTGCAGGCCGGATTTGAAAACCTTTGTGAGAGAAGAAGGTGATTTTCATGAACTCTAAATTTACGCTGCATGTATCTGCTTGGCTTGAATATTTGAACGGTATGGAAAATGTTGAATTCATTGGCGACTGAATGAACGAGCAGGAATTTTATTATTCAAGCGTGCGCGGCAGGCTTTTGGGAAGCAAGGCGCGCGAACAGCTGATTCTTGAAGAAATGAATTCGCTGAAGCAGAAGGATTTTTTTTTGGATGCGGGCTGCGCACAGGGGCATTATCTTGAGGAAGCGCATAAAAAATGCAGCAATGTTTTCGGCTTTGATTTTTCCGCACAAAATCTTGGACAGGCCTGTGTTGGCAAAAAATTCATCCTCATAAATGCAGATGCGGAAAAAATCCCCTTCAAAAAAAGCGCCTTTGATTTTGTCCTCTGTTCGGAAGTTTTGGAGCATGTTCCGGACTGGAAAAAAGCCCTGCGCGAACTCAAAAGAGTTTCGGGGAAAAAAATAGTTATTACTATCCCGCTTGAAAAAAGCTGGTTCTGGCGCTCTTTTTCAAAGTTTGCGCCCATGAAGACAAGGGGGCATCTGCACAGGCTTGAATCAAACGACATTATTTCAGAAATGGATGGATGGCGCCTTGAAAAAAAAATTCTTGTCCATTCTCCCAGCAGGCATCTCAACAAAAAAATAAAAAATTTACTCAGCGAAAAAAAGGCAATGTATTCCTTCATGGTTTTTAAAAAGAACTAGGCGCAATATTTGCGGGTTTTTGCAATGGGAGAACTTGAAGAGCTCGACAAAAAGATTGTGGAATCAAACAGAAATGAAAAGGGCAAAATAGATTTCTGCCCGAACTGCGGCTCCACAAACGTAAAGCCGGTTATTTACGGTTTTTCCAAAGACAGTGCCGCTATTTCCCCGCAGATGAAATGCGTTGACTGCAAGTTTTACGGGTTCATGCTGCGCGCCACCCCTGAGGAGATAGTTGAATACAGAAAAAAAATGAAACAATGAAGAAATATATTTTTAAACTTAAGAACGCATAATGTTTGCAGTTGTTTTGGTTTTTTTTATGGTTGGAATTGTAAAAACCGGGGTTCCGGGCCTTGACGATGTTTTCGAGAAAAAAGGCTTTATCTCGAATTCTTCAGTGCTTGTAAGCGGAGAGCCGGGCGCAGGCAAAACAATCCTCGCGCTTGAATTCATTTACTACGGCGCAAAGGACTACAACGAAACGGGTTTTTTCATTACCTCCGAGCAGAGCATTGAAAAAATCCGCGAAATGGCTTTCGGCATGGGAATGCCGCTTGAACAGCTTGAAAAAAGCGGTTCAATTGTCCTGAAAAAAATCAATATTACAAAGGGCGGGGAAATGATTCCGGACAATCTCCTTAACGAAATAAAATCAAAAAAGCCGAAAAGAATAGTGCTTGATTCAATCACTCCATTTGAACTGCTTGCCTCAGACCCAAAGGAATTCAGGATGAAAATTTTTTCCCTGCTTGAGCAGATTGGCAAGCTTGGAATAACCCTGCTTGCAACAGGGGAAAAGCGCCTTACGAATTTTGACAGGATTGCATTCAATCCGGAAGATTTTCTGTTTGACGGCCTCATAATAATGGGAAGGCAGAGAAAAACAATCAATTTTCAGAGGGTTTTGTCTGTAATAAAAATGCGCGGAACAAAGCATTCAGAGGAACTTCATCCCGTTGAAATAAGCGGCAAGGGGCTGCGCGTTCTCACAGTTAAATAAAAAGCGGGTTTTGAAAAATGAAAAAAATTCTCTGGGCAGCGGTTTTTCTTATTGTGCTGATGGTTGCTGTTTCGGCTTATTTTTTCTTTTCTCTTCCTGAAAACCTTATTACGCACTGGGGAATTGACAATGCGCCTAATGGATACAGTTCAAAGGCTTTTTTCTTTCCGCTTTTCATTGGAATGACTGTGCTGATTTTTTTGCTTTTCCTTGTGCTTCCGAAAATAGATCCCATGAAAGAAAACTACAAGAAATTCAGGAAATATTACGACTGGCTGGTTTTCATTTTTGTGGCATTCATGTTCTATATGTTTCTGCTTGTAATCCTTGCAAACTATGGCTTTGCAATAAACATGGGGCTTGCGTTAGTGCCTGCATTTGCAGTTCTTTTTTACTTCATGGGAATTCTCCTTGGAAAATCAAAAAGAAACTGGTTTGTGGGAATAAGGACTCCCTGGACTCTGAGCAGCGATTCTGTATGGGAAAAAACACATTTGTTTGCCGCAAAGCTATTCAAGGCGCTTGCAATAATTCTCCTGCTCACAGGAGCAATTGCGTTTTATTTTGAAACGCTTTTTTTCATTGTCTTCATTGGGGAAATACTTGTTTTTGCATTAGCGCCTGTTTTTTACTCCTATTTTGCCTTTGCAGAGGAGCAGAAGAAGCATGCAAAAAAGGCAAGAAAATAGCCCTGTTTGATTAGCCTTTTTAATTGTTTTATGCCTATTTTCTCTGGGTTGGAAACAGTGATTTTAAAGGGAAAAGAGCTTGCAAAGGCGCTCTCAAAAGAGCAGCTGAAAGAGCTTGGCTTAAACGAGAATCTTGATTTTGAAATAACAAAAATAAAGCAGGGAATACTGATTTTTGCGGAAAAAGAGCCTGCTGTTGAAACTCCGAAAGCGCAGGCTTCAGACATTGAAACTCTTGAGATTGACTCAAAAATTTTCGGTTTTTTGTCTGAAAAAAAGCTTTCAGAGAGAGTAGAGGGAAAATTTGAAAAATTTTTGAATGCAAAAGAGCTCGCACGCTTCAAAGAGCTTCTGAAGGAAGGAAGGGTTTTTGCATTCAAGCTGAGCGAGCAGTACAAGAAGCCTGTTTACAAAATTGCTCCCCAAAAAACAAAGGAAACCGAAAAGCCAAGCCTTGAACAAAAGCCAATGGAACAATACTGCCTTGAAACAGACGGCTTAATGGTATGTACGGATAAGGCAAAAGCCGAAAAGCTTTCCTTTGAACTGCGCGATGCAATCAAGAGCGCGCAGATTTCCGGCATCAAAAGCTTTGACGGAAACTATTACATTGTTGAAACAGAATTATTGCAGAAATACAAGCCGGTTGTTTCGGGCGCAATAAAATCCGGAAAAAAAATTTCGCTTGAAGAGATTTCCAAAAGATTGGGCATAAGCAAAATCCTTGCAAGGGTTGTCTGCGAGTTTTTGAAGGATGACGGGGAAATAATTGAAAAAACCAGGGATTTATACCAGTTTGTTGAATGAAAGGAGAAAAGCATGCGCGTTCTTGTTCCACTGCTTTCAAAGCATGAAAACAACGAGTTTTTTTTACAGAACATTCTGGATTCTGCAAAGGAAATAGTGCTTCTTCTTGTAATCGACACGCAGATGATGCCGGGGCAGTTCGGGTTTGCTGCTTCTGATATTGCAACAGGAAACGCCTTATTGCAGGAGCTGAAAAAGTTTTTTGTAAAAAAGCGCAGGCTCTGCCTTGAAATAGAGGAATGGGGAAACACTGAAAGCAAGATTCTCCAGACAGCGCAAATGAAAAGCGTTGACAGGATTTTTTTTGCAAAGCAGAACAATGATTTTTATTTCCGGCTTGTTTCAAGCATCCGCTCAAAAACAAAAATTCCCATAGAGGAAATCAAGGTTCCCTTTCCTGAAAAAAAATAATCCGAGTCATCCGAAAACAATTTTTTTTGCGGCAGGCAGGAATTCCTTTGCCTTTTTCTGGTGCTCTTTCAGAAAGCCCTGGAAGAAATCGACTGCAATCTGTTTTAATTCACGAGAAAGCATTTTTCCGCTTGAAAAATCGTCGGCAATTCTTTTCAGTTCCCTTGAATCAGGATAGTGAAACAGGAGCAGTTCGTAAACCTTGTCAACTTCAAGAACCCCGCCGAGCCTCCTGTGCTCTTCAAGAGTGTTTCTTCCCCCTGTAAAGGCCTTCTGGATTTTTCTTTCAATTTCTTTTGCAGAATCATTCAGGAAAATCGCTGTATCGGGGCTGCTTGAGGACATTTTTGTGCCTTCCATTAATCCGCTCTGGAACTTGAAATAAAGGAATGAAGGCA
>DATDTD010000082.1:0-7429 GCA_035290965.1 archaeon | reverse complement strand
AACGAGCAAACATTTCAATTGGGAAACATGTTAAGGAAAGACCTTCCCAAACAAACTAAAATAAAAATACTGGTTTTTAATTTGATTTTAGCTGCCTGGTTTGCTTCGGCAACCTTCCTTTTCATTTTTGACACTGCCATTTGGATTATTTCAATTATAAAACTTTTTGAGATTGCGCTTAACTTTGTTTTTCCGAGCTCTGTTACAGGGCTTTAAATCAGATTATAATTATTTCCAAGGCAATATTTTGCATGAAAATAGCACTGCTCTCTGACTTCCATCTTGGCTTTGGAAAAGGCTCTGAACGCTTTGAAGAAAGCTTTGAAAACGCAAAAAGCGCGCTCGGGCTTGCAATCGCACAGAAACCCGACTGCATTCTTGTTCTTGGGGATGTTTTTGACTCGGAAATCCCATCGCAGGAAACATGGCACAATGCATTCAGGGCATTTGCACAGATAAAAAAAACCCACGGAGAATGCAGAATAACGCGCATAAAAAAGGAAAAAAAAGAATCAATAGAATGCTTCAACATTCCGGTTTTTGCAATCCATGGAACGCACGAATACAGGGGAAAGGATTTTCGGAATGCAGTCGAAGTCCTTGAAAGCGCAGGCTTTTTGTTCCACCTGCACGCCGCGGTTGCAGTGCTGGAAAAAGGAAATGAAAAAATCGCAGTGCACGGGCTCGGAGGAATTCCGGAAAAGCACGCGCTTGAAGCACTGCGCGCATGGAATCCGGAACCATTGCAGGGAGCAGTAAATATTCTCCTGCTGCACCAGAGCATAAAGGAATACCTGCCTTTTGATGATGAAATGATTGCAAGCATTTCTCTTTCTGATTTGCCGAAAGGATTTGATTTGATTGCAGATGGGCACCTTCACTGGCACGGAACCGAAAAGCTTCACGATTCTATTTTTTTGCTGACGGGTTCTACGATAATTACGCAGATGAAAAGGCTTGAATCTGAAAAGCAAAAAGGCATTTGCCTGTTTGATTCTAAAACAAAAAAAATTGATTTTCTGCCATTGCATAGGCAGAGAAAAATGTTTTATGAAAAAATTGTTTTCAAAGAAGCCGCACAGCAGGAAATAACAGAGGCAGTTGAAAAAAGGCTTTCGGATTGGCTTTCGGAAAAAAACGATTTGAAGCCATTGGTGCGGTTGAAGTTAACCGGAACTCTTGCAAAAGGGCTTTCAAATTCGGATATTTCACTTGAAGAAATTGAAAAAAAGTTTGGTGAAAAGGCTATTTTTTCCATTGCAAGGGAATTCGACTCAAATTCCTTCAAGGCAAAAATTGCAGAGCTGCGCGCACTGCAGAAAACAAAAAAATCTGTTTCCGCAATAGGATTGGAACTGCTGGAAAAAAATCTTGCGGAAACAGGATTCGGAAAAAGCAATGTAAAGGAACTGCTCGAGCTCCTTGAACAGGGAGAGAATGAAAAAGCATTGGCAATGATTGAAGAGGAAAACTGAACAGAACACTGCAAGAATTCTACTAATACTTGAATCTTCTTTCATAATCTTTGTGGCTCAGCCATTCTATTATGACTGAAATTATTTCTATTTCATTTCCTCTCAAAGTATAAATTATTCTCCAGGCATTTGGCAAATCGTATTTGCGCAGGTTGTCAATGCAGTACTTCCGGATGTATTCTTTCGGCCAGAGCTTTGAAGGAACCTTTATTCCGCAGAGCGGATTTTCTTTCAGGGCATCAATGGCATTGTTAAGGAACATCGCAAGGCATTGTTCCTCGTATTTCCCTTTTTTCAGCTCTTCAAAAGCAGTTCTCAAATCAGCGTCAATAAAGGCAACGCTTTTTGTTCTTTCAGGCTTTTGTCTCATTTCACCACAAGGCCGCGCTTTTTCAGTTTCTCAATCTCTCTGGGCGCCCAAATCCAGGAAACATGCCTGTCTTCCTCAACAAGGATTTTTCCGGAATATTCCAGATAATCAAGAGTTGCAAGAAAGGTCTGCCACATTGTTTTCTTCGGCAGTTTCTGCCAGATTTCCCTTGCAGTATTGTCGCCTTTGGATTTTCTTATTGCGCCCTCAATCATGAGGACAGTGTCGAGCCTAGGATAACGCAAAACCTCTTTCTTAAAAATCTGAAGCTGCGGCTGCATAATCTCACTATATATCAAATGATATACAAGAGTATTTAAGCATTTCTCCAGGCTCTCCCTCAAATTAAAGCAGAAAGACATGGAATAAAAAGCAATCTTTCTTAACGGCGATTGACGATGCGGAAAAAAACAGCTTAAGTTATTTTGTTTCCTTTTCAATCCATTTTTCTGTTTCTTTTTCCGCATGCGCGGAAAAAAATTCTATTGAGGGCAGTTCATAGCTGTGCAGTTTTTTGACTTCTTCAAGGATTTTTTTTTCAAGCGCTTTGCGGGTTTTGATTATCAGCAGAGATTCCTTTGCTGTTTCGAGTTTTCCCTTCCACAAATAGCTTGAATGTATTTCTGGAAGAATGTTTGCGCATGCAATGAGGCGCTTTTCAAGAAGCGCATTCGCAATCTTCTGCGCTTCCGCAAGATTCGCACAGGCAATGAAACCAGTTATCGGAATATAACCACCTAATTTCAGTCAAACAAGCTCTTCGATTGTTTGTATGAATTTTTCTGCAAATTTTAACATTTTTTCAGCCTGTTCTTCGCTTGGAGTATAATTCACGTCATATTGCGTATGAGTTCTCTCGCTTTTGTATTTTTCCAGTTCTTCTATTTGCGCTGTTTTTATTTCAGGATATTTTTCTTCCAAATAGCGGATTATGCATTCATGACTTTTCTCCCTATAACCATCCTTGAACAGCAAAGCCCTTGCGGCATGAAAAATAGCCATGTATGTGACAATTACTGCGGAATTTATTCTTCCGTCTTCAAGGCCAGCATTTGCTTCCTGCAGAAGTTCTTTTGCTTTGCTTATGCTTTGCAGGGCTTTTTCCCTTGAAGCGGGAATCCTTCCCAGAAGGCCTTTTGCAATGCAATCGTTAAAATCAATCATATTCCTTCGCCCCGCAATACAAAAGAATTATGCAGCATGCAATAAAAAACAAAGTCTTTCTGCTTTAGTTCGGACAATCTTTTTTTTGTCAATAACAATGCATTTGCTTCTGTGCCGGTTTTCTGCTTCAAAAACCTTCTCAATTGCAAAATTCCCGCATCTGCCCCTTTCTCTGTTTTTATCCAAAGGTCAATATCGCTTTCTCTTGTGTTTGTTCCGTTTGCCCAGCTGCCGTACAAGCCGATTCCTTTGCAATCCTTGAATAATCCCAGTATTTTTTTTGCAATGCCCAGGGATTCCGCTTTTTCTATGTTCAGCATTATTTTCAAAGCCCTTGCAAGCGGATGCTGAAAATCTATTGCATTATTCTTAACGAGCTTTTCATGCTTCAGCATTGCAAGAGTGCTCGAAACAAGAGCAGGGCTGACTTCTGCGCTTCTTGCAAGCGCCCTGACTTTCAAATCGGGCTGCTGCGTAAAAAAGAGCAGTTCCAAAAGCCTCAGCCTTTCCAAAGAAGAAAAAAATTTTATCAAAAACATAATAACAAAAATAGTGTTTACAAATTAAAAACATATTGTTTACGAAACAAAAACATCTGCCTTTAAAATATCTCGGCAAAAGAAAGGAATAGGGGGGAAGGCACTATCGGAAAAAGACGATGCCCGCAGATAGAAGAAATTTTAGTTTAATGTATTTCCTTACGGCAAAAAATCCTTGCTTTTCATTTTTTCAGGCAGATAGGTTTCTGTTATGAAGCGGATTCCTTTTTTGCTCAGTGCTTCGAGCTCAAGCTTGATTGCTTTTTCCTTCATTAAAGCGAATTCGTTCTGCCATTCTTTTGTCTTGAACCATTCATAATTTTTCATTTCATTCAGGCGCTTTACATCAAGCTGGTTTAGCTTGATTGTAACCTCTTTTGGAATCTTGAATGTTTCAACGTCCTTTACAGTCAAGCCTATGTATTTTGTGTCGGGAGTTGCAAGCTTTTCCTCGCTGTAGGAAAGCGAAATAGAGCCCTGCTTTATCACAGAATAAATATACATTCCCCATGGATCTGCATCCATCAGGGCGAGAACTGGCAAATCAAATTCCTTGTTCAATCTTTGGACAAACCTTCTTTCCGCCCTTGAAGGCTGGCCTCTTCCGGTAATTATAATGCACTTGTTTTTTTTCCAGAAGATATCCTCGTTGAATCTTTTCCAGACAGCGTCTTTTTCAATGAACAGAACATAATCCGCGCTCAAATCCTTTATCTGTATTCTTTCGGGCTCGACATTGCTGGGAATTCCCCATCCTCCGGAACCCATTTTTGTCAAATCAATCGTGTCTTTTCCATCTTTGATTTTCATGTCACCCACAATTACGCCTTTGCTTGAAGCAGCAAGATGCAATTCCTCTCTCAGCAAATCAAGGCCTGCCTCAATATCCTCAATCAAAGGGTCTGATTCCCCCTGTTCCTCAAAAGTGTTTTCATTTGTATCCGCAATAGTGTGCTTCAATGCGTAATACAAGTCACGGATGCTTGTGGTTGCGTCCTGATTGATTATTTTTTTTATTTCCGATGCGACAAGAGCAGTCTGCATGAATTTTCTTGTATGGGCGATGTTCAAAAACTGCCTCTGAGATGTTTTATCCCCAAGCTTTATTGTCTTGCTTTTTTTGTCAAAGAAAATATTTCCAAGATTCCTTACGGGAAGCTCTATTGCAGGCTCTTTTCCCTTTTCAATCTGTTCAAAAATACCTGTTCCAAGCCCTTCAAGGCGCTTTATTACTTCCTTGTCCTTTGCCTTTACATCATCAACCATTTTTTTTCACCATTTTTTATTTATAAAAAAATCATTCAGAATCTTCTTCCCCGCCTGCCTTTGGCTTTTTCTTTTTGGACTGCTTTTTTTCCTTTGCGGCTTCTTTTTCAAGTTCCGCGGCAATTTCCTCGTCTGTTTTCTGTTCAAGGTCTTTTTCCATTTTTTCTTCAAGTTTCAGCTTTTTGAGGACAATTGCATGGAGTTTTTTTTCAATCTCGTCTTTTTTCTTTCCAGTAAGCTCATGCAGTGCAATGGCAACCTCTGTCGCGTATTTCATGAATAATTTTTTCTTCTGCTCTTTTTCCTGCTGCCTGCGCTTTCCCGCAATGTGCCGCATTATCTGCCTTGCAGCCTGCATCAAAGCAAGGCGCAATTCTTCCATTACTTCTTCTTCATCGGAAACAGCCTGCTTTCCCGCACCTGTATAAGGAATATGAACTGAAAGCATGTGGACAAAAACAGTCAGAGGCGCATTGTCAAGATTTTTTATCGCGTATCTTTTCCAGTCAAGCCCCTGAACTGCTTTTGAAAGCGCACAGCCGCCGGCATCGAACAGCAGAGGAACCCTGTTTGCAAAGCGCATTACTTCCACGCGCTTTATTTCCTGCCCTGTATTTTCGTCTTTTTCTCCCGAGCTTTTTCCCGCGTTTCCGCCGTAGGCAATTGCCGCTTCTACCTGGAAGGAAAATCCCCCCTTGTAAACAGTCGGCTTTCTTGTAAGCACAGACAAAAACTCAGGCTCTACAATTCCCTTCAGCGAGGCAGTGATTCTTTCCTCGCCTATGGGGCTTAATCCTTCAGTGCTGGGAGCAATAAAATTCATTGTCTTGAAGCACTTGATTATTTCCTCTGCCTCTTCCCAGGACATTTTTTTAGGATCTTTGTTCAAATCAAAGCTTGCCTGTTTTTCAATCTCTTCGATTGCCTTGTCTCCCATTCTGTCAAAGTCTGATTTTAAAAACGAAGAAATTTTTCTTGCCTGCGTTGCCTTTGCCATTGTCAATAATTCATCGACTGTAACTCCCTTGGGATGCGGTTTTACTTCCACAGGCCTCTGGGGAATTGTTTTGCTTGTCCTTTCAAAAACGCTTTTCTCTCCGAAAGGATCTGTAAAAATTATTTTTGCATGCGGGTTTGCAATCGCAGTCCTGCGCAAATATTCAAGGGGGGACTGCTCGCTTTTCTGGTATTTTACATCCTTGAATTTTGCCTTTATTGCCAATCCTAAAAATTCTTTTTTTATTTCCTCTATCTTGATTATTTTCGGCTCGTTTTTTTTCGGATCAATAGTCATTTCAGCCATGAAAGGAGTGTGCTTTGCTGTTCCGCTGATAACCTGAATCTGCTTTCCTGTTGTAATAAGCGAAAGCATTGTGCATCCCGCTGCGCCTATTCCCTGCTGGCCGCGCATCTGCATCATTCTGTGGAATTTTGTTCCCGCAAGCAATTGCCCCAAAGCCTTTCCAAGGGTTTCTTTTGTAAGCCCTGGGCCGTTGTCCTTTACCATTATTTCATAGTATTCTTCGCCGAGCTCTGTAATTTTCACTTCTATCTCAGGAAGAATTCCGGATTCTTCGCATGCATCCAAGGAATTCGAAACATATTCATGGACAATTGTTGTAAGAGTGCGGATTTTTCCCGTAAGGCCTAACATCTGCCGGTTTTTTTTGAAAAATTCCGCAACAGAATGCTCCTTGAATTCCTTTGCAAGCTCTTCAGCTGTAAGCGCGGGATATCCGTTGTCGTCTTCCTTTTCCTTCAAGGTTTTTTTCTCTGCTTTTGCAGGCGCCTTTGCTTCTGCTTCCTTTGCAGGCGCTTTTGCTTCTTCAATTTTTGCAATGCTGTCTTTTGCGGGCAAAACAGGCATTTCCTGCTTTGAATCAAAAAAATCGTCTGAAGCCATTAATATCCCTAAAACAGCGAATAAAAAATTCCTCTTCGATAACTACAAGAATACCAATATTTTAAATATTTTTGCAATGCCAAAATCAAAGCTCGAATTTTTCCCCTGCAGAGCTTTCCTTCAGGTATTCGAAGATTTTTGCATGGCGCGCCCCCATGAGGAGCATTTCGACTGCCTTTTTTGCCCTTGCAGCATCCTCTACTTTCCCTATTATTGAGATTGTTTTTCCGAAAACACTGATTTTTGTGTCTGTTTCTGTTTCAATGCGAGTGCGGATTTTTCCTTCAGCGCCTATTACTCTCCCTTTTCTTGAAAACTGCCTTTTCTTTGTTTTTCCGAATTCCCCAACATCGATTATTTCAAGGTAAAATTCCTCGTCGAGCAGGAGAAGAGCGTTTTTCGGGGAAAAACCGCGCGCAATAGCCTTTACAATTCCCGCTGCGGACAAAAAATTCGCATTGCTTTTTGCAGGCTCAATAAAAACCTCGCCTGTTTTGCTGTCGATTTCAATCTTCATTTCAGTGAGCTTTTCCAGCTCTTTCTTTACGGCGCCGTTTTTGCCTATGAGGACTGCTATTCTCTCCTTTGGAATCTTAATGGTTTCAATCAAGGAAGGCACCGGAAAAAACAAAAAAGACTGCGGAAAAAGCGCAGCCAAGTATAATTATATATTACATAAATAACCTTTAATATATTATGGCGGGAAGGGAAA
>DATDTD010000081.1:0-28090 GCA_035290965.1 archaeon | reverse complement strand
TCTGTGCGGCTCCTACGGCTGCCCGCACAGGTGCGGCTTCTGCGTCGAGCCCATTCTTTCAAAGAGAAAATGGTTCGGCCTGAAAGCAGAACGCGTGCTGAAGCAGATGGAATACCTTGTTGAAAAGCACAACATAGAATTTTTCGGCTTCAATGACAGCAATTTTTTTGTCGACAGGGAAAGAGTGCGCAGCTTCTGCAGGGGAATAATCAAAAAAAAATGGAAAATACAGTGGGGGGATGCAAACGGCAGAACCCGGCAATTGCTTATGTTTGACAAAAAACTCTGGGCTTTGATGGAAAAGAGCGGCTGCAAAAGCATTCTCATAGGCGCGGAATCCGGCAGCCAGGAAATGCTTGACCTGGTTGGAAAAGACACTTCTCCGGAAGACACAGTAAAATTCAGCAATACTGCAAGGGAACACAATATAGAGGTTGTTTTTTCCTTAATGGTCGGCATTCCGAAGCATCCGGATTATCTGGACAAAAAAAAATCCGAAGCCGGGGTAAAAAAAGAAATTCGGGATATCCTTGAAATGCTTGAAAAAAGCCTGCCCGAAAAAAAATACCATGCAATACTTTTGTTCGTTTACACGCCCTATCCAGGAAACCCGCTGTTTGAAACAAGCAAAAAATGCGGCTTCAAAAGCCCGGGCAGCCTCGAGGAATGGGCAAATTTTGAAATAGTTGCTAACAATGTGCCCTGGGTTTCAAAAAAGAATTATGCGATTGCACAGCAATTAATGGACTTTATTTTTCCGTATGCATGCGATTATTACAAAAAAAAGCACATAAAACAGCTCGGATTATTGCACAAGGTTTTTCACGAAACCGCCTTATGGCGCTGGAAAAACAGGTTTTTTGCCTTTCCTGTTGAACACAAAATGCTGGGCTTTTTCCGCTGGGCAAGGGCAAAGAAAAACGCGCTTGCGGAAAAAACAAAAACAGGATGAAAAGCCCTCTTCCGGAAAAAGCAGGAAAAAACAGCCCGAAAGAAAACAAAAAGTTTAATTCAGTCGCTTTCAATTCTCGGAGCAAGGAAATAGGTTATCTTTGCCGCGCCAATGCTGTATTTTATCTGCACAGGGGCATTGCTTTTGAGTTCCAGTTCTACTTCTGAATCAGAGGAAGGCGCCCTCAGCATGTCCTGCAAATAATCCGCAGGAAACATGCTTGTGGAATCCTTTTTTGCCTTTAACTCGATAAGGTTTTTTCCGTCTTTTTTCGTGCGGTTGTTCAGGTTGCCCTTGCTTGAATTCGCCTTTACAAAAAAATAATCAGAAAGCGCGCCAAGAGAAACATGCGTGCTTATCAGGGCCGCATCCTTCAATGCGTCCTGCAATAAGCCTGCCTTTATTTTTACCTGGGCGTCAAACTCTATTTTTGGATTGGGAAGCTCCGCAGTGGAAATGTCAATCAATGGAATCTGAAAATGCCTTGTGGAAGCCCCCTCAAAAGTAACGTTCAGAACGCTCTTGTCTGAATCAAGCTCAAGGACAAGGGTATCGTCGGATTTTGCGCGGCTCATTATCTGCCCGAAATAACTCAAATCAACGCCGATCTTTGTTTTTTCCTTTACATCGTATTCCTTGAAGGCTTTTTTGTCAAGCACAAAATCAATCATTGAAATCTGGGAAGGGTCTGTTGCCTTGAGGGAAAGCCTGTTTTCGTCAAGGACGAATTCCGCCTCGTCAATCAGGACTGAAATAGCATCAATGCATTTCTGAAAAGAGCCGGCATTCTCGAGTACAAGCTTCATAAAAATCACAAAAAAAAAACAATTGTTTCAATTACTATGATTATTCCACTGGGTTAGATTTTTAATTGTTTTCGCAAGAACCACGGATTTCAATAGTTTCTTGAAAACTGTTTTGTTTCTGAAATGATTTTTTCCCCGGATTTTTCGAGTTCTTCGACAAGCTTCTTTCTTGCCGCCAGAATTTTTTCAATAGCATCAGAAAAATTTTCGGCATCCTCGATTGTTAAGCGGTAAGACATTCCGGAAGAAAAACGATTCAAAGAAACGCTTACGGTTTCTTCCTTTTTCAAGGATTGTTCTTCTTCGAGTTCCATTGCCACGCCAATTAAATAACACGCGAAAAACAGTATTTATTCCAATCGCATGCGCCTGCAAAAACCGTGTTCCGGAAAAACTGTTTACAACAACTCTTCGATTTTTTTTCTGGTTTTTTTCGGGGTTTTTTTTAAGTATTGCAAAAGCTTTTTGCGGTTGGTTTTTTTCAAAATTTTTTGCAGGATTTTTTTTTCCAGAGGCTCGTTAAAATAAAAAAAATCAACCAAAGTCTTTTCAATGTCGGAAACCGGGACCCAAAAATCAGAATATTTCAGCATTTGAAAGCCGAAAAACTGTTTTCTGCCAATTCTCCTGATTAAAACCCTTGTTTCCAAAACCTTTCTAAAGCCGCTTCGGACTTTTCTCGGGGTAATCAAAACAGGGATTGTCTGCTGCTGCCACAAACCGTGGAAAGAAAGGGCATCCTGCAGGCCAAAATACGAAGGCTGAACTGCAAAAGCAACAACATTCGGATCGGTTTTGAAAGAGTAAAAACCCTTGGCAATCCTGTGGATTTCTTTTCGCTTAAAAAAAAGATTCAACAAAACACCGGCATAATCCGGGCTGATTTTTTTTGAAGCAAAACGGTTTCTTACATCCCTGACGGAAAAAACATTTTTTTTCGAAAAACGTTCGCGGAATTCCTTTGCATACTTCATAAAGACGACCTTTGCCGGATTTTTTCAAGCATAACTTTGCTTGAAGGCGCTATTCCGGAAAAAACAAGCGTTTTCAGGTTTTTTTCATCCAATGGCGGCTTAAAATTTTTAACAAGCTTCTCCAGTTCCTTTTCAAATTTTTTAGCCTCGCGGGTTTTTCCGAGCAAAAAATAAACATCATACAAGTCCCGAACCAGCCGCCTGTTTTGATAAGCATTTGCCTTTTCAACAATAAAGATTTCAGGGGACAACGAAAAAATTTCAATGAAAGAACCGTCTGTTTTTTCAAAGCCCGCTGAAACCTTTTCGGGGCTTTTTCTAACGGAAATTTCCAAGGAAACTTCAGCCTGGCTATTAGAAATTTTTGCAAAAACCGCGTTCTCTGTTTGCTTGAATTTAACAAGAAACAATCCGCGTTTTTTTAGTTCGGCTTCCAGTTTCGGCTTAAAGTCTTTTCCGACAAGCGCATAAAAGTCAAGGTCTTCGGAAAACCTGTTTCCCTGAAAGCAGCGCCAGATTGCTGTTCCGCCGTGCAAAACCGCATCGGGAAAAACAGCATAAACTAAATCAACTGCTTCGTCTTGCAGCTCTGCCAACCTGACTTGGGCTTGGCGCTTTAAAATATTTTTTAATGGGATTCGCATAAAATATATGATTAACCAATATTATATTAAAATATTGTTTTGGTTAATCCTTTAAAAAAGGTTGCTTCAGCAAACGCCTTTGAAGTCAGCCGGAAGCTTTCCGCTTCCAATCAAACCTGCCAAGTCGTCAAAAATCCAGAGCTTGAAGCAGCCCACAAAAGGAATCTGGAAAACAGAGATTCCCTGAACCTGTTTTACTGGAACAGGATAAAGAGTAATGCACGGCTTTTCAGTTCCGAGAGAAGAGATTCTTCCGCAGTCCTGGTCAATTGTGGGATTGTAGATTGAATCTCCCTTTGTCAGAAGATAATCTCCATCGGAAACGTGAATTTTTGCGACTGCCCTGTGAATAATGGGCTGCTGCGTCAGCGAAGAATAATAAACAACAATGCTCCCGTTTTTCTGGATTGGAATCTCAGTGCCGTTGCCGAATTTTATTGCCTGAATGGGGTTTTCAAAAGTCGCGGTGCCTGGAATTGTCTCCCCTATTTGCGAAAATGAAACTCCCTTCAGCGAGGGAACATCCAGGCTGATTTCCGGAGCATTTACCCCAGTGCGCCCTGTTCCGAACAAAACAATTACGTCTCCACGGTGGTATAGCGGCTCCATGCTTCCGCTCATTACAATAACCATTGGAGAGCCTGTTCCGAATGCAAAACCCAAAGCAGTGTAAATCAGCCATGCGAAAACAAAGGCAGAAACAAGGTAAACAGCGATTGAAACATATTCATTTTTTGAGGGATTGATTCTTGGCATCAAATAAAGGTCAACGTAAGTGAAGGGGTCAAGCCATTTGAGTTTTTCGCGCAGTTCTTTCAAAGCCATGTTATTTCACTTTCTGTTTTTATTTTTATAAATTAGCACAGTTCAGTAATTAAAAGCAATGCAGGAGAAAAATCATGGGCGCGTGCTTTCCCCTATTGTTATTCCCGAAGCAATCAGATGCGCAAGCCTTATAGGTTCGGGAAGATTGCTGTGCAGAAGCGTTTTGCGCAGGACTGCTTTTGCCTCCTGTTCCGAACAGCCGTAAAACTGGAAAAAAATTTTCCTGAATGAAAAAACCCTTCCCGCTTTTTCAATCAGAGCCCAGCGCTTTTTGAAGTGCGGAATTTTTTTCAGCGCGTTTTTGATTTTTTCAAAGCGCGGTTTTTTCCGAAAAACAACAATTACAGGGAGCTTTGTTTTTTCAAAAAGTTTTTCAATGTCAACAATGTTGAAGCCCGCAAAATTCACTCCGCTCAAAATTATGAATGAGATTTGGGAAGAAAACTTTTTTTTGTTCAGCATTGAAGCAATCTGCTTTGTTGAATCAAAAGAATCGACTTTTATTTCGGAGCTTACAATTCCTTCCACAGTATGCCCGAGGCGGTAGATTACTCCCACAAGGAGGGTTTTTGTTTTTGTCCCGGGCTTGAAAAAACCGTCGTCAATGCCGATTACTCTGCAGAATTGTTTCATTATGCATGCGCCTTTCGGCAGTTATTTACTTGAAGGATTTTTTTACTGCTTCCTCGAACTCTTCAAGGTTTGAATCAATCAGTTTCAATGCATCGGAAAGAGCCTTCACTGCTGTTTTGCCGTCTGTTTTCACAATGAATTTTGCATCCTTGTCAAGGGGATGGTTCAGAGTGTATGCCGCAAACTCTACTTTTGGGTCCTGCAATAATGCCTCGCGCAGGAGATTAGTGAAAGTATGCCTTTCCCCTTTCAGGACAAATTCCAAAGAATCCTTTTTGCTTTCCAGAACAGTTATTTCCAAAAAAAACACCTCAAAAAAGTTTATTCGAAGCCTTCGGCTTTTCCGTAGTCATCAGATAATTTTCTTGTTTCAGTGCTGCCGCACTCTGTGCATTTCAGCGAGTTTCCGAAGAGCATCAATGGATGCCTGCAGTGCCCGCAGAAAGCCTTTATCACACCGAGATTCCTGTCGTTTGTGCGCAGGTCTGTTCCCCAGGGCTTTAACTCGGAAATCTTTGCCTTTATAATGTCCCCGATTTTGAATTCAGCGTGCAAATCCTTCACATATCCTTCTGCCACGTTGCGCACGGGAAGCATTGCATAGGAGCCTCCGACCATCTGCCTTTCAGCCCCTTTTTTCATGGGGGAGATTTCGATTGAAACAGAATTTGTTTTGACAAAGGAAACAATCCCGATAATAATGCTGCCGATTTTCAAAGGGGTTATTTTTTTTGTTTTTGCAATCGAGACAGTCTTCATTGACTTGTCTTCAAGGAGAGTTCCCTGCGAATCTGCAAGAATGCTTCCGTTTTCCTCGAAAGTGTTTTCTCCCGTTGAAAATTCCTCTTCAGTGGCGAGAAAGTCTCCCGGCAAAAAAATCTTCATATAGAAAACCTCGAAAAAACAATTTAAAAAAAGCGCCTTATTTTTATACTTGTTAAATTATCCTAATATAATATTTTTCAATTGCAAAGGTATTTAAACAAAAGGTGTGCAATCAAATCTCCTGAAGGCGCAAGAAATGGTACTTGAAACTCTGTTAAGCGCAAAATCAGCGCACAGGCATCCCCTGCTTTTGATGATGCACGCAATGGTTTTGAGCAGCATTGCAATCTGGATAGCGCATCTTGCTTTTCCGGAAAGCGCAAGCATGCTGAGCATTGCGTTTTTTACAATCGCGCTCATCCCCATAATGGAAAATCTTCTGAAGCACGAGGAAAAAATAGAGGCAAAACATCCCGGATTTGCGGCAAGCTTTCTCACAAGGCACTCCAATATCCTGCAGGCATATGCCTGGATTTTCATAGGATTAATAGTAAGCTATGCTTTCTGGTACACAGTGCTTCCTGTCGGCATGAAGGGAGAGATTTTTTCCGCGCAGGAAAGCGCTTTCCAGTCAATAAGCGAAACAAAAAGCTCGCTTACTGGAATGTTCAATGCATCCGCGGCCTGCGGAAAAGACTCGCTCTGCTGGTTCGGGGTTATTCTTTCAAACAATGCAATGGTGCTGTTCCTTGCAATAGTTCTTTCGCTGCTGTTCGGGGCGGGGGCAATTTTTTTGATTGCATGGAACGCTTCCATAATAGGCGTTGTAATCGGAAAGGACGTTATTTCGCTTGCGGCAAATTATACGCAGTTCGGTTTTTTCAACGGAATACTCGCTTTTTCAAACGGAATGTACAATGCATTGGGATTGCTTCCCCACGGAATTTTTGAGGCAAGCGCATATTTCATTGCCGCGATTGCGGGCGCAATAATAGGAATTGCCGCGACAAAAAGGCATTATTACAAGCATGAAATGAAGACAATTCTGCAGGACGCAATAATACTGATAATAATAGCGCTCGCATGCCTTACAATTGGCGCATTCATTGAAGCACAGATAATAGTCGCGGGGCTCTGAAGAAACTGTTTAGGCAACTGCCCTGATTTTTTCTTTTTCGGGAGAAATTTTTTCAATTGATTTTTTCATTAGCCAGTTGTCAAGTTCAATGAGTTTTGCAACAACGGGATTTTTTGCATTGAGCTTGAACAGGGAGGCCTTGCCGACTTTTCTCGTGAAAACAACCACGCCTTTTTTTTCAAGCGAACCCCAAAAGGTCTCAAGCGTGTTCCAGGAAACATTCGCGTTCCTGCAGATGTCTTTTTTGCTGTAATCGAACAAATTGTTCTCAAGCAAAAAATCCAGAATCCTGATTAATGGGTAATCACCGAAAAACTCCAAAAACAACGACTTATTGCTTTTCATGGCATCACTTCGACAATAGACTAATAATAAAATAAGTTTAAATAGTTTGGATTCAAGTTTTCAATAAATGAAATGGAAGAAATATTGCCAGATTTTGAAACGGCAGAAAAACGAACAGTTGTTTTTCTTGGACGCCACTATCATTCTTGAGATACTATTTAACCAGCCCAGAAAAGAAGAGTGGCTTGATTTTCTCGGAATGTTCAGGGGCAGGGGCAAAACCGGGATTTTGTCAAATTTTACATTAGGCGAAATAGTCAGAAACATTTATTATTTTGAAGAAAAATTTTATGAGAGATACGATACTGAACTTGGCATGAAAACATTAAACGAGTTAATAGAAGGGTATCGCATTGAAATCGAAACAATAGATATGGGCGCGGATAAGTTTGCACACCAAATAATGGAGTATGACACCAGGATTCATTTTGAAGACGCTTTAAACATAGGGTTTGCAAAATCCATTTGCTGCATGTTCTTTTGCAGCATTGATTCTGGAATAAGCCAAGCTACTTTGCATCATTTTGGCTTGAAAAAGATTGAACAAAACGAATGACTATTCATTTCTAGAGCTTTTCAAAATAAAAACAGAACCAAGAGTCCTTAAATCATCCGGAATATTTGCTGATTTTATCAGCCTGTTAATCTCTGTCTTTTTTTTCATAAAATCATTGTTATGCAGAAACTAATATTAAAATATTGTTATGGCAAATAAGCGTTGTTTTCCCTGTTTTTTAATAAAAAGAATTATTTTTCAAGCGCTTTTTTCAGTGCGGGAGCGTATTTCTTGAACAATGATTCAAGCGCGCTGGGATTCTGCCCTTTTCCTAAAGAGCCGGTGACTGCTTCAGCAAGCTTTGTAAGTTCCAGGGGGAAAAAGAATTTTGTGCTTTTTCCTTCCCCTAGCTTTTCAAGCGCGCGGATGTAATAATATGCAAGTGCCTTGTCCGAAAGATTCTCTGCAGCGCTTCTCACTGCCTCTATTTCAAGCTTGTGGGCTTCGGCAAGCTGCCCTCTTGAAAGCTTCTGCTGTTCTGCAGCCTTCTGCCTTGTCAGTGCCTCTTCAAGTTCCTTTGGAATAGTAATTGTTGAAATCTGGACTGCCTCTACTGTAACTCCCCAGGACTGCGCAATTTTTTCAATTTCGTGCAGAACCTTCAGGTTGAATTCGCCTATGTTTGTAATGAGCTCTGTGAGAGTGAGGCTGCCCGCAACATCCCTCACTGTTGATTTTACAAATTCCTCGGAAGCCTTTTCATAGTCCTTTACTTCAATTACGCTGTTTATTACAGACTGCGTGTCCGGCTTTACATAGAGATAAACAATCGCATCAATTGTAAGGACGATTTTGTCAGCAGTGATTATCTGCTGGGGCGGAATGTCTATTGTATGCGTTCTCAAATCAACAATCTTGAATGATTCGAAAAGCGGGAACAAAAAAGCCCATCCAGGGCCTCCCACTCTGTTGACTTTTCCAAAGCGGTAGACTACTGCGCGCTCGTATTCCTTCAAAGTCAGGAGAAAATCATAGCGCCAGATAATAAAGCCCACAACAAATGCAAGAGTAACCCCGAGAAGCAGCAATGAAAAAACAAATGCCTGTGTAAACGCAAGATAGATGACTGAAATTATGAGGAAAAACAATACAAGGAAAATTCCCTGCTTGATTTTGTGGGATTCAACAGCTGAAAAACGCTTCATAAGCACACCTAAAAGTATACATAAATTGTTAAAGGAAAAACTATTTATAATTAACTGAATAACGGGACATTGTATGCTTTTGCTTCTTTTGCAGGGCAGGAAAAGATTTGCGCAAAAAAGCCTTTTTTTGGCGCATTTTTGCCTTTGTTAAGTAATAAATAGTTAATTGCACAATTTTAATTATATAAGAGGGTTTTGAATGGACAAGGTTCTGGTTGTTTGCGTTGACAGGGACAATGATCTCGGCAGAAAAACCACTGTCCAGGGGCCTGTCATTGGAAGGGAGAATAATTTAAAGGCAGCCTCAAAGCTTGCGCTTGCAGATCCCTCAGAGGCTGATGCAAACTGCATGTTTGCGGCAGTGAGAAAATTTGACGAATTAAAGGCGCATTATGCAAACCTTGAAATCGCAACTTTAACGGGAGTGGGAAAATCTGGTTTTGAATCAGACAAAACAATTAACGAACAGCTGGATACAATACTTGAAAAATTTCCTGCGGAAGGGTTTGTGCTTGTAACTGATGGCGCAGAGGACGACCAGGTAATTCCGATTCTGCAGAGCAGGGCAAAAATAATTTCAAAGGAAGTAGTAATCATTAAGCAGGCAATGGAATTCGAATCTGCTTTTTTCACAATAAAAGAGGCTTTGAAAGACCCTTACATTGCAAGGATTGCATTCGGATTGCCGGGGATTGTTCTTATTTTTTACGCGCTAACTGTTTTCTACGGTGCGCAGGCGCAGTTTCTGCAGGGATTAATGGCAATAGTCGGAATCTATCTTCTGCTGAAGGGATTTGGAATAGAAGAAATGATTCTTTCAAATGTGCGGAGAATCACTTCAAGCATTTCGGTTCAGCGCGCAAGCTTTCCGTTTTACATAGGCTCTTTTTTCATTCTTGCTTTCGGAGCAATAACAGCATACAATAATTTTGCTTCAACGCAGTTTACAGACACAATCCTTGATGCTGTTTCAATAATACAATCAACCTATGTTTTTGTAGTGCTTGCCGCGCTCAGCATTGTAATAGGCAGAATGATTGATGTCATACATTTCAAAAAGGCTTATCTGCTGAGGAGATATCTGCTTACGGGAATTTCCGCGATATTGATATGGTTCATAATTGATTCCGCAACTTTGGTTTTCCTGAGGCAGGCTGACCTTGCATGGTTTTTGATTACCCTGCTGGGATGCTTTGTGGCACTGCTTGTTTCTTTCCGTGCCTTGAGAGTAATGGACATAAGGGAAAGAATCTCAAAGCTGCTCATAGGACTGCCTGTTTACAGCAAGGAAGGGAAATGGCTGGGAAAAGTGGAAAAAATAAACAAGGCAAAAAACACTATTGCGTTTGCGGATTCCAAGACAAAGGAAACAAAAGAAATAGCAAAGGAAAAATTCAAATTAAGCGAAGGAAGAATACTCCTGAGCGGATGAATTCTTTTTCTTATTTTTAAGGCGCTTCAATTATCGGCTTTGAAATCTTTTCCTTTATCTTGGGAATTTCGCGGAAAATGCTTCCAAGGGATTCAATCAGCTTGTTCTTTTTTTCGCTTTTTTCAAACGCATTCTTCAAAACATCGTTGAGAGTGCTTACTGGAATGATTTTTATTTTTTCAAGCTCTGATTTCGGCAGGACAATATCTTGGAGATTTGCCTTTGGAATAATCGCTTCCTTGAAGCCCGCTGTTATTGCGGCCTGGATTTTTGCAGTTACTCCTCCCACAGGCAAAACTTCGCCGCGCACGCTCAAACTGCCAGTCATTGCAAGGCTCTGCTTTATGGGAATTCCTTCAAGAGCGCTTACAACCGCGGTTGCAACTGAAATGCTTGCGCTGTCTCCCTCTACACCCTCATAGGTCTGCAAAAACTGTATGTGCAGATCCCATTTGCTTATGTCTTTTCCCGAAATCTTTTTTATCAAAGCCGAAACATTCTGCACTGCTTCCTTTGCAATTTTTCCGAGCTTTCCCGTTGCAATTAATTTTCCTTCCGAGCGGCTTGCCGCGGGCGCGATTTCAGCTTCAATCGGAAGAACCATTCCCGCTGAAGAATCAGTCATTACTGCAAGTCCGTTTACTCTGCCGATTGCGCTTCCTTTGCTCAGATAAACCTCGTAATCCTTTTTTGTTTCAATCATTTTGTCAACCATCTGCTGTTCGAGTGTTCTCGCGGATATTTTTGCCTCAAAAACATCTTCCTGCAAAACAAGAGAATGGCTTTTTTCCTTTGCAACATCTCCCGCTGCCCTTACTAATCCGCCCAAATCGCGCAGCTTCAAAGTAAGCTTGTCTTTTCTCTGGGCTCTTTTGCGCGCCTCGAAAATAATTTCTTCAACCGCGGCTTTTGAAAAATGCGGGATTTTCCCGTCCTTTGTTATTTCCTGTGCAATAAACTGCACAATCTTTTCCCTATTTTCCTCTGTGTCAGGCATGTCAATGTTCATGTAAAGTTCATATCCATAACCGCGTATTCTTGAACGCAGGGCGGGATGGACTTTTTTCAAATCCTCGTAATTGCCGGCGCCGACCAAAACAAAATCGCATGGAACAGGCTCTGTTCTTGTCATTGCACCGCTTGAAAGCTCGCTCTGCCCTGTAATCGAATATTTTTTTTCCTGCATTGCAGTCAATAATTCCTGCTGTGCTTTCGGAGACAAAGTTGCAATTTCATCAAGGAACAAAACTCCTCCTGAAGCGCGGTGAATCATGCCCGGCTCTATTCTCAAATGCGCGGGAGTTCCAAGGCCTCCGGAATTGTGAACCAGAATGTCTTCTACAAAAAGGTTTCCTGTTTCAGTCGTAACATTATACACGTGCCCCTTGAACGGCATTTTAGAAATTTTCGGAGAAACTTTTTTCACAATTTTTTCTTGCATAACAAAACCTTGATTGAAAAGATTAAAATAATTATGCAAATTGAAGAATGAACCAATAGTTACTGAAAGGATACTGGCGGATTTAATAAAAAAATTAATTGAAACTTTGTAAAATGATTTTTTCGCATTTAATCAAACCACAGATTAGGTTAATAAATGGGGTTATGAATTCTTTATTGCATATGAACATTGAAAGCATTTTTTGGCTTTTTGTTGTTTTATTGCTCAGCATTTTTGCAATTTTAATATTTTTATTCCCTTTTTGTTATGGGAATACCTTTGCTTTTTTTACGAACCTAAGGAAAAAATCCGAATGGGCAAAATTTGAAAAAAATGAGAAAACGCGGCGGGGCTATCAAATAATTTTCAATACCCGCGGCATGTCTCCAATTCTGCTTAGCATACTTATAATCCTATTGATTTATGCTTACCAACCTAAAATCCCGGGTGCATTAATACTCTCGTTCATCCCTCTGCTGTTTTGTTTTTTTGGTTTTTTCGCAGCCATCAAAATCAAGCTCGAAACATTTGAGTTCAAACAAAGGAAAGAGATTCTTTGGCCAAATAATTATGCGCCAACTGATTATTTTCCAATAAAAAGCAATTCCAAAAAATACAGTTTGCCATGGTTTGCAGTTGAAATAAGCTCGTTCCAATTTAAACAATATCTCATAATAAGCGCATTGCTTGGAATAATATTGACAATGATTTTAGTTGTTGATTTTAGATTATTGTAGTTACAAAGGGCGAGCAGTCGTGCCTTCTTTGTATTCGTGCGCTTTTTTTATTTCTTCTTCAAGCCTCTGTTTCTTGTCTGTTGCATAGCGAAGCAGAAAAGTTTCGTTGAATTTTATTACTTTTTCAAAGTGAGTCTGGAAGAAGATTCTGTAGCAACAGCTCTTGTGCCCATCTTTTCGCAGGGTTATTTTGCTTATGTCTTTCCTCGTGTTTGGCGTGCAAGTTAAACCAACAGAAGCGCAGAGTTTCTTCAAATCAGCAAGATGCTTCCTATGCTGTTCTTCAAGCGCATCAATCTTGCTTAAGCCCAAGGCAAAATTTGTAAAGCGTTTCGTCCAGTTCCAGCGCTTGTCTCCGCGAAAATTTGGCACTGAAACTTCTGAAGAAAGCAAGCCATCCAAAAAAGCTATTTTCAAATGCCTTGGCAAGTCAAAAACATATTTTGGCAAAGTGTAAATTGTTGAGACTTTGTTTCCAACGGGGGTTCCCAAAGCAACAAAAAACCTGATTATATTTCTGTCAAAAGTCCGCATATTCCAAGAATGCCCGTATTCTCCGCCTTCCACAAGGTTCGTTTTGTTGTAAACAAATGGGAAGATTTCAAGCAAATCTTTTTCCCATAAATCAACGTCTTCTTTTATGGAAGAAATGAAAGCCATTGTGTTAAGCCTTTTGTCAATACCGCCATCCCCAAACAAGGTTCCCAAAATTCTCAATATTTTTTCACAATGTTTATGATTTGTATTGAATGGCAAAAAATTTGCTTCTTTGAGCTTTGCGACAGTTTTCAAAGGCAGAGGAATTGCTTTCTTT
The DNA here is from genome assembly GCA_035290965.1 of archaeon. Classification (GTDB taxonomy): domain Archaea; phylum Iainarchaeota; class Iainarchaeia; order Iainarchaeales; genus JAGVNX01. Next base: position 14,883 of record DATDTD010000081.1, on the reverse strand, counting down.
GTTCCTTTTGTGTGCCACCATCTTGTGCTGCCCTGAGAAATGCCAAGCGATTTTGCACAGCGCTTGTAGCCAATTTTTGGATTTTCTTGAATCAATTTTTGATATTCCTTGTATTTTTGGCAGGAGATTTTATCCTCTTCAGAATAAGTATCAATTATGTCTTGTTCGTTTACCAATTCCATAGGCACCATACTATGCCTATTTTTGCTGTTTAAATTCGCTTCGAGACAGCGGGTTTCCGCTGAACCGTTTTCAATTTTTTTATTCATCGCAAATCGCCTCCGAAAATTTTTTCTGAGACGTCTTGCGAATTTTGGAGCTATTAAATCCTTTTTACCCAAAGTAAAGATTTATTTGTAAAAAGGTTTAAAGCGAAAAAATTCGAGTCGACAGAAAAAATTGGGGGGGCGATTTTATTGCAATAAAAAAAAGGTTATCTGTGCGCAATTGCCAAGATTTTTTCTTTTATTTCAAGCTGCAAAAGCTTGTCCCAAAAAGAAATCTCGGAAGCTTCTTTGCTATTGCTTGAAGTAAACACTTTGTGTTCAGGAGTAAGCGTGATTTTTTTGTTTCCAGCATTAAGTTCTACGAGTTCTCCGTTAAATGGCTGCCTGTTAAGCGATAAAATTCTTGATAACACAACTTTTCGGTCATTGTAGCCAAGAGTAAAAATCTTTTCTTCTTTCGGTAACATTATTGCTTCATGCCCTTTTTCATTGCGAATAATCTCTTTGCCGTATTTTTCATACATTTCACTCCAAAGCTCTGCAAATGGCTTTTCAACAAAGCTTTCTCCCTTTTGGATGTACAAATTATTGAAACCTAGATGGCACTGAAGGGGATCGTGGCGCACATCTCCAAGCAATGAGCCTGCTCTTGCCCCCGTGGCTTCGAAAAATGGCGCGATTTTTTTTCCGGAATTGTCAATCAACAGCTTGGGAGTTTTTTTGCTTTCCCTTGTTTTCATCTGGTTTCCGAGGGCAAAGCCAACAAGCAAAAATCCGCCGAGAATCAAAAGTGCGCCGAAAACAATGTCCGAGAAAAATTTGAATGTCCAGAAAACCCATGCAAGCAGGAACCATCCCAAAGGAAGAATAAATCCCATTAAGCGCAAATTGTCGTCTTCTTTCTGCGCGTCAAGCCGCGCCCTGTGCACTATTTTTTTTCCTTCGCCTGCTTTTACTGAAACGATTTTCGGATTGTTCTGGTCGGAAAAATTCGGATAAACAAGAATGTCCTGCAGCTGGCTCAATGGAAGGATTTCCGCCATTGCCTGTGCAAGCATGCTTTTTCCCGTTCCGGGCAGACCTACAAGAAGAACGTTTCTTTTCTGCGAAGCCGCTTTTCTGACGAGCTCAACGCTTTTTTCCTGCCCGACAATCTGGTCGATCAGCCTTTTGGATACAGGAATCTCTGAAGTAGACTTCCATTCCTTTTTTTTCTTTTCCCTATCCAAAAAAGAGCCTCCCTTAAAAAAAAAAGCAATTAATTACTTATTAAATAAAAGGATTAAAAAAGGTGATTGGTGGAAAAATCGAATGAACTGCTTTCTTTTTTGAAAGCGCGGATTTTTATTTCTTGAATGCAGTGCCTGCGCCAAAGCATTTTTATATTCCTTAAGGCTATTTCTTTGCATGAGCGGAAGGAAAAGAACTGTTAATCCAAGGCATGAGCGCGTCATAAAAAAAATCGGGCTGCTTCCCCTTACGCCCATGACAAAAATTCACGAACGCTTCGGAGTTCCCGTATACAGAATTCAGCTTGCTGACAAAAGAAAACCTGCGGGCGAGAGAACTGTTTTCGAGCTTGTCCGCCGCTTCAGTGAAAATCCGGAAAAACGCCCCTTGCTGCAGCACCCGAAATTATGGGCTGTCGCAAGAACGCTTGAGCTCGCGCCGACCCACACTGCGGTTGAAATACAGAAGATTCTTTCGCAGGAAGCGGAAGAGCTCAACAGGCATGCGCATGCAAAAAGGTTTAAGGTGCCGCACCTTGTAACTATCGATGCACAAATCATAAAAATCGCCCCGAGAACTGCAGACCAAACACGCGCAATACGAAGCAGGCTGAACACTGTCCGCACGCCAAACAATCTTGATGCCGAGACTCGGCAGCGCCTTGTCAGCATTGCATACGATTACCTGCAAAAGCGCCCTCCTACCACAAGAGCAATGCCGAGAGAGGAACTCACAGACGAAATTTTAAGGCGCCTTGAGCGCGAAGCGATTTATTTCCAGCCACACCCGAAAATGCGGCTTGAAGAGGCATGGAGGCGTTTTTTGAGCAGGCGGATAAAATTCATCCGCATAGATGCCCTCCGCTCCAAAGGCCCGTATACGCGCAAAAACAAAAAACGCGGCATTAGGGAAATATCGGAATATTTCGCTTCTGAAAAGCCCGGGCGGCGCGCCGAAGCCCAGCCTGAAATCGAATTCGACAGGCCTCTGACTCCGACAGAAACAACGGTTATAAACGGCTTCCTGGAAGGCAAACGACAGGTGGATATTGCGCGCGAACTGCAGATTCCGACTTCAGGAGTACACGAAATTTTGAAAAGAATCAGGAAAATTGCACGGCGCAAAACCTGAATTGCGTTTAAAAAAAAATCAGGCCGTTCATTTCCTGCCGATATGCCTCTGCCTTTTTCTGGAAGGCATTTTTTGCCTTGGGCCTGCGGGATTTATTCCCACGGGCGGGCCTTTTTTTGCAAACCAGACAATGTGCCCTGAGATTGAAACTTTTGGATGCCTTGCCTTGAAAATTTTTTCGATTTTTTCCCAGAGTTCCTGCACTACTCTGGGGGAAACATGTGTAATGTTCCCGCTTGCCACTGCGTTCTGCCCGTGAAGCATAAAAGAGGCATTGCCTATTGCTCTCCTGCCCCTTGCCCTTGACATGTAAAAAATCCTTACCATGCTTCCGTTTAATTCTATTTCATAGGCTGCAGCCCCGAGCTTTACAGAAAAAACGCTTTTTCCCAGAGGCATAATACAAACAGTGGAATATTCTCTTATTTAAACTTTTACAGGCATTATTTTTGCAGTGGTTTTCAAGGCAATGAAAAGGTGTTTTTATGAAAATTGTTTTTTTGGGGACAAGCTGCAGCAATCCCACTGTTGAAAGAAATTTGAGTGCAACCGCAATCCAGTTCGACGGAAAATGGTTTTTGTTCGAGTGCCCTGAAGGAACGCAACGGCAGATGATGCAGAGCGGAGTTTCCTACATGAAAGTGCAGGCGATTTTTTTCTCGCATTTCCACGCAGACCATTTTCTCGGCTTTCCCGGATTGGTTGCGACAATGAGCATGCACGGAAGAGACTATCCGCTTTATGTTTTCGGACCGAAAGGCACAAAAGAAGAAATCCGCAAGGCGCTTGATTTGGCAATGATGAGGAAGGATTTTGAAATAATCGCAAAGGAAGTCCGCTCTGGAAAAATTTATGAGGAGGAAAAAATGCTTGTGGAAACCTTTCCCTTGAAGCACGGCGTTCCCTGCGCGGGATTTGTTTTTAAGGAAAAAGACAAGGCGGGGGAATTCCAGAGAAAAAAAGCCCTTGAACTGGAAATTCCGGAAGGACCTTTGTGGAGCAAACTGCAGAAAGGCGAAACAGTGAAGGCAGACGGAAAAACCTTCACTCCGCAGCAGGTAATGGATTATTCAAAGGGAAGAAAGGGAAAAAAGATTTCAATTGTAATGGACACTCTGCCCAATGAAAGCTATTTTGAAGACATAAAAGAATCCGATTTGTTAGTTCATGAGGCGAGCTTTTTGGATTCGCAGAAGGAAAGGGCAATTGAAACAAAGCATTCAACAGCTCTTGAAGCAGCGGAAATTGCGGCAAGGACAAGAGTGAAACAGCTCGTGCTTACGCATTTGAGCCCGCGCAACGAGGACAACGAAAAAATAGAGAACGAGGCTCGCAGGGCATTTGCAAATGTTACAGTTGCAAAAGATTTGATGGAAATTGAAGTGTAAAAAAAAAGTTGTTCGCATGATGCAGAAACGCCTCAGCAGAAGAAAGCCTTTGCCCCAAGGAAAAATGAGCGTTCCAATGCTCTGGCAGCTTGCAAAGAGAAGGGGATCCAGCGCAACAAGGGCGCACATTGAAAACGCAATCAGCAGGGGGGAAATCAGGGGCGCTGAACACGATTCAACACACAGGGCAGGCAGAATTATTTTTCCTGTTTCAGAAGGCAAAAGGTTTTTGCGCGAATTCGCATTAAGAAGCCCTTCAAAAAATTTTGTAACTGTCCCTGAAGCTGCAAGGATAATCCGCAGGAGCGGAGCAACTCTCCACAGGAGCGAGCTTGAAAAAATAATCGACAGGGGCTTAATAAGCGGGGCAAGGCTTGCTTTTTCGCCAAAGCATGGGCGAGTCCTTTCAAGAGAGGTTGTGCAAATGATAATTGAGAATCTTAAGACCGGCAATCCTGCTACTCACGGATTAATGCTTGAAGAGCCCGTAATCGGAAGGCACAAAACAGGTTATCCCGTGAACGCGGCTGTTGCAAAAAAAATTGCAGCCGCTGCAACGGGCATGCGAACGGCTGCTAAAAAGCAGGCGGCTGCAATTCCAAGAGCTGCCTCGAAGCCCGCGGGAGCAGTGCCTGTTTCCGAACAAGAACAGGAAAAAAACTTTCCCGGAAAACCGAAACCTCCTGACAACAAAACGCAGAATCTTGCGCTTGTGGAAAAATGGCTTGAGAGAAATGCCCACGGCCTTTCCGAAGGAAAAAAACAGTTTATCCTGAACAGGATTGTAAAGCCGAATGCAGATTTGCCTCCTGCCGAATTCGACACAATAGTCATGTCAATAGTGCGGGGCATGCTGTAATCCAAAGGTGTTTTTTTGAAGGCAATTGTTCTGGCAGCGGGAAAGGGCTTGAGAATGAAGCCATTGACTGATTCAAAGCCGAAGGCAATGGTTCTGCTGAAGGACAAGCCCCTGCTTGAATGGCACCTTGAAAGCCTTGCGGAAGCGGGAGTTTCGGAAATCGCAGTTGTTGTTGGATACCTGCATCAGCAGATAGAAGAATTTTTCGGAAAAAATTTTCACGAAATTCCCATAACATACATTGAACAGAATGAACAGCTGGGGACAGCGCACGCGGTTTCGCTTGCGGAAAAATTTGCTGGAAAGGAAAATTTTTTGGTCGGGCAGGCTGACGTGATAATGGAAAGCTATTTCATAAGAGAATTCTTTTATTTTGCGGAAAAAAACAAAAAAAGATTCGATGCAGTTGTCGCAGCGAGAAAGGTTTCCGATGTTTCAAAGTTCGGCCGGATAATCGAGGAAAAGGGAATTGTAAAAAAAATAATCGAAAAATCCGGCGAGAAAAAACCCGGCCTGATTAACGCGGGCTTGTGGTGGTTTTCCCCCAAAATTTTTTCCGAAATAAAAAAAACAAAAAAGTCCCCGAGAGGAGAATTTGAAATAACCGACAGTGCAAAATTATTCATTGAAAAAAACAGGCTGGGTTGTTTTCCCCTTGAAGGCGACTGCTTTGACATTGGAACAATTGAAGAACTTGAAAAAGCAGAAAAAGAATTTTAGGATTAAAAAAAACTATTTTTTTCTATTTGCAATTCCTATTACAAGCAATGTGCCGAACAAAACAGCAAGCATTCCAACCCAATTTGTTTCAGGCACGTCCATGAGGCGCTTCCTGAAAACAGAAAATGTATCGGAAGCAGAACCCTGCTGTTCATTATCGCAGTTAAGGGAAGCGATTCCGTTGTAAACCCCTTCAGCAAGGGCAGTAAAATCAAAATCCGGCTGCGTTGCAGGGGGGGTTGCAGTACCGTTAAAGATTACTGTTGCGAGATTGCCGGAAAAAAGGATATTCTGCTTTGTAAAAGGGCCCACGGCCTGCGCATTTTTCGAATCAAAAATATAAACTGAAAGCTTGCAGTCAGTCGTGTCTGTTGAAAGCTTTTCAATCACTGCAGTCATGTCAGTTGCATTATCCCCCTGCGTTATTGCTTCGGGGTTTATGCTGAAAGAAGCTATGCGTGCTTTCTGTATTCTTTGGGGGACACACTGGCAGGTGCTCGTGCTGCAGGTTTCGTTTGCGGCACAGCCGGTCAAATCAGCTTCAGGATCACACTGTTCCCCCAAAAGCGGCTGCACTTTTCCGTTGCCGCAGGTGTTTGTGCAGTCAGCACTGCTCAGGCATTCGTTTTTTTCATTGCCGTTAATTTTTGGAGTCCATATGCATGACTGATTACTGCAGGCAAGATAACTTTCGGGATTGCACTGCGCTGGTCCCGCACACTCGTCCTGCCCGTCTTCAGGATCAACAACACAGGTATAATCCTGACAGATAGTATGCCCTGGTTCGCATTGGCGGTCGCTGTCGCATACATCTTCTCCCGCTCCGACAACCGGAACGCATTTCTGGTTGTCATTGCATCCCAAATGCCAGTCGCACTCAGCATCTGTTCCGCATTCGCTTATGCCTGTTCCCGCAATTGTAAGGCATGTTCCCTGCTCCCTGTCGCACTTTGTATAATACGGAGCGCAGTCAGGATCCGAACCGCATTTGTCAATGCCACCCCCAGGAACTGTAACGCAGGAATTGTTCTGGCATTCTGTGTGGGTATCGCCGCAGTCTGAAGCATTAAAACAATTGTCTGTTCCTCCCCCCGGAAGCGGAACGCACTGCTCACCATCGCATCCCAAGTGGGTTTCTCCTGTGCAGTCGGCATTGCTGCCGCAGTTGTTTCCACCTATGCCGGGAACACTTACGCACTGCTTTTGGCCGTTGCATTCCGTGTGCTGCAGGCTGCAGCTCCAGTCATTGAAGCAGGAATCCGCGCCCGGTCCATCGACAGATACGCAGGAATTGTTCTTGCATTCTGTATGTTTTGTTTTCAGGCAGTCATAACCGCTTGTGCATTCATCCGCACCATCTCCCTCAACAAGATTGCAGAACTGCCCTTCTTGGCAGGCGAGATGCTGTGTTTTCTCGCATTCCAAATCAGTTGAACAGGTGTTTGGGCCTTCTCCTGGAACAAGCTCGCATTTCTTCGCCGAAGAATTGCATGCAAAGTGCTGCGGTGCTGAAGAACAACTGCCTGAAGTGCACTGGTCTGCACCTGCTCCTAAAACAGGCTGGCAGGTGTTGCCGCTGCATTCAGTGTGGCTTGTTTTTTCACAGTCGCCGCTTGTAAAGCACTTGTTTGTTCCTGCTCCGGGAACTGTTTCGCATTGCTTCTGCGCATTGCATTCAGTGTGTGAAGCAGTACAGTCGGAATTTTCCGCGCATTCGTCGCTGCCCGCGCCGTTAATTTGAATGCATGCTCCGCCGAAGCAGGAAGTGTGCGTTGTCTGGCAGTCGGCATTAGAACCGCAGAGCGAAATTCCCGCGCCTGGAACAGACTCGCATGCCTTGGAACTATTGCAGACAGTGTGCGACGCTGACTGGCAGTCCTGGTTTCCCCTGCATGTGTCAGTTCCTTCCCCGTCAATCTGCACGCACTGCTGGCTTGCATTGCATCCGAAATGCTTTCCTGTTTCCGGGAAATCATATTTTGTGCAGTCTCCGGTTTGAATATTGCAGTATTCGCCCTCTGCGCAGCCGCTTTCGTAAACAAAGCTTTTTTCAAAAGAGCGCCAGTTGCCGATGTCATTGCGGGAAACTGATGTTAGAGATCCCTTTTCGTCAAGCGAACATCTTCTCGTTATGGCCTGATAAGCATTATCAGTGGCTGAAGGATCATCAGTGCTATTGCAGATGCCTTCTTTGTCCACTGTAATGCTTAAGCTCTCGACAGTTCTTGCATAGGAAGATTCTGTTTCCGGAGGTTCTGTGTTTTGTTGTATGGATTCGTACTTGCGGCAGAATGTGGTAGTCCAGTTAGCATATGGACCATACGGGTCTGAAAGTGTACAGTCGGCAGAAGACAGACTGCATACGCTTGCGCCCATAAGATTGTCTGATGTATTTGTTTTTGCGTAAGTGTCCACATAGCTTCCGTTGTTGGGATAAGGCATTTCATCACAAAGCCCGCCGGGCCAGCCGATTAAACTATCCGGAAACATGTAAACAGAATAATCAGTGATTTGAACAGGAGTTTTAAAGCAGAGCCCTCCTGCAGGAATTGTTTTTGGAATAGTAACCTGGGTTACATCACAGGCTTTTAGAGGACTGTAGGGGTATGAGTCGTAAGGATCTGGGCCATTCCATTTTTCAGAGCCCCCTCCTCTCAGCTGGGTTCCTTGGTTGCCTATGTGGAAATAATCTGCAAAATCCTTACTACCGACTGACCATTGTGTGCATGGCGGAGTGCATTCCTCGTACTCTGGGTCGCAAGGTGGAGGGGTATAGTTGGTTACTTCGTCTGTGCCTGAAATAGTTTTTTTTGCAGATGAATGCATAGAATAATAGTCGGCGGTTGGTGCCACAGCATCGCCGGTCGGCACTATGGTATTGATTTGTTTTTCTTCCCCGAAAGCATAGTACTGGCGGGTTTTTTGCTCGCATCCAGATTCGCATGTGCTGCCGCAGTCAGCAGTGCTGTCCCATGCAAATGGAACCCCTTCGCCTGCAAACGGCCCTGCAAAATTTACAAGGGGATTCCAGCTTGTGCTGTTTTGCTGTGAAAGATTTCCCAAGTCCATTGCTAAAGCACAGCTTGTGCTTCCAAATCCCTGAAAGGAGTGGCCTGTGCGCCCGACTGTCTGAAAGATCGGGTAGCCTGCCGAAACAGTGGCAATAGAAAGAATCATCAAAGCAATAATCAGTGCAATCAGGAGTGTTTTTTTCATTCTGCTCGTTAAGAATATTGCTTTGGAATATAAAAAAGTGCGCATTGGAAAAAGCGCTGCTGCCTGCGGGAGTTAAATAGCGAATTTTTTTTTCTGCCCGGGCTTCATTATGACTACTTTTGTTTTCAGGACGCTCTGTTCAATTTTCTGCTGAAACTCTTTGGGATCCTGCTGAATCATTTTGAAAGTGTTGTAATGCATGGGCACAACGAATTTCGGCTTTATTGTTTTCACTGCGCGGATGGCATCCACGCAGTCCATTGTAAGGTCTCCGCCGATTGGCAGCAAAGCAATGTCTGATTTGATTTGCGAAAAATCGTCAAGCAGTTCAGTGTCCCCTGCATGATAAAGTTTTTTTCCGTTGTATGAAATCAAAAAGCCGAGGGGATAGAAGCTGTTGGGATGGTGCGCGGGAGTTGCTGTTATCTGCACGTCGCGCAGTGAAATAGTCTGGTTCATTGTAATTGTATGCCCCAGATGCTTCGGAAGATTGAGCTCGTTGAGGATTTCCTCGTGTGCGACAACGCAGGCGTTTTCCCGCACTGCAACGTGCTCTATGAGCTTTTTGTCGAAATGGTCGAAGTGCTCGTGCGAAATTAAAATAAGCGAAATGTCCTTCAATTGCGCCTGGGGTGCCTTGCAGGCAACGAGCCTTTTGAACTGGGGGTCCTTGCATTCCGAATTTATGTAGGGGTCTATGAGTATGTTGTGCTTGCCGAACGAAACCTTGAAAAAGGAGTGCCCGAAATACTGCAATTCGACCATGCGCTCACTAAAGAAATAGTCGGAAAGATATTTTATAAACAGAACCTTTGCAGAACGGCAATTGAAGCAAAAAAAAGGTTATTAAACAATTTTGCTTTAATAGAATATACAATTATCCGCTTTGAAAGGGCTGCTTGGAATGAAAAAAGGAATTCTTATTGCGTTCGCGCTTGCACTGTTTTTTTTTGCGGGCTTTGGGCAGGCGCAGTATTATTCGATTGTTTCGCATACTATGAACCTTGAAATAGACGAGTACGGCTTTGCGGCAATAAGCGAAAAATTCTTTTTGCAGTTTCCGACTGACGCGCAGTTGCAGGAATTCCGGCAGAAAAACGCGGAAATAGGGATTAGCCTTGACGCCTGGAAGGCGTTTGACAGCAGGATTTTTCCGCACATAGGGAATGAAAACGAATTGAACAGGGCAGAAGTTGGCTTTGTTGAAAACAATTCAAAATACCTTGAAATAAAATATTCATTGAGCCAGCCTGTTGCGGAAAAAAAAGTCGAAACAAGCAGGATAATAGAATTCTCGCTTTTGAGCAAGTTTTTCGGGCAGTTTCTGCAGGGCGGAGTGTTCGTTATTCCCGAAGGAACTTCAATATCAGTCCAATTGCCGAATTTTTCCGAAATAGAAGCCCCGATAAAGCCAGAGGCTGCGGCAAGCGCAAACACTGTCACATGGCAGGGCTACAAAAGTTCCAATGTACTCCAGCTTAATTATCACATTGTAAAGCAGATTGCGAGCATAAACCTGAGCCAGAGCATTGCCTCTCTTGTAGGCAGCCCGCTTTTCATAGTGTTCGTAATAATCGCGATAATAATAATCGCAATTGTCCTCAGGAAAAGAAAAACAATTTCAGAAAAAATAGAAAATTACATAGTTGAAAACTCCAAATTGGGGGGAAAGGAAGAGGCAGTGGAAGAGGAAAAGGAACAGTAAATTAACCTTTTTCAGTTAATGAGTATGTTTTAAATCTTTTTGAATCCGAATTGTTTCATGTTCCTTGAATTTTTGTCTCATTTAATCAGCCTGGATTTTGCATGGATCGCAGATTTGATAATGAACAATCTGCTCTGGGTTTTTCTTCTTGCCGTGTATGTCTTCATTGCATATGACGGAAAAAAATTGCTGAGGAATTTTCTTTTCATTGTCGGGGCGCTCTGGATTGTTACTGATATTTTCGGAGTCTGGAAAATCGGCTTTGCCCCATTCCTTTTCATGATTCCCTTTGTCATAGCCATTGATTTTTTTATTGCGGGAACTGCAATTGAAAAACACAAAACTAGCTTGTTGTGGGCAAGCTTTTTTGTTTTTTCATTTCTTTTCACTTTCTTTATTTGAGAGGCGGAAAAATGGCTGAAGAAAAATCAGAAGGAAAAAGAATTTTTCACGCACTAAGGAATGCGCTTATACTTTTTATTGCACTTGTCCTGCTCGCAATGTTGCTTGGCAGGGAATTCTTCGGCGGAATAATCTCGCTTGTTGGATTCGGGCTTTTTGCGCTTCTCCTTTACGCAATCAGATGAGCGCGGGTTTTTCAGCGGAGCTTTTTCAGCCTTGAATTGCAGACATCGCATTTTTTCAGATTTGTATCGTTCGGAAATTCCTTTCCGCAGTTTGCGCACACTGTTTTGTAGGAAATCACTTTTTTTATTTTTTCATGCAGCACTCCCTCAAAATTTATTTTGAGGAGCTTGCAGAAATTCTGTATGCTGTAATCATCGGTAATCACAGTGAAGCGCTTTTTATGGTTTTTGAATTGGACTGCAAGGGAAAGCAGTGAAATGTCCTGCCTGCTAAGCCTCTGGAAGCCGTGCTCGGCAGCAAGCTTTAAAATGAAATCAGTGTTTTCCTGTGCAGGGGAAAGAATCGAAACAATTCCCTGCTGCAGTGCGGAATCAACAAGGGCGCGGCTTCTCAAATCGCGGAATTCCGCAATAATCTCAGGAGTAGTGGCATACTCGGATTCTTTCCCGAATGAAAAATTGAAATCGTTCAGGACTGCTGAACTGTCGAGCAAAAAAAGTTTTTTCATGTGCAAGGCAAAAAAGCTTTGCATGGCAATTAATATTAAATTAATTCTTTCTATTAAATAAGGTAAACTGAACAGAAAAACGGTGTTTTTTTTGGAACTGAAAAAAATTGCGGAGGCACTGAGCGAAATAGAGAAAGGCGCGCTAAAGGCTCTCAGCCAAGAATTTGCAGGCATCGAGGAAATAAGCGCAAGAAGCGGTTTGCAGATTGATTCAGTGAGAAGGGCGGTTGCATGGCTCGAGGAAAAAAAGCTGCTTGAAATAATTGAGGAAAAGCATTCTGAAACAGCGCTTACTGAAAAAGGAACTGCTTACCTTGAAAAAGGCCTGCCCGAAGAAAGATTCATGAAAGCGCTTGAGGGAATGGGAGGGACTGCGGATTTTAAGGAACTGGAAAAAAAATCCTCTCTCTCAAAGGAAGAATTCAATTTTGCATTGGGCTATTACAAGAAAAAAAATTTTATAGTAATAATGCCTGGGGAAAAGCCGCGCATACAGCTTACAGAGGTTGCAAAGGCAACCCAGCACGAAAATACACACGCACTGCTGGAAAAAATTTCAGAAAAGCAGAAAATTTCCGAAGAAAAAATTTTGGAGTTGAAAGAGCGCGGGCTTGTGCAGGAAACAGAAAAAACATCGAGAAAGACAAGGCTCAATGCGCACGGAAAAGAGATTCTCAAACTGCTGGGAGAAGTAAAACAGCGCTCTTATGATATTCAGGGAAAAGTCCCTGAAATTTTCATTGGAAAAAAACAGCCTTACGCGGGGTTTTTGCACGAGGCAAGGCAGAAGCTTGTTGCGCTTGGCTTTATTGAAATGGAATCCCCTGCAATAGTTCAGGAGTTTTACAATTTTGATGTTTTGTTCCAGTCGCAGAGCCATCCCGCAAGGCAGGGAACCGATACATACCAATTGAAGAATCCGAAATTCGGGGAACTTCCGGACAAAAAAATAGTTGAAAGAGTAAAGGCTGCGCATGAAAACGGCTGGAAAACAGGAAGCAGAGGATGGCAGTATTCATGGAGCACAGAAATAGCGAAAAGATTAATGCCTGCTTCGCACTGTACGGCGCATTCAGCAAGGCAGCTTGTCAAAGGCGTTAAAGTTCCAGGAAAATATTTTGCTGTTGCGCGCTGTTACAGGCCGGATATTATAGATGCAACGCATTTGATTGAATTCAACCAGATGGAAGGAATAATCATTGACGAAACAATGAATTTCAGGAAACTGCTCGGAATGCTCAAGCAGTTTGCAGTCGAATTTGCGGGAACTGAAAAAGTAAGGTTTGTCCCGAGCTATTTTCCCTTTACAGAGCCGAGCTGCGAGCTCAAGGTAAAGCATCCCTCCCTTGGATGGATTGAACTTGGGGGAAGCGGAATCTTCAGGCCGGAACTTACTCTTCCTCTCGGGATTAAACAGCCCGTGCTTGCATGGGGAATCGGAATTGACAGGCTTGCAATGGTAAGGCTTGGCATAAAGGACATTAGGCATTTGTTTTCGGATGACCTGAATTTTTTAAGGCAGAGCAGAGTGGTGGTGCAATGAGAACAGCAAGAAGGCGGATGCTTGCGCAGGCCCGCAGGCAGCACGCAGGAACAGCGGTTCCAAGGAGAATACGGCAGAAAGGCGCTCCAAAAACAAATGCAGAAATGTTTGAACAAATAAAAAAATTCCCTCCGGGAGTTTTCGGAAAAGCGATTTTGGGCGCGAAAAAAAAATATAATCTCAGTTACAGCGACATAGCCGGCTGGGCAAAAAGAAGGTCAAGGCAGGCCTGGCTGGAACATAGGGACAAAGAGGCATTTGAAGAAATCTGCGACCGGCTTGTTGACCTTGAAAAGGAAAAAAGGACAGGCAACAAAAGATTCAAAATGCTTGAAGCAGAATTCCGCAGAATAGTGGAAAATTTGTAGGTGAAAAAAAATGCCTTCCCTTGAATCAAGCAAAAAGGATTTGGAATTCCTTGCGAAAAAAAAATTTGCAGGAAAGGAAGAGCTCGAAGAGGCGCTGGAGTTTGCAAAGTGCGAGCTGGATGCGATAGAGGGCGACAAATTAACAATCGGAGTGAGCGACACAAACAGGCCTGATTTGTTAAGCACTGAAGGAATTGCGCGCGAAATCCGGAGCCATTACACAAAAGACATCGGGGTTCCAAAATACAAAATAAAAAAATCAAATGTTTCCTTGATTGTTGATAAAAGCGTTGCGGGAATACGGCCCTGCATTGCGGCAGCAATAGTGAAGAAAGTGAAAGTAACGGAAGAATTCCTTGTGCAGATGATTCAGCTGCAGGAAAAAGTCTGCCTAACCTTTGGAAGAAAAAGAAAGGAAGCCGCAATAGGCCTGTACGACTGGAAAAAATTAAAGGCGCCAATACACTACAAGGCATTCAAACCTAGAGAAAAAAAATTCATTCCCCTTGAATATAAAGTTGAAATGGACCTTGAAGAAATACTGCTCGAGCATCCGAAAGGAAAGGAATATGCGAATCTTCTGCAGGGCTTTGAAAAATACCCGATTTTAATGGACAGCAAGGGAACAGTTGCCTCAATGCCGCCCATAATAAATTCCCAGTTAACGGGAAAAGTTTCCGAAGAAACAAAAGAGCTTTTTGTTGAAGTGACAGGATATCAGCAGGAAACAGTGAACACTGCATTAAATGTAATGGTTTCCGCGCTTGCGGAAAGAGGCTTCGAGGTTTTTTCGGTTAAAGTAAAATACCCTGGAAAAACAATTCTTACTCCCGATTTCAGGGCAAAAAAAATTCTTGTAAAACTTGAAAGCATAAAAAAATTGTCGGGGCTTGATTTGAAACCAAAGCAGATAATTGAACTGCTGCGCAAAGCGCGCTACGATGCAAGGCAGAAAAAAAAAGCTTTCGAATGCGAATATCCCGCATACAGGCAGGACATTCTCCATGAAGTTGACGCAATAGAGGACATAATAATCAGCGCGGGCTATAACAAAATTGTTCCAGTGAAGATTGAACTGCCGTGCACGGGAGAGGAAAGTTCAGAAGCAAAGCTCATTGAAAAAACAAAAGAAATCTGCATTGGCTTGGGATTGCAGGAAGTGCTTACCTTTACAATGACAAGCAGGGAAAAGCAGGAAAAAAAACTTTCAATGAAGGAACAGGATTTTGTGGAAATAGCAAACCCTGTTTCAAAAAACTTTGAAATTTTCAGAAAAAGCATTCTTCCCGAACTGCTTGAATTTCTGGGAAAAAACAAGCACTGCATTTATCCCCAGAAAATTTTCGAGGCGGGAAAATGCTTCTGCATTGAAGAGAGCAGGGAAACAAAGGTGCGCGAGC
>DATDTD010000080.1:0-2362 GCA_035290965.1 archaeon | reverse complement strand
TTGAAAGAATATTATGGCAATCCTTCAAGTGGTCATTGGCTTGGAAAACAGGGAAAGAATGCAATTGAAAAAGCAAGAAACCAGGTCGCAAGCCTGATTGGAGCAAAGCCAAATGAAATAATTTTTACAAGTGGCGGCAGCGAATCAAACAATCAGGCATTGAAGGGCATTGCCTTTGCAAACAACGAAAAGGGAAACCACATTATTACATCCATAATAGAGCACCCCGCAATTATAAATCCCTGCAAGTACCTTGAAACAAAGGGCTTCAAAGTAACCTATGTTGGTGTTGATGAATTCGGAAGAGTTAATCCAAGAGACATTGAAAAAGCAATTACTGATGAAACAATATTGATTTCAATAATGCATGCAAACAATGAAACTGGAACAATTCAGCCAATCGCGGAAATTGGAAAAATCGCGAGAAAAAACAACATCTGCTTTCATACAGACGCAGCCCAATCAGTAGGAAAAATCCAAATAAAAGTAAAAGAATTAAACGCAGATTTATTGTCAATTGCGGGCCACAAATTTTATGCGCCAAAAGGCATCGGAGCACTATACATTAAAGAAGGGACAAAAATTGAATCCCTAATCCATGGAGCAAGCCACGAGATGGGAAAAAGAGCTGGAACAGAAAACACTGCAAGCATTGTTGGATTAGGAGAAGCGGGCGAAATAGCAGAGAAAACAATGAACAAATACAATAAAAAAATCCAAAGACTAAGAAACCAATTGCACAAAAAACTTGTGGAAACTACTGAAACAAAATTAAATGGGCATCCAACAAAAAGACTTCCAAATACTTTAAATTTGAGTTTTGAAGGCGTGGACACTACTGAATTATTGCCAAGACTAAGAAACATTGCGCTTTCAACAGGCTCAGCATGCCACGATAGAATAAAGGAACCATCAAAAGTATTAACCGAAATGGGGATTCCAAAAGAATTGGCATTAGGGGCAATAAGATTCAGCTTAGGCAAATTCACAAAAAAACACGAAATAGACTATGTAACAAAAGAAATCAAAATTCAAATAGCAAAGCTACACTAATTGTAATCAAAGAGTGCAAAATTTTTTGAATTTCTTTTTAACAGCAGTTTGACCTTGGTACTTGAATCCATTGATACGAAGCGGGGTGAGGGAGTTGAACCCTCTTACTCGGCTCTGCAGGCCGGTCCATGACCGTTCTGGCAACCCCGCGCAATTTTTCAAAAGAAAAAATCTATGCGTTCGCGCTTTACTAATTAGTGAATTAAAAGACTTTTTATTTCTTTGTTGCAAGCTTTTTTGCAATCAGGATTCTTTGAAGCGCGCTTATGTTGGAAAGAACAGCAAGCAGCGCAAGAGTGTAGGTCAAAAACAGCGGGTTTGCGATTGCAAGCAGTATTCCCGCAAACAGAATCAACAGGCGTTCGGCTCTTTCAAGGATTCCCCCCTTGAGCTCTTTTCCTTCGCTTATAATTTCTTTTTCCTTTGCTGCAGCCTTTGCATAGGTAGTCATTGTTCCCCCGAAGAAAAACAAAAAAATCCATGCAAACGCGGGGAGAAAAAACTCAGGCAGGCTTGCAAATAACAGCCCGAAAAGAATTATTGCCTCGATATACCTGTCAGTTATTGTGTCGAGATACGCGCCGAATTTTGAAACAGTTCCTGTTACGCGGGCAACGCTCCCGTCAACCAAATCAAGCGCTGAGGAAACAAAAAAAAGAACAGCCCCGAAAAGAAACTGTTCCTTAGTTAAGAAATAAAAAGCCGCGATAGCGGGAATTATTGAAATTATTGTCCACTGGTTTGCAGAAAGGGGAATTTTGCTGCAGGCAATGCCTATTTTTATGCTCAGCCTGTTGAATTTTTCCCTTTGCTTGTACAAAACCATTTTTATCTCTCTCTTTGCCCCTTTATGAATTCCTCAACCATCTGCCTTGAAACTTCATCCGGATACTGAATAGGAGGATGTTTCATGAGATAAGCTGAAATCGAAGTCAGCTGTCCGGAAACTTTTCTGTCCAATGCAATTTTGCATGCACGCACTGCATCAATTACTACTCCCGCGCTGTTGGGAGAGTCTTCAACGCTTAATCTGAGCTCAAGATTCATTGGAACATCGCCGAACTGCTTTCCTTCAATGCGCAAAAAACAAATTTTGTTGTCGCAGAGGAAAGGCACATAATCGCTCGGCCCGATATGGATTTTTTCCCATGGCAATGGAGTTGGAAGGTTGGATTGCACTGACTCTGTTTTTGAAATTTTTTTGCTTTTCAATCTTTCCTGTTCCTTCATGTTCAAAAAATCAGTGTTTCCGCCGACATTCAATTGGTATGTGCCTGTAATTTCAATTCCGCGGTCGTTCGCAAGTTTC
>DATDTD010000079.1:0-2742 GCA_035290965.1 archaeon | reverse complement strand
CGTCAATCAGCGAATCAATCGGCGGTTTTTTAAAGCCTCTTCGGCTCAACTATTTTTCTGCTGAAAGCAGAATGTTTAAAAATTAGTTTGCCTAACATTATGTTAGGTGAACTAATATGGCTAAAAGTGTTACCATGAATCTGAAAGTTAAGGAATATACGAGCAGGGTGCTTGGCGTTGTAAAGGAAAAATACGGCTTGAAGGACAAAGCGGCTGCTTTGGACAAGTTTGCCGAGATTTACGGCGAGGAATTTGTCGAGCCTGAAGTCAAGGACGAAGTTGTCCAGGAAGTAATAGATTCCTGTGAAAGGCACATTAAGAAATACGGTTTCAGAAAAATGAGCATTGAGGAATTCGATAAATTGTGCAAAGGCGAATAAATGGCTTTTTCTTTCGAATTGTCAGAGGAACTTAAACAGCAGATTGCAGTTTTAGCCAGGCGGGACAAAAAAACAGTTGAAATTATTAACAAAAAAGTCAAAGAAATAATCAACTGCAATGAGGAAACAATAGAGCATTACAAAAATCTCCGCTACGAGTTAAAGGATTACAAGCGCGTTCACATTGCCAAAAGCTTTGTCCTGTTTTTTCAGGTTTTCAAAAAGGAAAAGCACATTCTTTTTGACAAAATAAAGCACCATGACGACGCCTACAAAAGATAATGCATTAAGAATTTTGCTTCAACTTATTATTAGTGTTTTTTATGCCTAAAAAAGAACCGGAATTAAAGGAAAGCTATGTAAAAGAGATGCTCAGAATTGAAAAAGAGTATTTCAAAAAGCATAGGCACAGAAAAATTAGCATGCAGGAACTTGATAAATTGTTTAAAAAGTGACCCGCCTGGCTTTACAAGAAATAGCCCTGAAATTTTCCGAACAGCGGAAATCCGCACTGCAATTGTTTTAAGTATTATTCCTGATTTGTTTTTATTCCATGAAGGACTATTCTGATTTTTTTCCCTATCCTGAATTCAAGCCTTTGCAGTTGAATGCAATGGATTTTGTTTCAAGCGTAGTTGAAAAAAAAGCCATTGGCCTGATTGAAGCCTATTGTGGTTTTGGAAAAACAATTGCAACTTTTGCGCCTGTGCTTGCCGCTGGCAAAAAAGTCCTTTTACTCACTCCAAGCTATTCCGCTAGGAATGCCGCTACTGCAGAAGCCCTGAAAATCAACAAGTTAAAGGGGCAGAAGCTTTTGATTGCGGATTTGCGCGCAAAACAAGTTATGTGCAAAAAATTCGAAACTGGCTTTTTCAGCCATGAAGCCTGTTTGAATGCCGTGAGAATAAAGCAGAACTGCGAGTTTTTTTCCAATACTTTTCTTGGAAAAACAAAGAATTTTTCTCCCTTGGCTTTAAGCGCAATTGAAAAAATAGAATCCGATACTGCTGATTCTCCCGAGGTTTTTTTTGGAACAGGCATTATTGAAAAAGAGCCTGTTTTTTTTCAGAGGTTTGAGAAAATCTGTGAAAAGCAGCGGCTTTGTTCTTATGAAATAATGAAAAAAATCATTGAGGATGCTGATATTGTTATTCTTGATTATTTCTGGTGCTTTACAGGCATTTACAATATCCTGCAGAAAATAATCAATCCAAAGGAATTTGTTTTGTTAATTGACGAGGCAGACATGTTAATTGACAGGCTTTACAATGAATTTCAGGTCCAGTTAAGCATTGTTGCTCTTCAAAAGCTTTTCAGGCAGGCCCAGATCCTTGAAAAGAATGGTTCTCTGCAGAAAACAGACCTTGATTTTTTGGAAGAATTTGTTTCTTATACCCAGTTTTTTCTTGATAAAAATGCTTCTGAAAAGCCTTTGCGTGCTGAAAACGTGCTTGATTTTTTTGTTTCACAGTTTCAGGAAAACGCAAAAAAACAGGGTTTGGAAGGAACAATTGACCTGAACCTTATCATCAAGAATCTTTCTACTATTGTTGAAACAATTCTTTCTTCCGAAGAATTTGAAAAAGCCGGTGCGCGCCCGGATTCTTTTCTTTTTCACCTTGAAAAAATAAAGGATTCTTCCCAATACCTTGTTTTTATTCCGAAAACAAGGAACAGGATTCTTGCAAAGCCGTTTGAAATCAATAATGTTACTCTTGCAAACAATCTTTCTCTTTCTGAAACCCTGAAACAGTTTGATTCTTCTATTCTTTTTTCGGCCACTTTGGGAGACCCTGTTCTTTTGCAGGAAGAGCTTGGCTTAAACCCAAAGGAAACAATGGTTTTCAAAACTTCTTCTATGCCGCACCAGAATCTTTTGTTGTTGATTGACACTGAATTAAACACTACTTTCAAGGCTAGGGAAAGGAATTTTGTTGGTTTTAAGGAAAAAATCAATGCCATCCGCTCTGTTGACAATTCTTTGCTTGTGGGCTGCTGTAATTCTTTTGAAACAGAAAAGTTTTTGAAAGAAATTCCTTTTCTTGAAAACGCAGAGTTTTCCGATAATCTTTCTTCTGAACAGGGTTATGCTCTTAACATTCGCACAAAGCACGCGCGTTCTACCAACAAGGCAAAAAATGTGCGCAACTGCATTATTGTCGGCCTTCCCCTGCCTGATTATTCTGATTTTTATTTTCAGCAGAGAAAAGGCTTTTTAGAAGCCAAATACGGGCAGACCCAGGCCGGAAAGCTTTTGAACAGAAAAGCAGTTGATACCGCAGTACAATTAATGGGCAGAATCACGCGTGACCTCTCAAGCCCGAAAACAATCACTTTAGCAGACTCGCGCTACAAAAAAGAC
>DATDTD010000078.1:0-15077 GCA_035290965.1 archaeon | reverse complement strand
TGATTCCAAGCGGAAACACAAAAACACCTGCAAGCAATTCTCTTATTGAATATGTAAAACAGGGCAGACAGCCGGGATGCTCGCTTGTTTTTGCCACTCAGCAGCCAAGCGCAATTGACACGCGCGTATTAAGCCAGCTTGATATTATTGTGGCGCACAAGCTTGTTTTTGACGATGACATAAAGGCTGTTTACAAGAGGACTCCGACAATTATTCCAAAGCACTACAAAAAAAGCACTTTCATAAAAACACTCCCAGTGGGAGTTGCTCTGGTTGGAGACAGGAGAGAAGAAACCACAAGGTCTTTCATAATGCGCATAAGGCCGCGCATGTCACAGCATGAGGGAAGAGAAGCAGTTACATCTGAAAGAAGCCCGAAAACATTCGACAAGGCGCAGGTAAGGGCGCTTGCAGTCGGAATGGCTTTTGCAAAAATAGAAAAAGAGCCCACAGATGCAGGAACAATCAGCCAGGTAGTTGAAACACTCAATGCAAAATACAAAACAAGCCTGCAGTTATCCGATGTGCTTGATGAGCTTGAAAAAAAAGGCGTTCAGATAAACCCGAAAAATTCTATGCTGAGCCTTGAAGGAGAAGAACCAGAAGCAGAAATTGTGGAAGATGTTGTTGAGGAAACAGAAAAAGAAGTCCAGAAAGCAGGAAGAACAGTTCTTCCCGAAGAAAGCGTTTCACTGCTTGCATTTCCCGCAAATCTTGGGGAAGAGAACGCGAGAAAAATGTTCGACAAAATAAGGCAGAAAAAAATGCTGGGATTGTTCGGAAAAGAGGAAAGCATTGAAAAAATTGTTTTGAAATACATTCCTGTTTACCATGTAAAATTCAATGTTTTCCGCGATGAAAAAAACTTCAATATTGCGGATGCATACGTGAATTCTTTTACGGGAGAATTTCTGCAGTTTGACTTCGGAAAAAAACGCTTTGTGGAATCCCGCGGATTAAGCGCTTTGACAGAACTCAATACTCTTGAGGCGCGCACGCTGCTGATTCTCTCTGAAAAAAAATCCTCTTTCGAAGAGTTAGCGCAGAGGCTTGGAGAAGACAAGACAAAACTCCAGAAAACAATTGATTCCCTGATGGAAAAAGAACTTTTGCTTCTGGAACAGGAAAAGGAAAGAGAGTTTTTTGTTTCAAGCCAAAAATTCGATCTGCCCAAAAACCCCTTGCACACTTTGCTTACTTCTTTGAACAAACTGCCTGTTTCTGAAATAAGCGCAGTGAACATTGAAAAAAGTCGGTTTGACAAGGCAGAGCTCCAGAACCTTTTCCAAAAAATCTGGGGAAAAGTCCAGTTGAAAAGCGTTTCAGAGGTTTTCCTTCCGGCTTACGAAGCAGTAATAAAAAAAAGCGACGGAAAAGCAAGAGTAATGATGCTTGAAGCATTTTCCGGAAATCAGATGGAATTCAACTAAGCGCGCTTTCAAATATTACTAGTTGCAAATTTATTTTGCCTTGCTTTTATTTTTCTCAAATTTTTTTATGAAAGCGTCTTCCAAATCTATTTCCAAGTAAGAAGCCAGTTTCAAGGTTTGCCAAAAAATGTCCGCCACTTCTTCTTCAAGCTCTTTTGGCGCGGTTTTGTTGAAAACACTTTTTCTGTTTGTTTCTTTGTAAAGAAGAGTGCGGGCGGTTTCTCCGACTTCTTCCACTAAATGCAGGAATGCCTGAGAAGGCGTTGTTTCAATTTTTGTATAGCCAATCTCTTTCAAATGCCCCGCAACTTTTTCTTGTGCCTCTTTAATATGCATTGAAATCCCTCCAAAATTTTTGCGTGCTTGAAGTTTTATTCTTTTCGGATAAGCTTCTTTTGCATGTACAACAAGGCTTTTTTTGGCTTGTACGAAAACCTGTTTCTTGTTCTCAAAGAAGAGTTCGGCGAAGAAAAAGCGCTGGAATTGTTCACAAAAATCATGCGCTTCGGCCTGAAAAAGGCTTACGATGCCACTGGCTTTCAAAAGGGCAGCCCAAAAGATTTTGCAAAAGTCGTGGGCGCCAGAGATAAGAGCGTAGGCTTGAAAGTATCCTTTCCAGAGATTCAAAAAGAAAAGATTGTCTATCGCTTTTTGACAGACCCGTTTCCTGGGTTGAAGGGAAAGGTTGATTTTGCAAAGCTTGACGCCACATACATGCAATTCAAGGCAGAGTATTTGCTCGGCTCTGATTGGAAATATGAAACAACCAGGCATTTCTGGAACGGCTCAAAATTTACTGAACACGTTATTTCCAAAAAGAATTGAATTGGTTTTTCTGACTGCTTAACAAACTTGTTTTGGCAAATTTCTCAACATCTTTTTCAAGTACAATTGCAACTCTTTTTTTAGCGCAGGGATAAACAGTTTCTTGTTCATTTTTTTTATTTCTCGGATGGAATAATATTTTGCTTCCGATACTTCTTCTGGATTGATTTTTGGTTCTTGGTTTGTTATTAGCATAAAAACATAGATTAGTTCTTTCATTTCCTTTGTAAAACATTTGAAAGAACCAATTTCAATTATTTGTTCTGTTGTTGCCTGAATGCCGATCTCTTCATTCAGTTCTCTTAAAGCTGCTTTTTTTGGAGATTCTTCTAAGTTCAAGTGTCCGGAACCTGACGGCGCATAATATCCAGGGAAAACGTCTTTTGTCATTGTTCTCTTTTGCAGGAATAATTCTCCTTTTGAATTGAAAACAAAAACATGTGCAACCCTGTCAATCAAATGCAAAGCATGGCTAGCTTTTCTGCTTGCAACGCCAATCTTTTTCCCCTGTGCATTATAAATTTCCAATAACTCGAGTTTTCCAGTTAGCAATTTTTGCACTTCGGAAGAATCATACAACAAAACATCCGGCTTTAACGCCAAAGCCTTGGAAACAGTTTTCTTATCAGGCCAAATTATTATTTTACGCAAATGAATTTCAACTCCTTTTTTGAACCCGCTCCTTTTACCACCCATATTCGCTGTATGGTTCTTTTTTTGTTATTTTTTTTATTGCCTGTTTTACCTGAGGGATTGTGTTTTTTGGTGTGTTGTTGATGTTAAACCAGTTTAGGCCGTTGCATTTGTTTGGTTCCATTATTTTTGGCGTGTTTTTCCATTTTTTTGTTTTGAAGAAGAAGTCTATTCGGTTTTCATCTTTTCTGTGTAAAATGTGTATTAGTGTTAAATCTTTTGTTTTTATTTGGATTCCTATTTCTTCTTTTGCTTCTCTGATCATTGCTCGCTTGAGAGTTTCATTTTCTTCCACATGCCCTGCAGGCAAACTGTAATCGCCGTCGCGGAAGCCGGTGTTATGCCGCCTAGCCAACAAAATTTTTCGATTCTTAGTTAAGACAAGATATACCGCAGGGATTATTGTTAATCTTTTTTTCTCCATAGTAATCTCCAAATAATCAGCCCTGCGCAATCTTCATCAGTGCTTTTCCTAATTTTTTCGAATCGTGGCGCAGAAGATTCTGCTTTGATTCTTTTTTTGCTGTTTTTGCGGGAGTTTCAATCAAAGCAGTTCCGACAAGCTTTGCTTTTATTCCGCGGAGATTCTGCAGGTCATTGGGCATGAAAAAAGACTGTTCCTTTGCATATTTCTGCAAAAGTTTCTTGTTCGGCTTTTTTGTGTTGTACAAAACAAAATCAAGAGTGTTTTTTCCAAGGTAATTTTCGATTTCAAAAACCTGCTTTGAAAGCGAAAAACCATTGGTTTGATTGACCTGCGTAGTAACGTTTGCAATGAAAACCTTTTTTGCCCTGCTCTTTCGAATTGCAGAAGCCATTCCCTTAACGAGAAGATTAGTGATTACGCTTGTAAACAAACTTCCCGGCCCTATAATAATCAAATCTGCTTCAAGAATAGCTTTTTTTGCTTCGAGAAGAATGGAAGCGTTTTTCGGCGACAAAAAAACTTTTTTAATGGGAGAGCGCTTTGCAAGCTTTTCAGGAGAAACATTTCTCTGGATAATGTTATCTTCTCCCTTGAGAACTGTTCCATCTTCAAGTTCTGCATTAATGTGAATATCCTGTAAAGTAGAGGGCAGAACCTTTCCCCGAATTGCAAGAATCTGGGATGCATGCTTAATTGCCTGTTCAAAAGAACCAGTTGTTTTTGCAAGCGCAGCAATGAAAAGGTTTCCAAAAGAATGGTCTGCAAGGCAGCCGTTTTCAAACCGATAAGAAAAAAGATTTTTCAATAAAGCCTCTGAATTGCTCAAAGCAATAAGACAATTGCGTATATCCCCCGGAGGAAGAATGTTCAGGTCCTTGCGCAGAACACCCGAGCTTCTTCCAGTGTCTGTAACTGTTACAATTGCAGTTAGATGCGGAGTAAATTCCTTCAGGGAAGTTAAAACAACAGGCAGGCCTGTTCCTCCGCCGATTGCAACAATTTTCGGCTTGTGGTTTTTTCCTGTTTCAATAAGCTTTATCAGGCGCGGAATTTCCGAAAGATGCTTTATTTTGAAATCGGGATCTTCCAAAGTTGTTTTCGGAAGAATTTTTGAATATCTGCCGTGAAGCATCTGGATTGTTGGAATGCCGAGCGAGTTTCCAATGCGGATTTCGCTGTGAACCCTGTCTCCGACAGCAATTGCCTCTTCGGGCTTAATTGAAAACTGCTTCAAAACCTGCTCGAAAAAAGTTTCTTTCGGAGTTGACTTTTCAATGTCATGAATCAGAATCAAATCCATCCATTGTTCCAAACCAAGCAGCTGAATCTTTTTCATCTGCCGGCTGTATGTTCCGCTTGAAACAATTGCAAGGCGGATTTTCTGCTTTTTCAGTTTTTTGAACAAGGGAACTGCTTCTGCAAACAAATTAATCTGTTCAACCTCATCGGAATTATAGGCGCGCAAAGCTGCATTAATGCAGTCCTGGGATTTTTCAGGCTTTAGTGCATCGCAGACCTTGTCAAAGATGTGCGCTTTGGGCCCGAACTCTGTTTCAACCTCAACGATTTTATTGTAAATTTCCTGTGAATCAGCGGGAATAAACTCGTGCATTGCGTCCGCAGCCCGCCTGCGCGCAGCCTCTACAAGCTGCCCTGTACAATCAAAAAGAGTGTCGTCTAAATCAAAAATAACTGCCTTGATTTTTGCCAATGTTGTTCACCAAAAAGATGCAAGCTGTGAAAAGAATTGAGGCAAAATAGTAATTAAACTGTTTTGGTTCAAAGCTGAAACTCTGTTTTTATTTTCAGGTAAATCTTTTCGGCTTTTTTTATCGCCTCTGGAAGCATGAAATCAGCCTTCAAATCGCGCTCAAGCTTTGCAAAAGCATTTTCAAAACCAAGTTCGCTCCTGCTTAGGTATTCAAAGCCGGAAAAATGCGCAAGATTGTCTGCGGAAGCAACTATTTTTGCCTCGATTGTTGCAGGCGCGGGAGGCTTTCTTGTCCGATGCGCTTCAATGCAATGCAGCACTTGAGAAATCTTTTCTTTTGGAAAATTTATTGAAGGCAAAAATTCTTCGGAAATTTTTTTTCCAAGCAAATGGTGTTCTTCGTTGTTTTCATTGGTTTTGTAAGGCACTTTTCCAATCCAGGTTTGCCCGACATCATGCAACCACGCCCCTGCTTCAACAATTTCCTTATCGGCTGAAGGATAAAAATTGCAGAGCCACTTTGCTTCCTTTACGACAAGCATTATGTGCTTGTCGACAAATTCATCCTGGATTCTTGTCCTGACGAAAGATTCAATTTGAGAGAAAGTCATATGTTACCACTGCAATTTTTGCTTGCCATAAAGAGTTAACACTACAAAGCTAAAAATAACTGTAGTGGTAACCGGTTCGGCAAAACAGGCGGATTAATGCGTCCGCCGGGATTGTGGCAGATGATAGAATCGCTTTGCTTAGATTGATATTCCGGTTTTGATTGCCTGGCTTGCTGTGCTGTAAGGGTTTTTAAGTTTCTGCTTTAGTTCTTCTTCTGTGTAACAAATAAGTTCCAAAGGATAGTCCAGTTTCCATTTGGAATATAATTCAATTGGCCGTTTGTAAAATGGTTTTTTTGCAAAATTGTTTGAAACAACCATCAAATCAAAATCGCTTTCTTCGCTGAAATTTCCTTTTGCTCTGCTTCCAAACAAAATTATTTTTTCAATTTTAATTAATTTGCTTGCGTTTTGCTTGAACTTTTTGGCTATTCCTATGTTTTTGTTTGTTTTCTGCACCATCCAACCACCTTTTCTGCTGCAATAATTGCATCTTCAGTTGCTTCTTTGAGTGTTTTTTCATCCAAGTCAGTGCCCAAGTCGGGATATCTGGAAATAGTATAAAACGAATTCAGCAAGCTGCTCTGCCCTATTATTTCTTTTGGAGCATTTACTTTTCTTGCCAATAATTGCAAATCATGAGTCTTAATTAAACCAACGCCTTTTTCTATGCAAACTGCCTTAAGCGCTTTTTCTGCTGCCTGTTGCGCAGCCAATTGAGCCCAGTCAAGAGAGCCAAATTCCAAAGAGTGCTTTGCATAAGCAAAATCAGTTATCGCTTTTTCAAGCCATTTTTTTGCAAACCAGCTTTCATCTCCCATAATAAGAACCGACTCCAAAACAGTATAAAAAACTATTTTTCAAAAATTGATGCGTCCGCCGGGATTCGAACCCGGGTTACGAGCTTGTTCCAGCTTTCCTGTGAGTGAAACGAACTTCAAAATCGCGAAGCGATTTTGTTTCTTTCACGAGGCTTTCTTTGCTTGCAAAGAAAGGCTCTGGGAAGCTCGAATCCTACCACTAGATTACAGACGCGGAAAATGTTTTTTTTATTTTGCCGGCGCGGAATCCTGCGCAGGTTTTTGATCCTGCTGGACAGGCTGGGCGACTGGCTGCTGCGGGATTCCGATTTCAATAGTGCTCAACTGCGCGTGCGGCGCAATGAGAAAAATATTCGGGTTTTCGATTTTAATCTGCATTGTTGGCAGGTAAATCTTTATGAGATTTTTTTCTGTGGGAGGGAATTTCTGTGCCTCTGCGAGAAAAGCCTGCAGATGTTTTTTTTCAAGGAGAAGGGAATTGTTTTCCTGTTTTGCCTGGAAGGATTCCTTTGCAAAAGAGGAAAAAACAGGGTTGGAACATTCAATGGGAATAAGCGCTATTTCCTGCTTCTCAATCAAAGCGAGAACAACAGGGGCTGTTTCAACAGAGAAGGGAATGTATTTTATTTCATTGAAATTAAGCTCCTTCAAAGCAGTAATCTGGTGCAGCAAAACATCCGAAAGATATTTTAAGAGCTGGGTTTTTTTCTCTGTCTTTTCCTTCAAATCAACCAGATCGGAAATAAAAAACTGGCTGCTGGATTTAGCTGCTTTGAGCAAATCATTGTCTGCCTTGCTTCTCTCAATGAGGGTTTGAAGCATTTTTACAATTGATTCGATTTCCTCAACGGGATTTTTTGATTTGACAGAGGAATTCAGGCGCATTAAAAGCTTGTTCTTCATTTCGGAATTGATTTCCAATAAACCTTTGTCAGTAACAAAAAGCTTGCTGCCCTGCCTTTGCAGAAAGCCTACTGCGGCAAGATCTTTGAGAGTTCTGCTCAAGGCAGCGCGCGCAGAATTAAGGCTGCCGTATTCGGGAGTAATCCTGTTTAATAGTTCATTATATTCAATGCCGGGAGACTGCTTAATAATTAACAAAAAATTGTTCCTTTGAGTCATGTTAAAAGTGTGTTTGGAATAGTTTAAAAAATTGCCTAAAAGCATAAAATGTTAAGAAAGCGCTTAACGGGAATTGTTGCTTTGAAAACAGGCATGCGGATTGTTAACCGCAATAACAATTGCAGGAATAAAAAATTTTGTTGAAGAAAAAAACGTTAAGCGATTAACACTGCGCGCGCAAACAAAAATTGTTGGCTTGTTTTTTGTTTGCGCAATGCTTTTTATTGGGTTTCTGCATTAATAGAATAGTTCTGATTATTATGGCAAAGTTTTATCCAAAAAACAAGCCCTACAAAAAAGGCTTTTTTGATACAGGGGACGGGCATTCGCTTTATTACGAGTTCTGCGGGAATCCGAAGGGAAAGCCTGTTGTTTACCTGCATGGAGGCCCCGGCGCGGGAATAAACAAGGCAAGCCGCAGGTTTTTCAATCCGAAAAAATTCAATGTCCTGCTCTTTGACCAGCGCGGAGCGGGAAAAAGTTCCCCTTTGGGAAGCATGAAAAACAACAATACCTGGACACTTGCAGAGGACATTAAAAAACTGCTTGCGCATTTTGGAATGAAAAAGGTTTTTGTTTTCGGGGGAAGCTGGGGTTCAACGCTTGCACTTGTTTTTGCAATCAAAAATCCTGAAATGGTTTCGGGAATGCTGCTGCGCGGAATTTTTCTTTCGTATGATGGAGATGTGAGATATGCATTTGAAGGCCCGGCAAAAGAACTGTTTCCCGAGCAGGTTGAAAGATTTCTGAAGCCTGTTCCAAAAAGCCTGAGGAAAAACCCTTTTGCTTTTTACGCAAAAAAAATTGCGAGCAAAAATCCTGCAACAAGGAAAAAATTCGCATTTGCATACGCCTCTTTCGAACAGTTTCTCCTGAGCCTTGAATTCAACGAAAAAAAAGCCATTGCAAAAACAAAAAAATGGAATTTTTTTGCAGGCGCAAAAATAGAATCAGGCTATCTCGCAAAAAAATGCTTTCTCCAAGAAAATTTCATTCTCAAAAATGCGCATAAGCTCTCAGGAATTCCTGTTACAATTGTTCATGGGAGATATGACATGGTCTGCTCTCCGAAAAGCGCTCTGAAACTCCACAAGGCGCTAAAGGGAAGCAAACTGTTTTTTACAACAGCAGGGCACTCTGCTTCTGACAAGGAAACAGAGGCAAGGCTCGCTGAAGAAATGGAAAAATCAGCCTGACACAATTCTTTTAAACATGAAAAGCAACTAACTATAACATGCGTTTCTGGAAAATTCTTGTTTTTGCAATTATTTTCACTGCACTCATTCTCGCGGGCTGCACTGTTCCCCAGCAATCACAGGCAAACAGGGATATCTGCAATACCTTGAATCAGGAATACGGCTCTTTTTCGGGAACTGCATGCGCATGGCAGTTAAACCAGAAACATTTTGCGGAACTTGCACAGTTGAAACAATCGGATAATGCAAGCTGGACTGCATTGAACGACAGCCTGAGGACAACGCGCACAATAATCAGCTTTTCCTGCAATCCAACAAACCTTGAAAACGGCCCGAAATTACAGCAGGGAATTACCTGTACTGATATCTGCGTGCAGAACCAGAACACTGCAAGTTGCCAGGCAACAGTAGTACCGCCAGATACTGCCCCGACTTTAAGCGAACTGCTGGATTTCTGGGACGCAAGCGGAATTCCAATTAAAACACTCAATGCATTCTGCAGCGCTTTGGAAGGGACAAAAGGGCAGACAGCGCACGTGCAGCCGAACGGATTATTTTTGTATGACTCCTGGACAATGGCAACTGTATGCGATCCAAGAACAGGAAAAGAAAATGTCCAGGTGGAAATAAAATGCACTTTGCCCCAAACAAATCCAGACAAATACAATTATGATTACTCTTATTTGGTTCAATACAAAACGCTTGCACAAAAATGCACAACAGGCGTCAATCCGCCAACAGACCAAAACCAGCCTGTGGAAACTTCAGCGGAATGCACAACTGTTTCCGGAGAAAAAGGATTAACAGGAGAAGCTGCCTTGCCCAAAATGCGGTTTTACTGGAACTGGGGAGAAGCAGAAAACCAATTGCCTGAAAACGCATGCGAAACAATTTACTGCGATCCAGTGCAGTTTACGATTACCCTGATGAAAAAGCTCCATGATGTTTCCGACAATTCAAATCCGCAGATAAGCAGCTTCACTGCAAACCTTATAGGGGATTCTTTCAATTCAAGCTTTTTGCAGGACTTTGCAAATGACCAAGAGTTTTTGCAGGCGCCGAGCTGGTTTGATTCAGGCACAACAGCATTGAACAAATATCTCTTGCAGGACAAAATAAAATTTTCACCTGAAACAATTTCAAGTGGAAAATACCAGGTTTCAGTTGAAATAAGCAGCGCGAACACGATGAAAGGATTGTTCACAAACATAGGAGAGCCGAATGCCGCAATTACAATAAAGCTTGAAAAAATTTCAGAGCCTGCAGAAAAAAACCCATTTTATTTTTTGCCGATAAACGGAAACATTGGAACTACAAACGGAAGGAATGGTTACGGAACAAGATTTGACAACACAACCACGCAAATCCAGATTACTGACGGATATTTCACTAAAAGCAATACGGGAAGCAAAACAGCAATGGCAAGCACAATAACTGATTTTGAACTATTAAATTCGGGAAACACAAGGGGATTGGCGCTTGAACTTTCGCAGCTTTCAAGCTCAACAAATTCTTTTACGCTGAATCTTTACAATGGGGCGCCTGTTCCTGTTCTCGGGGTTTTCGACAGCACAAAGGCAAAATCAGGATTATCATACAATCTCCTGCAGTATTCAGAACATTTTTTGATTGGCATTGACAATGCAACAAGCTGGCAGGCATTTGCCTCTGACAAGGGCTGCAAGGATATCTGGGGAAATGATCTGCCGTATTATAATTTCGATTCAAAACA
This sequence comes from archaeon, assembly GCA_035290965.1. GTDB lineage: Archaea > Iainarchaeota > Iainarchaeia > Iainarchaeales > JAGVNX01. The sequence goes on along the minus strand of DATDTD010000078.1, from coordinate 4,509 downwards.
GCAGAACTGCGGGGATTCTCTTGCAAACAGTTTCCAGGTTGCACAGGCAACAAGCACTGCGGGAAAAATGTTTTACAGCACTATTTTCTACAAGCCGTCAAATGCATATTTGTCATTGCAAACCTGCGCGCAGGGAAGCATTTTTGCAACTGCAAAAACAAACACGGAACAAACAGGGCCTCTCCCGCTGGAAAACAACATAGCCGAACAGGCAAGTTCAATCCAGCAGGTTTTTGATTTGGTAAAGCAGGAAAAAATCTGCGTTGTGAACAAAAACAACGATACAAAATATTTCTGGAACGAAAAAGCACTTGAAAAAACAGTCCAGGCAAAAGCCCCGAGCTATGGTTCGGTTGCCTGCGGCAGCCAGGCAAATCTCTGCGGCAACGATGTATGTACTGCTGGCGAAATTTGCAATCCGGCTATTCTCCAATGCATTGTTCCTGTATGCCAAAAAGACTCTGATTGTGATGACCGTAAAGAGAACACCAAAGACATTTGCCATAAGGGAGATGTGTTTTTTGCAGACGGCCATTTTGGAGCAGATTGCCAGCACACACCCCAGCTTATTGGAGACCAAAACATAAAACTTTTAATAGTTGAATTTGCTCCAAAAGGCACAAACTATGGAACTCTTATTCTTTGCTATAATAGCGCGGCAGGCTATTCTTTGACAACAAACAGAGAATTTTGCAGTTCTGCCATTTGGGACACTATAATAACCACTTACAATTTTCTTGATATTAGAAACGCCCCTTCTGGACAAATTCAATTACCATTCACGCCATGGAATGGAAAGGCGCCATACTCTTTCTTTTACATCAACGACTATTTGCAGAAAGAAGCAAAAAAATACAGCATAAATAATATACCTAAATTTGATATTACAATATTGGGCCCGTTTGAATTAACAGACTTGCCACCAAAGATGCCGTCCGATGTGCTTACTATTGAGGATTACTTTTCAAAAAAAATAAATGAACAAGGAATAGACACTTCCAAATATGATATTGTGGCAGTAGTGTACTTTGACGATCAAGGACTTATTTTGAGTATAGATCCAAACGGAGCCAACCCTGTTTTTCAGACTGAAGACCGCCATGGTTTTGTAAACCACGCTGTTGGCCCGAATACAGTTTATTTATCTTTAAAAATTGGTAGAATTAATGAAGATCAGGGAACTCAAACGTTAATTCATGAAATTTTACATCTATTCGGCGCATCAGACACGTATGTTCAGGGGGAACCAGTTGAAACTTCGCCTCCATGGTGCCATATGTTTCAATGCTGTACCTTAGATGGCGTTCCAAATCCGAACCAGTTTCCGCAAACAGAAGGTTGCATAATGTGCGCAGGCGGCGGAATTGTGATAGATTATGGCAAAGAAGGGCAAGCATCGAACAGCATGGACAAAGTTATAGTCTGCAATAAAACCGCACAAGAAATTGGCTGGAAAACAAGCTAACACAGCAATAGTCTTGCTGCCCAATAAGTAAGTGCTTTTTCGAATCTTAAGCCGCAGTCTTTCCTATTTTAATTTTCTCATTTCTTCTGCGAGCTCATTGAGTTCTTTGAGTGTTTTTTGTGCAAATTTTTCAAAGTCTTTTCCAAGCTGTTTTACTACCAGGCTTTGTTCTTCTACAAACCTGAAGTTTTCATCAAAATGCTTGTTTTTCAGGTTTTCCGCATACTTCAAGTATTTGAGCATAAACCGCGTTTTTTCAAAAGCCATTGTTTTGACTGATTTTATTGCAATGCCTTTTTTTGAAAGCAGGTACAAATCAATTATGTCCCTTGCTTTGAAGCCTCTTCTTGTAAGCAAAGCACGGATTTTTTCTGAAGCTATTTCCTTCAAATCATAACAATAAAAGGCCGGGCTTTGAAGCGCCATATGCGCGTATTCGGGATATTCAAGTTCAAGTTCTTCCTTATGAATTGCAGAAATTGGATTGAGTTTGTGCTTTTTTGGCTTGTGAACTATTTTTTCCACAAAATTTAACTGGATTTTTATGAAAGTTTCTTTTTCTGTCGGATCGCTTGGCTCGTACCAAAATTTGAATGTTGCAAACCTATTGCTCCCGCCAAGCTGAACATAATGCTGGTTTGATTTTTCAGCTTTAAAGTCCAGTTCCAAATCTTTTGATATTGTTACAAACAATTCCAGTATTTTGTTAATCTCTTTTGAAAGCATTTTTCTTGTTTGCTTTTCAGATTGCTTCTCAAAAACCGTTGGATTAATCCAAGTGAAATCCAAATCTTCAGAGAATCTGTAATACCCAAAATATGCCTTGGTTAAACAAGTGCCTCCTTTGAAAACAAAATTTTCGACAAAATAATCAGACTTGGCAAGTTCTATTAACAGGCCCTGCAAATAAAGGTCTTTTTCTATGCGCTTCGCATCTTTTATTCCGCTGTCTTCTGAAATTTTTTTGACAAAATCCGAAGGAATCATTTTAACGCCTCAAGCATTTTCCTTACTGACAAACCATAATGCAAGGAATATTCTTTCAATTTTTTTCTTGAAGCTGTTTCAGCCCATTCTATTAAATCGTCCCTGATTGCAGTGTCTTTTTTTCCACTGTATTTTTTAAGGTGAATCAGGTCAAGAATGGTTTTTTCCAAATCAGAATAGATTATTGAACCAGTTCTTTTTGTTCCAAAACCAAAAAGCTCTTTTTTTAGTTTTACAAACTTTACTCTTCGGCCCATTATTTCAATTGGCTTTGCCCTAAAAATCGTGTCAGAAACAACATAATCAATAGTAAAATACTCGTGAGTTATTGCATTAAGCTTTATTGCTGTTTCCAATCCAAAATACCAGTTTTTGACTCTTTTATATTCCATTGCACGTGCAATAGCTTCCAATCTATTAGGCAAACCAGTTTTTAGCTTTCTCTCCTCAATAGTCGGGATATAAAAAAAACCCCGTACTATGCGCACCAAATACTTGTTGGTAAACAAATACATTATCGCGCTTTTGTATGGAATCTTTAACCTTCCACAAAGCCCGTTTAATTCTGCATCAGAAAGATATCTGTTATTCCAAAGCAGCAGTCTCCGCACTAAAATCCTGTATTTCATTTATATCACAGTTTAATACTTTTCATTAAATTATAATATAAACATATCGCAGGGGCGACAACAGCGCTTACCCTCTGCTTTTTGATTCTGTTTTGCAGAGGGCAAAAATTAGTCTGTAATTTAAGCCGCTGTTTTTCCTATTTCAACACGCTTCATTCTTTTTGGAATGACAAAATAGTGTTTTGTCGAGCAGACACTGCATTCTGCTAAGAAACAGGCTTTTTTGTTCTGCTTTATTACCTTTGCAGTAAACTGGTGCTTTCCCTTATAACCGCGCTTTTTTCTTTCATTGGAGCGGTTTCCCTTTGCCATTGTGCGCGGGGAGCCTGCCCTGAAAAGCTTGAGCTTGTGCTCAGTGTGCTTATTGCACTTTTTGCAGTAATCCATTATTACCTTTGGAATGTTCAATAGGAACGCCTTTTTTTAATCAAAAAAAATCGATTATAAGAGAAACAAAACCGATTAAGAATTTTAATAAAGAAAAGTATTTAAAAGAAGCCTCTCGGCACAATTCTCCAAAGCACCCTGTCGCAATCCGCAGTTCTTTGCAACAATAGCGTTTTATATTACATTGTGCACAATGTTTTACATATGCTTGTTGTTAAGGACGCAATGGTTTTGATTCACCTTGCAAAAATTTCTTTGCTTGAAATCAGCCGCGGTTATTTCGGAAAGGTTTTGATTCCTGAACTGGTTCTGCAGGAAACAGTCAATGCCGGAAAGCAAAAAAACTTTGAGGACGCATTTTTGATTGAAGAAATCATCCGCAAGGGAATTATAACTGTCGGAAAAATTGCAAAAAAGGCTTTTGTCAAAAAAGCAAACCAATTCAATATTTTTGGCGGAGAAGCCGAAGCACTGGCATTGTACTGGGAGGAAAAAGCGGATTTTTTGGCGACAGACGATGACAATGTCAGGAGAAAAAAAGAAGTTTTGAACCTCAGCCTCATAGGAACTCCGGCAATAATTCTGGCGCTTTACAGGAAAAAAAGCATTAATGAAGAAAAAACACGTGACGCACTGAAAAAGCTGAGAAAAATCGGATGGTTCAGCTCGGAAATAATAGACAGGGTACTTTTGGAGGTGAAAAAATATGAGTGAAGGAAATAACGCACAGGCAGTCGGAATAAGGCTTGACAGCAAAATGCGCGGCAAAATCGAAACAGTAAGCAAAGAGGAACACCTGGACAGGTCAATGGCAATAAGGCTGCTTTTGGAAGAAGGATATGACAATTACGCAAAAAGAAAAGCCGCAGAAGAATACAAAACAGGCAGAATAACAATAAGCAAGGCAGCGGAAAAAGCAGGCTTTACGCTTTGGGAAATGGAACAATTTTTGATAAGCAAAGGATACAAATCACAGTATTCCACAGAAGATTTGGAAGAAGAGCTTCAGGCAATAGCAAAACAAAAAAAATAAAAAAAATT
>DATDTD010000077.1:0-10045 GCA_035290965.1 archaeon | reverse complement strand
AACAAGCCAAGGCTTAATCCCGCTGCAGCAAGATTCCCGCTGAAGCCAAGAATCAGGATAAGCGCTGCGAAGAAAAGGAAAACATATTTCCAGAACCTTATTATTGCCTCAATGTCTCCTTTTGGCTTCAATACTCTTTTCAGGCTGTGCCGCACTATTGCAGTCATAATCTGGTAAGACACAAAAATAATTACTGCAATTATTGCCAGCACAATTATCTGCGGCAGAAGCAGGGAAAAGCTCGACAGAATGCTTTGAAGAGAGCTTTCAATAAGCGTAACTAAACCGAAATCCTGCATCAAGGCACCCCGTTATTTTGAATATTTGCAATACTGCGCAGCAAAGGCAGCATCAAAAGGCAAAACTTTTTTTTTATGTGCAAATATAACTGCAATGAGGTATATTAATTTTCTTGTTTTGAAAAGCAAACAGAAGCAGGATGCAAACAACAACATTCCAAAAAAACAGTTATTGCACCTTCGGCTTCCACAATTTCAGCAGGCTTAAAAATTCCTTTTTCCTGTGTTCCAAACCGAGTTCCTCATACATTACCATTGAAAACGCGGCAGGGGAAAGAACTCCCTTTTCAGTTATTATGCTTTCCACAAAATGCGCGGGAGTAACATCAAAGGCAGGGTTTCTAATCTGCAGGTTTTTCAATTTTTTTTCCCAGATTTCTTTTGCAGGCCTTTCCTCTATTTCTTCCGGAATCCCGTAATAGCTCAATGGTTCAAAATGATGCGAGGAACACGCTACAAAATGCGGGGCATCCTCTTTTCCCGCAACAAGAGAAATCTGGTAAGTGCCGATTTTGTTTATTACGCTTCCATCGCTCAAAACAGCATCACACCCTGTGAGAAGCAGATCTGCCTTGTGCATAAATCTTGAGGCAGCGGAATCAACAATCATTGTAACCTTTATTCCCACCTCTGCAAGATTTTCCGCAGTAATCCTTCCCTGAAACAATGGCCGGGTTTCTGTTGCAATCACATAATCGATTTTTCTTTTTGCCTTTTTCAGAATCTCTTCCACAGTGTGAGAATGGCAGTGCGTGAAAACAACTGCGTTTTCTGGAATTAAATTTGCCCCATACTCCGCAATTGTTTTCATTGCAATCTCACGGTTTTTTTCATATTCCTCGGCAGCCCTGAGCGCGGCCTCTTTCGCATCTCCCAGGCTCTGCGTGTGTAAAGAAGCGGCTTTCAAAACAATCCTTATGGGAGTGCGGGCTTCAGGCTCTGTAGGGCGGGCTCCGAGCAGCAAAGCGCAGTTTTTTTCAAGCTCTCTCCGAAAAGCAATCAGTGTTTTTGCCCTGCTTTCCTGAATGGATTTTTTCAGTGCCTCTAAAACAGCCTTTCTGACATTTGTGGCGCCCTGTATTTTCAAAGCCTTGATTTTTTTGACTGTTTCCTGCAAAGCATCCATAAAAAAACCTGTTTTTCAATTATATGATTGTTTTTGTTTTTTTTAATCCTTATTGTTTCCTTGTTTGCATTGAAAAAAAGCCAAAGGGCAGAAGCAAAAAATGTCTGTTTTTGGCCTGGATTTTTGCGCCTGTCTTTGCTGCAAAGAAGGCGCAGTTATATTTATATACCTCCTGTGTCGCAATAATATACTATAGATACTTTTTCGAGTATCTATGCGAGAACTTAGTCTGGTGAGCCTATCCCAAATTCTTGGTCTAAGTTCGAACCAACTCTCTTAGCAGCGAAGGTGTCCTTTTGGGGATGCCTTCCTCCTAATTTCTCCAAACCCAAAAGCAAGGCTCAAAAACAGGATTATTGCCTTTTCTTATTTTTTCCAGAAAATCTTTCCAGAAAATTCCATGCAATCAGATTGTAAATTAATATTGCAGCATTCATTTCTGTCTGGGTTGAAACAGCATCTTCATGGGAATATTTCTCCGCATTCTTTTGCAATTGCGGAGCAGTTTCCTGCACGTCAAACCCCAGCAGCTGTTTTTTGCTTTTTTTGCAGAACTGCATTAATGAAAAAAGGAATTCCTGTCCAGATGCAAAATCCAGCCCGAAGGGAAGCGGAGTCCCTGTTCCGGGAAAAAACATTGGGTCAAAGCCATCAACATCAATTGTGAGATATACAAAAGGGGTTTTTATCATTGAAAAAATCTTTTTTGCAATCTTGGCGCTTATGATTCCTTTCCATAAAAACTGGTTTTTTTCAAACACGCCTTTTTTTGTGTAAAAAGCACTTGGCATTACAGGGCAGGGAAAAATCCTTCCTGCAATTCCTTTCTCTTTAATTGTTTCAATTTCCTCAAAGCTGACCTGGTCTCTTATTCCAAGGGAAATTATCCTGAAGCCTGCATCAAGCGCGTTTTTCATTACAGAGCCGTGGCTGTATTTCATTCCCTCAAAGGAATCCCGCAAATCCAGGTGCGCGTCGATATGCACAATTGTAACCTTTTTTGCATTGAATTTTTTTGCAATTGCATTGAAAATCCCGTTTGAAACAGAATGCTCTCCCCCTAAAGTGACTAAAAACTTGTGCTTTTCAAATGCCTTTGATGCGATTTCCTCTACATCGGAAACCATCTGTCCTGCCAGGGCATCTCTTTTCTCAAAATCCTTTTTCTCCTGTTTTTCCTCTTCATACTCCAGAAGCCCTAACCAGTGGATTTTTACTTTTTCTGCAAGGGAAACCCCGAAAACAGGAATTTCATGCTCTATCTCATGCGAGGCATCCATTATGGCAGAGGGGCCGAAAAAAGCGCCTTTTTTGTAGGAAGCAGTCGCGTCAAAAGCAACTCCAAGAACGCAAACATCCGCCTCTTCAAAAACAGGGTTTTCCTGATCATCTAAAAAAGTCCCTTTAACGCCCGCTGTTTTGATTTTTCTGAATGCTTCCATTTTCTCGCCTTAAAATAACAGATACCAAAAACTTATTTATGCCTGCCTGTTAATGCCTTAAAACAGGCTAAAAACCCATTTTTTAACTGAATTCCGTTAATCCGTTATGTTTATATACTTCTTAGGTACATATTTATGTAAGAGACATACTTTCTAGCATTTCAAAAGAGAGTGATTTTTCAATGAACTTCAAAGCAATTTTTCTGGCAGTAGCAATGCTCTTTTTGGCAGGCTCAGCATTCGCGTATTATCCTTACGGCGGAAGCTATGGCGCTTTAGAATACCCTAACAGCTATTACAATGTTTATTCAACAGGGTATGCAACAAGCCCTTATGGAGGCTATTCATACTACAATAATTACACTCCGTATTCTTCGTACAGCTATTATTCAAGCTGGCAGCCTTCGTACGCAACATACTACACTCCTGTGTATTATACTGCTTCGCACGACAAGGAATTCTATTGGAACGGCTTCGGCTTCAACTTCGCATACCTCAAGAATTACCGCTAAGCCTTTTCTCTAAAGAGAAAAGCCTTGGGAAAAGAGGCTTTTGCTTCGCAAAAGCTTTCACTTAAAGCAAGAAAGTTCTTTTGCCCCTGAAATAGCGCAAAAGAACAATTTTGCCTTAAAACTTTTTCTCATTATTTTTACAGCTTCCCTGACTTCAAGCCATAGCCAAAAAGGAAGGTTTTTATTGCACCAAACCCTAATAAAAATATGAAAAAACCGAGTTCTCTTACAATTGTTTTGATTGCTTTGCTGGCTATTATTGTGGGCTATTTTATTTTTGCCACTCTTATGTTTTCTGATTGGCAGTTATTTCGCCCGGTACTTGCAACAGACGAAGCCAAGACAATAATAAAAGCCACTGCAGCCCACAAGGCACTTCCTTTAACAAGCAGAAATGTCACTTTCAATCCCCTGGATTCCTTAACTGCAACGAGTGTTGCAGATGGCAGCAACGGAGTCGTTGCAGACGGCCAGATATGCCTTTCTGCAGGAGACTTTGCAAGCGATGCTAACTGGGTAACAAGCGGCACATTGTCTTCAGTCAGGTATCAGGGTTCGACTGCATTGCAGGCTAGGCTGGAAGCTGTTTGCGACAGTTCTAATGTTATTTTAGCCAAGGGAATCCAAAACTATCTTGCTGAGGTTCACTCAAGCCTCAATATTGATGGTGTAAACTGGGGAAACTGCCCCTGCCTTGTTGATAGCAATCAAACCTGCTGCCTTCTCACAGTAAAAAAAATTTGAATCTTTCTTACAGTTCCCTTCCAGCCTTTTTTCTCAAATAGTATGCAATCGCAAGCTCATCTGCCTTTTCAAGCACTGTCAAAAACAATGGAGTGAGAAGAGAGCGCAGGAACAGAACCGGTTTTTTAATGCCTATTCCGCGCATTTTCTGAATATCCCTTATTTCCCCGAAGTCTTTTTCTATTTCGGGAAGAAACCTGAACAATACAAACAAGGGGAGGAAAATAACTTCGGGAAAATGCATTTTTTTCATTAGCTTTACAAGCGCAAAAGCATCCGTTGAAAATGAAAAGAAAACCGCTGCCATTACCAGATTGAAAATCCGCAGGTTTGAAACAACCACTAGGTTTGCGACATTTATCTGTGTTCCCTGCAGAAAAAACCAGAATCCGAAATCAGCAAGCAGAAGAAACGGCACTAATCCTAAAAACAATTTTCTGAAATCCTTAAAGCCTGCGACAACAAGCAGTGCAAAAATTACAATGAAAAGAATTCCCTGAAAAGCAAAGCTGTTTGCTGTAAAAGCCGCTATGAAAAAAACCAGCAGGAAAAGAATTTTCAGTGATTCTGAAGCGCCAGAAAAAAACGATTTATTGTAGTACTGGAACATTTCATCAAAGCCTCCTTTTCAATCCAAAAAACCTTGTCGCAGTAATCAAGCATTTTTTTATCATGTGTTGCAATAACCATTGCCTCTCTGCTCTTGTTCACAAATTCATAAACCTTTTTTTTGTTCCCTGCATCAAGCCAGGTTGTGGGCTCGTCCAGCAAAACAATTGTTTTTTCCTCTGCAGTTGCAATGCTTACTAGTTTCTGCTGTCCCCTGCTTAATTTGTCGGGTGCTGATTTCAGCAGCGCTTCTATTCCAAGCTTATGCGCGTTTCCTTTATCGACAAGTTCTTCCTCGACTGTTTCCTCGAAAAACAGGTGCGAAGGGTTCTGGGGAACAAAGCTTGTTTTTTTAAGCGCAGAGATTTTTCCTGAAATTTTTTCCAGCCCGGCAATTGCCTTCAAAAAACTTGTTTTTCCGCTGCCATTTTTTCCTATAACAGCAATCTTTTCACCCTCGCGCAGTGAAAAATCCACTCTTAGCCTGAAAGAGTTTTTCTCAATCTGAAAATCAGCTTCCAGAATAGTTTTTCCAAGAGCGCTTTTTTTCTTTTTCGGGAAAAAAACCTTTTCCTGTTTTCCCAGAAAGATTTTTTTCATCCTAACAAAGGGTGAATTCTTTTGCGCCAGCAAAAGGCTCTTTTTCCCAGGTTTTTCTCCTCTGGAGAAAAAGCTGTTTTCTTTTTCAAGCCAGACAATTGTTTCTCCCTGTGTTTTTTCAATTATGTTTCTGAATCTTTTTGCTTCAAAAGGATCTAAAAGTTCAAGCGGCTCGTCAAGCAGCAGGACATCATGCTTCAAAGATAAATTTGCAATCAGGTTTATTTTCTGCTTTTCTCCTTCGCTGAGCTCGAAAACGTTTTTTTCGAGCAGGTGCCCGGCTCCGAGTTTTTTTGCAATCGCAATTCCCTTTTCCCCCAGCTCTTCCTTTACAGTCATTGCAAAAAACTGGTTTGATGGATTCTGCATTACCAAAGAAACCTTTTCCGGAATTTTCCATTTTCCAGATGTTTCCGCCTTAATGAATTCCGGAATAACCTTTGCAATGAAAAGTGCGAGGCTTGTTTTTCCGCTTGCGTTGTTCCCGATTATTGCCGCATGTTCTCCCTTTTCAATGCGCATGCTTATTTCTTTTAGGACTTTTTTTTGCTTGAAGGAAAGCGAGAATTTTTCGAGTTCAATCATTCAACCGCGCCTTTAGCCTTGTCGAGAAAACAAGGAAATATGCAATCCAGAAATCAGTTATTGCAAGAATTGCATTCGGCACAAACAAAACCCATATTGGAAACTGCTGTATCGCTGTTTCAGTCGGAATTCCATAGAAGAGCGGTATTCCAAAATAATAATTGAAAATAGTAAGCAGGACAGGCCTTGCAATCAGCGCTGCAATGAAGGCAATTATCATTGGCTTTTTTCTAAATCCGAATTTTGCGCCTATTGCGCCCACTATTATTACTACTGTGAGAGTTGCAATCAGCTTGAACAGCGCGCCAATCCATCCTGTAGGGGCGTAAATCATTATTCCAATTGCGGAAACAAAGCTAGTCAGCAATCCTCCCGTTAACCCGAACAAAAATGTTGAAACAATCCAGGGCGCTCCCACCAAGTCAATGTCAATTACTCCCACTGGATATGCTATTTTGTAAACCTGAAGTAGAATGCTCACTGCGGCCAAAACTGCCGCCCCAATGAGAATCTTGTACTTGTGCATTACAGAACGAGGGAGCGGATTACTTAAAAACGTTTGGCTTAACTTTTTTGAGTATCTATCCTCTTTTCAGGATTTTGCTTGTCTTGTATTTTTCCGGCTGGAAGGGCTTTATCCTCACTATCTGGGGGTTATACCCGAGCTTTCCGAGCTCTTCCGCGAGCGACATTTCGCTTGTCCACTGGTCATATCCCAAAGCAATTGCCAGAGGCTTGTGCTTTCGGATTATTTCCCAGCCGCGCATTTCCCTGTCTCCAAGCACTGCCTCATTCACAAAATCCAGTTTTTTTACTGCTTCAAGCCTTTCTTTTTCATTGTGCAAGGGCTTTTTTCCCTTTATTTTCAAAGCGTTTGAATCCCTTGAAACAACAACAATCAGGTAATCGCCGAGCTTTTTTGCCTCTTTCAAATAGTAAACATGCCCCTCATGCACAATGTCGAATGTCCCGAAAGCCATTACTTTTTTCATGGATGATTTTCCCGCACCAAATAAATTAATATAACTGCTTTACCTCTATTAATAACTTATTTGATTTGGTTTTTGAAATGGATACAGAACAAAAAATCGGGCTGGCAAGGGAAGTCGGAGAAGAAATTATAACAGAGGAAGAGCTTCGCGCCTTGTTTGAAAAAAAAGCCCATCCGATTGCCTATGACGGCTTTGAACCCAGCGGAAAAATCCATATCGGGCAGGGATTGCTGCGCGCAATTAACATCAACAAGATGACTGCCGCAGGCTGCAAATTCAAGATGCTTGTTGCAGACTGGCATGCAATGGCAAACCACAAGTTTTCCGGGGACTTGGAAAAAATCCGCACATGCGGAGAATACCTGATTGAAACATGGAAAGCAACTGAAATGGATTTGAAGAACGTTGAGTTTGTCTGGGCAAGCAATCTTGTAAAGGATTCAGATTACTGGAAAACAGTTCTGCGCATTGCAACCAAGAGCACTGTTAAAAGAGTTCTGCGCTGTTCCCAGATAATGGGGCGGCAGGAATCTGATTCTTTGAGCGCTTCGCAGGTTTTTTATCCCTGCATGCAGGCCGCAGATATTTTCCATCTGGGAGTTGATATTGCACAGCTTGGAATGGACCAGAGAAAAGTCAATATGCTTGCGCGAGAAATCGGAGAATCTCTGGGCTATTGGAAGCCTGTTATTGTAAGCCACCACATGCTTTTAGGGCTTTCACAAATAAAATCCGGCGCTGTGGGAGTTGAAAGAGCGATTGAAATGAAAATGTCCAAATCAATCCCTGATTCTGCGGTTTTCATGACTGATTCTAAGGAAGAGGTTGAAAGAAAGATTATGAAGGCCTACTGCCCTGAAAAACAGCTTGAAGAAAACCCGATTATTGAATATGCAAAATTTTTGGTTTTTGAAAAATTCAAAAAAATAAAAATCGAGCGCCCTGAAAAATTCGGCGGTTCTTTGGAACTGAATTCTTTTTCAGAGCTTGCCGATGCATTCCAGAGCGGTTCTCTGCATCCAATGGATTTGAAAAAATCAGTTTCCTTTTACATTAATGAAATGCTTGTCCCTGTCAGAAAGCATTTTGAAAAGGGAAAGCCTAAGCAACTGCTTGAAAAAGTCTCGGGCTTTGAGGTTACGAGGTGAAAAAAATGTCGGGAGTAGAAGACAGCGGAAAGAGGCTTGCTAAAAGCCTTTCTCGCGTAAGAAACTTCAAGGGCTCAAGCCCGCAGAACGGCTCAAATTCCACTGGGCACGGAGGCCAGGATCCTAAAATTAAAAGAGAGGAATTTGAAAGAGAAGTTTTTGCATTGGCTTCGAAATTATTGAAAGCCAATCCTGCCGCTTCTCCGCGCAAAATAGCAATTGCAGTCGCGTTCACGGTTTCGCATTCAAGCAGCACCTTTGGAATAGAAGCAATTGAAACACTTGTCAGAAGGGGCATTGAGAACGGAAGTATAAAACTGCCTAAGATGCAGAGAATGCCTTCAAGGCCGAAGCCAAAGCCTAAAAGAAGAAGGGCATGATTTTGCCGCATGCATGGCAATTGAAAAAATTTAAATAGTTGAAATCCCTTATATGGAACAGTGATTATGTTTGAACCTGAATATTCTTTCCCTGCACCATGCAATTGAAAGCGCCTTTGAAAAGCCCAATGTCCTGTTTGCGCTTCTCCTTGTTATTCTGCCAGTGATTATTACTGCACTGTTTTATCTTCTGACAGGCGCTCTTGTGGACTGGACTGCTTTTGCCCTTGAGCAGATTGCAAAAAGATATGTTCTGTTTTTTGTGCTTGCTGCCCTTGTTTTTGGAATCGGGATTGCGTTTAACAGCAGGGAAATCCGCGGAAGGCTTTCCGGAGTTGTTTCCTCGTTAAGCCTGCTTTATGTAATTGCAGTTGCTGCCTCTCTCATTTCCCTTCTTGCTCCCTTGCTTCTTGCGCCGAGCCTTTTCAACACATTCCAGAATTTTTCAAGAGCGGGGAGCATTGAGGAATTTGCTGCAAGCATTATTTTCCTGCAGAGCACTGCACCGCAGGACATTAATATTGCATTGCTGACTGTTTTCCTTATTGTTGTAATTATCCTTCTCCTGTACCAGATTGTCATGCTGTACAAAATAATTTCCTTTGTTTCAAGGCAGAAGCCCTGGATAAACATTGCGCTGCTTGTTCTGCTTGCCTTCATAATAGGCTATGGCACAATGCTCTTCTGAGTTTGCAAGGGCAAGGTTTAAAAATATTTTTTGCCCAAATTATTTGGACAATTGCTTTTGGAGGTTTTTTTTATGGTGAATGAGCTTGATTTGTTTGACCCTTTTAAAAAGAAGAAGGGCATTGACAGCCTTATGGAAGATTTTTTTGAGCCAATGAGAATGCCTGTAAGTTCAGGCATACGCTCTCCGCTTGTAGACATTGTCGACAAAGGAAAGTTTCTGCGCGTAACAGCAGAGCTTCCCGGCATTGAAAAAAAAGACATTGATTTGAACATTCTGGATGACAGGCTTGCAATAAGGGCTGAAATAAAACATGAAAAGAAAGAGGAAAAAAAGGATTCGGGTTATTTTTTCCACGAGCGCTCCTATTCAAGCTTTTCAAGGCAATTGCCATTGCCGAGCCCTGTTGTTCCTGAAAAGGCCAAGGCGGATTTTTCCAACGGAATTCTTCACATCGACCTTCCGAAAAAGCATGTTTCAAGGGAAGCAAGAAAGCCTGTTAGGCTGAAAGTCAGATAATTTCTTTTCCGCATTTGGGTGGCTACGCTTTATTTTTTTGTGGTCACCTTTAATTTTTTTTATTTTTTTTGTTTTGCTATTGCCTGAAGCTCTTCTTCCAAATCTTCTATGGAATACTGTGATTTGTATCCCTTGCTTATCAAAAATTGTTCCATTTCCCAGAGCGTAAAGCCTGCTTTTTCCGCTGCTTTGCTTATTGTTATTCTGCCGGATTTGTATTCCTCTGCGGCTTTTCTTTTTGCGTAATTGTCGTATCCTTCTTCCAGAAGCAGCCTTATTGCCATTGACCTGTCAAGGTGTTCCTCTTTGCTTACTGTTTCGATTTTGCCGCGCATTTTGCTGTCCAGCCTTATTCCGACTGCCTGTGCGTTATTTCCTTCACTCATCTTTTTTCACCTCCA
>DATDTD010000076.1:0-2816 GCA_035290965.1 archaeon | reverse complement strand
GAAACAAGCAGGGCAGAATTCAAAAAATTAACTGCATTCGGCTGTGCAATGCTCCTTAATATGAGCCCGATAAGCATCATCCAAAAGCTTGCTTCAGCCAGCCCGTGCCTGAACAAGCCAGTGTTTTTGAATTTTGGCATTACAAAATAGGCAATGCCCATTATGAACAATCCAATCCATCCAAAAATCTGCGCATGCCCGTGCATTTGCACAATGTTTTCCCAGCCGAGTTCAAAACTCTTGCTGCTTCCAATTCCGAAAATCATAAAAGCCCCGAGAGCGCACCCTACAGAGAGAATTACAAGAATTGCTGCCTTCAAAAATTTTTCATAGCCGAACTGCCTTGCTCCGGCAGCAGTTTCCTTAAAAGAAGCCGTGCTTTTGGCAGAATCATTCAGTTCGCCCAGCAGTTTCTCAAGATTTACTTTGTGGGCCCGCGCAAAAAAATCTATCGGCTCTACAGGCCCTTGCGGCCCGCCGCATTCCATCAGGCCGTGCTTCTGGAAAACGTTTTTTGCCTGCGGCCATTTTGTGCAGACCTCGCGCACAGTCATTTTTTCGTTTATTTTCTTTTCCGCCAAAATAGTCACACACCAAATTTTTTGTTTTTTATTTGCCAATCCTGTTTTCAGCAGGAATTTTGCTGCTTTTCGGCTTGATTTTGATGTTAAAAGTAACAATTGCACAGATTATCCCGAGATATGCGGCATAGCTCAGCACTTCAAGCAGGGAAGGATTTCCGTTGTACCCGAACAGGCCCTTGGCAATGCTTCCTATTGTGCCGTCCTCATGCAGCAAAGGATATGTGCCGTCGGGATTCATTGGCGGGTTTATGTTCCAGGCTTCTTCAGTACCGATTGCAAGCGCCTTTGCCTCCTGGAATTCATGCACTGAATGCGCAACCAGTCCGGCTGCAAAAAATACAAGCAATATGCTTGTTGCGAGGAATACCTTCCTTAAATCTATTTTAACCATTTCAACAAAAAGCAAAAAGCCCAGAAACACTGCAAGCGCAATGCCCCCGATAGAGCCGATCAGCGAATAACCGCCGGCTGTGAAACCTGCAGTTCCGAGAAAAATAACTGTTTCAACGCCTTCCCTGAAAATTGAAAAAAAAACAAGCAAAAATAATCCAATCCTGTGCTCGCGGGAAACCTCTTCCTTTACTTTCTGCCGCAGATTATTTGCAACATTTCTCCAGCGCATCAGCCAGACAATCATGACTGTTATTAAAAAGGCGCCGAAAAGCATGGTTACTGCTTCAAAAAATTGTTCTGCAGCGCCCGTAAAACCGCCTGCAATTGAATTGAATGCAATTGCAGTTATGACGCTCGCAATGATTCCTGCTCCAACGCCGACATAAACAGTCTTGTGGTATTCGGGCTTGTTTATTTTCACCAGATAAGCCAGAATTATTCCGACAATGAGAGCCATTTCAAGCGTTTCCCTGAATGTTATCAAAAAGCTTGCAAATTCGTTCATCTAACCCCTCTCGCATTGTTCTTATTCAATGACTTTTATTGCCTGCACTGGGCAGATGCTTTCAGCCTCTTTGTTTTCTTTTATTTCTTTATCGCGGATTTTTGTCTTCAAAGGCTTTGCCTTGGCATTGTGCTTAACCCAGTTGCTTGAAACAGTAGTGCATGCAAGGCAGCCTATGCACGCATCTTCGTCATACTCAATCTTTGCTGTTTCTGCCATCCGCACACCCGCAATTCATTCTGTTAAGAGAATTCAAATTATTGCATGGGCTTTAATCTCCAGAGTTTTTGATTCCTGTAAAACTCAAAAACTATTGTTGCAATGCAATTAAACACCGGCAAGCGCTTTTTTTTCGTTATAGGTTTTTCTGTCCCTGAATTCTTCCTGTTTTCCAAGGTTCCAGCTTTGAACCGGCCTCAGGTAGCCAACCACTCTGCTGTATACTTCTGTTTTTTCAGTACAAATCATTTTTTCACGCTCCTTAAATCAATTCTTTGCTAACTTTTTCAGGCATTTTACCCGCCGTGAATAATCATTGGAAGGCACTGCGCGCAGACAAAAATATCCGCGCCTTCCAGTTCAGCCTTAAGCAAAACGCTTTCTTTGCTGGTGGCATTGCATTTGAAGCATTTGTTCTCTTTTTTTCCCAAACAAATCAACCTCCGTTGTTTTTCGCCCAGCAGTGCCTGCAGTATTTTGAAGCGTGCCTGTCTGCGAGCGCCATCAGGGGCTCGGCAGTGTCCTTGTTCAGGGAATAAACCCTGTTTTTCCCCTTTTGCTCGGCTTCGACAATGTGGCATTTGTTAAGCACAAGCAGGGCATGTGAAATTTTGCTTCTCTCTTCCCCGAGCTTTTTTGAAAGCTCGTTTACACCCATGTGCTCGCGCCTCAAAGCAGAGATAATGCCGACCTTCAG
Organism: archaeon; assembly: GCA_035290965.1. GTDB lineage: Archaea > Iainarchaeota > Iainarchaeia > Iainarchaeales > JAGVNX01. The sequence continues at coordinate 418 of DATDTD010000076.1, read as the reverse complement.
CCTGTTTCCGAAAAGCCCGAAAAAAACATGGTAATTGCTTTCCACAGCCATATGTGAAATATGTTTCACGCATCATTTTAAAAACATATTTTTCAGAAAAACCTGTCAAGCGTCTGCTGTTTTTTCTTCAGCCCCTTTATTTTTGCCTTTGGGTTTCCTATTTCAAAATCGAGATGGAAAAATTCCAATCCATATTTTTCAAGCAGCTCGTGCGCGTTTTTCCTTATTTCCGGCGCGACAAGAATCCCCCTTGTTTCCTTTCCCTTCATGTTTTTTACCTGGTCCATATAGCGCTTCAATTGCTGTACCGCATTGAAATCTGCCTGCCGCCTTTTAAGTTCAATTACAACAAGCCTTCCTTTGGAATCTTCCGCAAGAATATCCACGAGCCCTTTGCGCAGAACCTCTTCCTGATTCA
>DATDTD010000075.1:0-13437 GCA_035290965.1 archaeon | reverse complement strand
GGGTCGTATGCCGGTTTCTTCAATTATCATTCTTATCCCGCTTGTATATTCTACGATGCCCAGCCAAGCCGGCAATAATCCGCTGTCAGTGCATGTTTCAAAAGGCGGCACCAGAAGCTGCGCTCCGCGCGCATTGCACATTTCTGAAAGCATTTTTCTGAGAGCCTTGCTTGCCGCAACTCCGCCAGTTAAAACCAATTCTTTTTTTTCAGTGTGCGCCAATGCCCGTTCAGAAACTTCTGCAAGCTCTGCAAAAGCAGTGTGCATCAGGCTGTAAGCCAAATCTGTTTTGTCTGCTTTTTCCACAAGCCTCTGTGCGGCAGTCTGCAGTCCTGAAAAAACCAGGTCCATTCCCTTTACAGAATAAGGAAGTTCGATATAGTTTTTTGCCTGGAAATACATTTCATCGATTTTCGGTCCTGCGGGAAATCCAAGCCCGATGCTTCTGCCGAATGCATCAAGCAGGTTTCCAATTCCAATGTCAAGCGTTTCCCCATAAACCCGGTATTTCCCGCTTTCATAGCCTATTATCTGCGTATTCGCGCCTGAAGCATAAAGAAAGATCGCGTTTTTTGCATTTGTAATTTTTTTTGCGATTTCAACATGCGCAACGCAATGGTTTACCCCCAGCAAAGGCTTTTTGTTTCCAAGTGCGAGAGCCCTTGCCGCTACTGCTCCCACTGCAAGGCAGGGCCCAAGCCCAGGCCCCTGTGAAAAACTAATCAAATCAATGTCTTTTAGCGACAATTTTGCCTTCTGGAGCGCGTTTTCAAGCACCTGGCGGGCGTTTTTATAGTGTAAATCCGCTGCCTCTCTCGGATGAATTCCCCCTGAATCCGAAACAAAGCTTTTTTTCTCGTTCGCAAGAATATTGCAGTCTGAATCGATTATTCCAATTCCAAAGGTATGGGCCGTCGACTCCAAGCCAAGGCAGATCATTTTTTCACTTTCTCCAATGCTTTTTCAATCTGCTTTTTTGTTATTTTTCCCTCGCGCAGGATTTTGTGGTTTATTGTGCAGTAAATAGTGCTTGCTTTTTTTTGCGGAAGCTTTCCCGCGTCAATAATAAGGTCTGCTGTTCCGGAAAACTTTTCAATTGCTGTCTTTCCAGAAAAAATAGGTTCCTGCCCATGAATGTTTGCGCTTGTTGCAGTAATAGGCTTTCCAAAAACCCTGCATAATTCCCCTGCAAATTTGTTGCTTGAAACCCTGAATGCAATGCCGTTCTGCGTGAGGTTTTTCGGGACATTTTTCTCGGGTGCAATAATTGTCAATGGGCCGGGAAAAAATCTTTTTGCAAGCGCCTTTGCTTCTTCATTGATGTCCGCAATTTGTTCAGCCTGCTTCAAATCTGCAACAACAACGCTTATCGGCTTGCCGTGCGGCTGTTTTTTTGCCTCATGCACCTTTTCAACCGCATTTTGATTCAGCGCATTAGCTCCAACCCCGTAGCTTGTTTCAGTGGGAAAAATTATTATTCCGCCTTTTTCAAGAACCTGAACAGCTTCCCTGAGCGCCTGTGCAGAGTTTTTTTTCCCCAGCTTGATTATAATTGTTTCCATTTTTTTCACGCCCCAAATGAGAAAGCAAGTATAAGCACGAAAAAATTGTAAAATATATGCGCGAATATGTTCGGCATAAGATTTTTGTTTTTCACGAATGCCCTTGAAAGTATAAGCCCTAAAAAAAACGCGCCAATCACTTCCGCTATTGAGCCGTAAAAAACATGCGCCAGCCCGAACAGTGCGGAGCTGGGTATAATGCCTATTTTTGCTGTTAAAAATCCACGGAAGAAAACTTCTTCGCCCGCAACCCTTACAAAAAGAAGGTAGAACAGCAGGAAAATGTTCTGCATTTTTATTGCGCTTATTGCCTCGAAAACGCTCTGCGTGTCATTGAAGCCTATTGCAAAAAAGGCTATTGACAGGGCAATTGAAACAGCGAACAGCTGGAGAAACAGGATTGTTGTTTTTTTGAAAAAAAATCCGGGCGCGGGGTTTTTTATCCCCAATTCCGCGAGGATTTTTTTCAGTTCGAATTTTTTTTTGTTCCTTGCAATGAAAAGGACTGGGAAGCAGAACAAAAAAAAATCGAAAAGGAAATTGAATAAAAGCGAGCTCATTTTCTCCACTCAGTGTAGCCGCATTTTCCGCATGCAAACCTGTTCTTGTGCCCCGCCATGAAAATTCCCTGCCCGCATTTGGGGCAGGCGCGGTTTTTGCGCTTTACACTGTCGCCTGTTATTTCGAAAAGCATTGACTTGCTTTTTTTCTTTTTTCCCGCTTCTTTTGCCTTTGGTTTTTTTTCTTTTTCTTCAGCCATAAAAAATCACTCGCTTATTTTTTTGCCTCTTTTTTCGGGGCTTCCTTTGTTTTTTCCTTTTTTACTCTTTTTATGCCCGCGCTTTTTTCAATGAGATGCAGCAATTCTGTTTTCTGCACTAATTCCGGGTTTTCGTATATGATCGCTGTCCCTGAAATTTCGTGCGCGCCGAATCTTGTCTCTATTTTTCCTATTATCACTGCCTCAGGTTTTGCCCCGTGAAGTGCAGCTATTTTTTCCCTTAGTTCGACTCTTTTAGGAGTGGCTTTTTCCGCCTTTGCCGTGAAAGTAATTTCTTCCCTCTGTAAGCTGTGGTTTTTTGTTTTGTGGGTTATTTTGACATCCATTTTTTCACCTTGTTTTTCATTCCGCAAATATTTTATTTTCTGTTTTTTGCCGCGAAAGCGAATTTGTTGGCGCTTCGAAAACTTATCTGCTCAGGCGCAGAGCGTATTTTCCCGGCGCTGTTATGCCCTTGTGCTTTGCAATTTCGCTTTTTTCAGGGTCTATTATCATTACATATCCCTGCCAGAATGTTGTGAATGCTGTTCCCTTGCACAGCGGGCATTCCTTCGAGTCTTCCACAACAAGCTTGCAGTTCCTGCAGGCTTTTTCCTTTGCCATTTTTTCATCACTCTTTTTCAGTTTTTATTCCCGTTTCTCTTTTGAAAATTTTTCCATTTTTGATTTTTCTTTTTTCTGCATCGGCTTTTCCTTTGCGGCTTTTTCGCTTATTCTCTGCCATTCTTCCTTTCCCAGGAACGGCTGCCTCATTGTCAGGCCTATTTTTGAGTTCTGGACATTTCCCTTAAGCGAAACAGTGACTATGCGCGCAAGCACATTGTCGTTTATCCCGAGCTTTGCCTTTGTTTTTTTTGCCACAAAGCCCGGCATTTTGGCATCGTAATTTATGTAATCGTCAAGTATCTGGCTTACATGCACCAAACCATCAATCGGGCAGAATCTTACAAATGCCCCGAATTCAGTTATCTCTGATACAAATCCTTCAACGACTTCCTGCATGAGAGGCTTGAATACAAGCATTTCGAGCTCTGTTTCAAAGTATGCAGCGCCATCGCCCGGAATTACTTTTCCCTGCCCCACATTGTCTATTTCAATTACTGCCACTATAAGCCCTATGTCTTCATCGATAAGGCCTTCGTATTCCTGCTGCACTATCTGCAGGATTGTTTTGTCCAGTTTTTCCGAGAATTCCTTAGGCGGAACCCGCACTTTTTCCTTTATTTTCACCAAATAATACATTGACTCACCCACAGAATTTTTTTCATAATTGTTTTTAAAAATTTTTAATTTATTTTTTATTTTTTCCGCGCTTTTCCTATTCCACTGCAATTATCCTGTTTTGTTTCAGGTAAATATGGCTGCCAAACGCTTTTATTTTTTTTCTAAGGATTTTGTCGTTCGTTGCTATTATTATGCCTTGTGCAGCAAGCTTTTCAAGGCTCGCATCAGTGTTTTCTCCCTGTGATTTTATTTTTTTTATTTTGTTTTTTTTCATTATTTCAAGTGCGAGTGAAACTGTTTTTTTCATTTTTGAATTTTTTTTGCCCAAATTTTCAAGTTCCTCAAAAACTTTTTCTGGGACTGCAAAAACAATTTTTTTTCCGAAAATTTCCCTTGCCTGCGCGAAAACATCTGTTTTGAACTGCGCTGCGGCAAGAATCATGTTTGTGTCGAATGCAATTGTTTTTTTTTGCTCCATTAAAACACTTTTTTTTTATTTTTTCCCAGGTTTTTGAAAGCGAGCCTTGCAAGGCGAGCGCTTCAAAAAGCTGTTTTTTTATTCCGCAACAGCGTATCCTATGAGGCGCCATCTTCCCGCCTCTTTCCTGCTTACTGCGATTTTTTCGGCTTTTTCTATTGTTGCGGGAACTCTCAAATCTATTTCCGCAGTATTGCCCTTTTCCTTGAGCACTGTTCCGAGGGAAGTCATTGCGCCTATTGTAAGCACAAGCACATCGTTTGTTTTAAGTTTTTTTTCAATGCTTGTCACGAAGCGCTCCAAAAAATTTATTTTCAAAAAGAGCTTTTTTGTGGGCATGGGCATTATCCCGGGGAGAGAAACAATCTGCCCCTTCATTCTGTCGTTCTGGGTTAAGCTTGGGTCTAACATTGTGCCTATTCCAATCAGGCCTCCGGGCCTTGCTTCCTGCAGGGAACCCTGTGCGCAGCTCAGGCTTTTTATTGTTGTCTGCAGCGGTTTTCCTTCAAATCCCGGCCCTATTTCTATTTTGTCCCCGATTTTTATTTTTCCCTGTATTACCGAGCCGCCAATTACCCCGCCTTTCAGCTCTGAAATTTTTGTGCCAGGCTTGTTTACATCAAAGCTTCTTATGCAGAACAATTTGAAGGGCTTTTCCAGGTCGAATTTAGGGGTTGGAATGTGCTGTTCTATTGCTTCTATTAACAAATCCAGGTTTGTTCCTAAATGTGCGGCAACGGGAATTATTGGAATGTTTTCAAAGCCGTTTGCTTTCAGGAATTCCTTTATCTGTACAAAGTTTTCAAGCGCCTGTTTTTTGTCTGCCAAATCTATTTTGTTCTGCGCAACCACAAGATTTTTTATTCCGGATATTTTCAAAGCCATTAAATGTTCCGTTGTCTGGGGCTGCGGGCATTTTTCGTTTGCAGCAATTACCAAAATTGCGCCCTGCATCAGTGCAGCGCCGCTCAGCATTGTAGTGAGCAGAGTTTCATGCCCCGGCGCATCCACAATGCTTATTGTGCGCAGTTTTTCTGTTTTGGAGCCGCAGTTAGGACAGATTGATTTGCTTGAATATGCCTCGCTTCCCCTGCAATTTGGACATTTGTAAAATGTTGTATCCGCATATCCAAGCCTTATTGAAATTCCCCTTTTGAGCTCTTCGCTGTGTGTCTCGGTCCATTTTCCCGTGAGTGCCTGCGTCAGCGAGGTTTTTCCATGGTCTACATGCCCAACCATTCCGATGTTTATTACTGCCTGTTCAGCTGTGGGCTTTTCTTCCGCATGTGCTTTCGCGTGCATTTCTTTTTCTTCATGGCTTTTTGCATGGGCGTGGCTGTTTTTTTCTTCCGCGTTCTTTGCGGTTTTTTCAGGATTTTTTTTTGCGCCCAATTTTTTTCACTTTCCAATTATCTCTTTGCTTTCTGCTTTATTTTTCTGGCCTCTTCTGCGAATTCAGTGTCTCCCACGTGTGAAAGCGATTCCTTTACCATTTGTTCCTTTACTGTTTCCTTTTTTTCTTCGACCTTTTCCTTTGGAATCAATTGTTCGAACAGCTGCATTTCCCCTGCCTGTGTTATTGCAAGGTTTATCTGCTGTGTTTCAATGCTTACGGTGTTTCCGCGCACGCTTTTTCTTTTTATGGCGCCTTTTGTTTTCGGCCTGTATCCTACTCCCTTTTTCAGCAGGACTTTTTTTCTCGATGCTCCCTGCATTGAGGGCTTCATTGGAAATCCCTGTTTGTCGCTTCCGCCCGTAATTTTTGCCTTGAATCCCGGCAGCCCGATTGTGTCGAGGCTTACTTCCTCGCCTATTTTCCTGTTCAGGAAAACGCTTTCCTCTGTTTTTTTGTTTGCGCTTTTTCCGCTTTTTGGTTCCGAAATAACTATGTTCATGCAATCTCCCCTTTTTGTTTTTCAATTTTTTGTATAAAGTCAATGAGTTCGAATTCTTCCTGCGATAAAAAATCCTTTAACTGCGCGAATTCTGAAAAGTTTCTTTTTGGAATGTGCGAGAATAACTCTTCTCCGGGCTTGAGATTTCTTCCTATTACTGCTCCCTTCACTGAAATAGAGACTTCCTGGTTTTTCTTTGCTTCTTTTACTGATTCGTTCTGCGCTTGTATTGCATCAAGCCTTCCTATTGTTTCTCCTTTTTTGTTCATTAATTCGGCCCCTGACCTGAGCCTTCCTTCAAGGATTTTCACCCCGAAAATCGCGGGTTCGCTGTTCCTGAAAACAAACTGTTTCAGGAAAATAATTCTTACTGGCAATACGACCGAATCAAGGACTTTTTTCCTCTCGGCTTCCTTCTGCTGTTTCAGCCATTCCGAATAATCCTCTATTACCTTGTAAATAACATTCCCTTTGAAGACTGGAATTTCCCTTTTTTTTGCCTCTTCAAGCGCTGCGGGCTCAGTGTTCACATTGAATGCGAAAACAACTGCTTCAAATGGTTTTTTTTCCTTTACTGCGAGCGCCTCCATTATGTCGCTTCTCGTAACATCTCCTATGTCTGCAAGTTTCGGGACAAGGTTCTGTTTTTTCAGCAATAACACAAGCGCTTCAAGCGCTCCGAGAGTATCCGCCTTGAGTATTGCCCCGTCTGTTCCTGTTTCTATTTTCACTTCGGAAATTTCCTTTGCAATAATGTCTTTTTCATTGCCTGTTTTTACAGCCATTATAGGCGCGCCTGCAAGAGCATCGGAAAGTTCGGGAGCCGCGATTTTTACTCCGCACGCGGCATGAACCTCTTTTGCGGAAACGAATTTTTCGTTTGCCTGCCCTATTTCAGAGAGAACGGGCGGCTTTAACAGCGCGCGGATTTTTGTTTCCACAATGCTGTGCCTTCCGCCGAAAACAATTTTGTCGTTCACTTTCAAAGTTCCCGTGTATAAAATAATGTCAATTGTTTTTCCAAGCCCTCTTTCTTCCTTTACTTCAAGGATTGTCCCTTTTCCGGCTTCGTTTTCATCAATCATTAACTGTTTTTTCAGAAACCTCTGGCTTAATCCAGTAAGAAGCATCAGCGCTTCCGGAATTCCCTCTCCTGTTTTTGCGCTCGTAGGCACAATTGGAATCTGCTTTGTGAAGTCAGTGCACCTGTCGAATCTTTCTGATTGAAGCCCTTTTTCAAAAAGCTTTCCGAGAAGCTCGTAAATTTTTTCATCAAGAAGCTTCTGGGTTTTTTCAGTCTGCAGCCCAATGTTTTTTGAAAATTCCTTTTCCTTTGAAAAATATCCCTGCAATAAATCAATCTTGTTTGCTGCGACAATGAAGGGCACTTTGAAGCCTTTCAGGATTTCTATTGCCTCAAAAGTCTGGGGTTGCATTCCCTGCATAATGTCTATGACAAGCACGCTTATGTCTGCAATGCTTCCCCCGCGTTTTCTCAGATTTGTAAATGCCTCGTGTCCTGGCGTATCAATGAAAAGCAGTCCCGGAATTTCAAGCTGGAACCCGAATTTTTTTATCAAATCTCCGGAAACCTTTTCGATTATTTCCGCGGGGACTTCTGTTGCGCCGATGTGCTGTGTTATTGCGCCCGCCTCTTTTTCCGCAATTGCCGTCCCTCTTATGTTGTCAAGGAATTTTGTTTTTCCGTGGTCTACATGGCCGAGCACTGTTACAATTGGCTGCCTTACAATCATGAAAAACACTTTTTTTTATTTTTTACTTTCCCGTAGAACCGAAGCCCTTGTTTCCCCTTGCAGTTGCGCCCAGCTCTTCGCCTGTTTCCTCGAGTTCCATTATTTCTATTTTCTGGATGAGCATCTGCGCTATTTTCCTGTGCTTTTTTATTTCAAACTCCTGTTTTCCGAAGTTTGCAAGCACTACGAGAATTTCTCCGCGGTATCCTGAATCTATTACTCCTGCCATTTTGTGGATTCCGTTCTGTGCAGGCAGGCTGCTCTTGTCCCATATCAATCCTGCATGCCCGTCGGGAATTTCCATTGAAATTCCAGTTCTTACTGCCCTTATTTCTCCGGGCATTATTTTACAGTCTTCGCAGCTGAACAAATCCATTCCCGCATCCGTTGAATGCGCGTATTCAGGCAGCTTTGCATCAGGAACAACCCTTTTTATTTTAAGCTTCAATTGCACACCTATTTTTTCAGTTTTTCTTCCGAGGAATAAATCCATTCGAAATTCATTTTCACATATTCATGAATTTCCTCTTTTTTGAAAAACCTTTCAATTTCATTTTTTGCAGTTTCAATGCTGTCCGAAGCGTGAACAAGATTTGACTGGTTGCTCATGCTGAAATCCCCGCGGATTGTTCCCGAGGGAGCGTCTCTTCCCTGTGTGGGGCCCGTCATTTTTCTTACAACCTCTACTGCCTGCTTTCCTTCAAGGACAACCAGAATGCTTGGAATGCTCGACATGTATTTGATTATTTCATTGTAAAACGGCTTTTCCTTCAGATGCGCATAATGCTCTTTCAGCTTCGGAGGCTGAAGCAGCTCCATTTTCATTGCGACAATTTTCAGGCCTTTTTCCTCGAACCTTGAAAGCACTCTTCCCGCCAAATCCCTGTTCATTGCATCGGGCTTTATTATTACAAGAGTCTGTTCCATGAGAATCACTTCCCTGCTTTTTTCGCTTTCTGCGCCCATTTCTTTCTCGCGGGATTCCTGTGCAGTTTCATCAGGTTCATCCTGCATTTTCTCGAGCAGAAAAAGAAAACAGCGCCTTCTTTTTTCACATACATTGTGCCTGTGCCCGGCATTATTTCCTTTCCGCAAAAATTACAGTTAGCCATTTTTTCCCCACCTTTTTCAGCAACCAATTTGCGACAGCAAATTGTTCTTTTCACCAGGCTTTTCTTTCCAAGAAAAGGCTGTTCCGCAAAAATTACAGTTAGCCATTTTCAACACCTTTTTTATCTTGCCTTTATTTCCTTTGCTTCCCTTTCAGTGCTCAAAAGCATTACGACGTCGCCTTTCTGGATGTTGCCCTTTACATTCCTTCTTTTTACTCTTCCCTTTTCCTGCCCGTCCAGAATCCTGCACATTATCTGCACTATTTCGCCGTGGACGCCAGTCCTCTTCAAAACCTCTACTACTTCTGCCGGAGTTCCTCTTTCCATTTTTTGTCCACCTTACTTTTTGAGTTCGCTGACTGCCTTTATGATTTCAGCGAGTTCTTTCTTCGAGTCGCCCTCGTCTGTTATTGCGACTGCCGCAGTTCCAACTGCTATTCCGCATTTTTCCCCGAGGTCTTTTTTTGTCTTTACAAAAGAAAAAGGGATTTTCTTTTCCTCGCAGATCAAAGGAAGATGCATTACTATTTCTGCCGGAGAAACATCCTCTGCAATCAGGACGAATTTAGCCTCTCCTCTTTCAACAGCCTTTGTTACTTCATTTACCCCAATGCGGACCTTGCCTCTTTTCTTTACTTTTTCAAGCAGGGCTAATTCCTGCTGGACTAATCTTTCAGGTACTGAGAACTTTGCAAGCGCCATTTTGCACACCTCCATAAGCGCTGAACTGCCAAAAGCCACTGGCTTTGGGCAGCGCTTCATTTTTCATCGGTGAAAAACAAGCAAATTTATTTCCTGTTATGTAGAACAAAATCTTTATTTTCTATAATAAAATATGCCCTGCGAATGTTTAAAAAGCTACTTGGAACAGCCGAAAGCAACAAATGCAAAAGGCTTTATCCGAGCATTTTGAAGAACTCTTCTTTTTCCATTTTCAGGTCCTGCTTGATTATTTTTGTCAGCAGTTTTATTTTGATTTCTTTGTGCATTGGCACCAGGGTTGTTCTGCCATCCGCGTGTTCAAAGAAAACATGCGAGCCTTTTTGCCTTATTTCCCTGAATCCGAGCTTGTGCAGGGCGTTCAGAACCCTGCGGAGTTTGACAGAATTAGGCATATACTGAAACCTTTTCGACAGAAACAAAACCGGTTTTTTGCCTGCTTTTCTTTTCTTCTTCAACTTCCAGGCATAATTCTATTGCCTCCTTAATATTCGCCAAAACCTCTTTTTTTGTTTTGCCCTGGGTATGGCACGCCTGCAAAGCGGGGGCATCTGCAATAAACCAGCCGTCCTCGTCTTTTTCAATAATGACATCAAAGGTTTTTACTTTTGCGCCCTTCATAGGATTCACCTAAATAATATTCTGCCGATTTTAATAAAAAACTTTGCAGGTCTGATAAAAATTCGAGCTTATTGCCTGAAAATTTTTGCCTGTAAAACTCCGTTCTTTTTTGCTTTTGTTTAGCGGGCAGCGCAGGATTTTTTTCAAATTTTCGCTTTAAAAATTCCTCTTCAAATCCCTGATTCAATCGTGCAGATATTGTTTCTGGTTTTCCGCGCGTGTTGAAAATCCGTGGAATGCCCTGCCTGTTGACAGTTTTTCAAGCTGGTCTATTCTCTTCAGGCTTTTTTCCAGTTCTTTTTCCGTAACATGAAGCTTGCTGCAGGCCTCTGCTTTTGAAATGCTTTTTTTCCTTTTTGCCAGGCTGTTTAACAGTTCAAATACTGCCAAATCTGTCTGCGCTCTTTTTCGTGCAGGCTGGTTTGTTTCCAGAGTGCTGACTGCTACACTGCGCATCCGTCCGCCTGCCTCACGCACAGTTGTTATGCTGCTGGAAACTTTGGCTCCGTATATTCGTGCAACCGAGTGCATATGAGATATGAACAAGGGGGTGTGCCCAAGGACGCTGCCTTCTGCAATTTTGCATCCTTTCCTGTTCAACAGGCTTCTGACTAAAACCAGTTCAATTCTGTCTCCCAAAGGGATTGGTTCGTATGAAAAGCTCCAGTCGTACAAATTCGGCCTTCGAATCAGGAGTTCTGCAGGCCTTGAACGGAAAGATTTTATGCCGCCTTTTTTCTGGGTTTCCACAAATCTTGTCATTGCATGGCTTACATCAGTATAATGGACTTTGCAGAATTGTGCTAATGCGTTTGCCCAGTCTCCCGCGCCTCCTGCAAAAACAAGAACCTTTTCATTCGGATTAATGCCGAGTTTTTGTGCAAGCCGAGGATCATCCGGCACAACTGACTGTGTTTTGTGTGTGCCAGGATTCCAGGGATAAGGCTTTGATGTTTTCCGCTTGTTTGGAAAAACTCGGTTTTGCCATGATTTTCCTCTTGGCAATTTTTTCACCAGGCGCCTTTATTTGCAGAAAATTTCGTTAAAGGATTTTTCTTTGCCGGCTTGCATTTCCTTTTTTATTTTTCTTATTTCGCCAAGCTCTTTGGCTGAAACCTTTTCCTCGGGAATAAGGGCGCTTTTGACTATTTCCAGGTCATTCTTGAGGCTTTTCAATTCTTTGTAAATAGTTTCCATTGTTACTGTTGTTTCCATTTTTCACACCTAAAAAATAGTGTTTGCAGGAATATAAAAGCATATTCGTATTGCCAAACTTTTAAGGCAAAGTTACGAATGCGCCCAGAACAATACTGCCTTGTTTCCTTTTGCAGAGTCAATCCTGCAATAGCCGAATTTTTCAAGGTAAACAATCTCCCCCGCCTTCTTGCCAAGAATTCTGTTGTCTGCAAGCCCTGCAATCATTCCTTCCGGAGTCCAGATTTCCAAATCAGAGCTCTGCTCTTTCAGGAGCCAGTGGATTACAGGCATTTCCCCGAGGCTTTTTCCAGTGCATTCTGCAAAAACCTGCAAAGAGTCCTTTTTCACTATGCGCACATTGTAAGCGTTGCGGATGCGCGCGCTTTTTCCAATGCCTATTTTTTCAATTTCTTTCCTGTCAACCAAAAAAATCTGTGTGCCTTTTTTCAGTGAAAACTTTTTGCCCTCTATTTCCGCAATTGTTTCAACTGCAAAGCTCACATCAAGCCGCATGGGCTCTTTCAAAAAGGTTATTCTTTCAGAGCCCGTAACAATTTTCCTGTTCAGATCCGCAAGCTTGTTGAATTCAATAGTAGTGTCGTTTGTTTTAGCGCCGATTTCAATTATTGCCTCCCTGATTGTCTCTGGCTGAAACCCGCGCCTTCTCAAAGCAGATAAAGTTCCGAGCCTTGGATCCGAAAATCCGAGAAATCCCTTTTGTTTCATTAGCTCGTTTATTTTGCTCTTGCTCAAAGCCCCGATGTCGCTTTTCACTCTTCCTGTATGAATGGCGTACGGGTATTCCCATCCGAAATAACTGTACAGATATTTCTGCTTTTCAGTGTTCTGCGAATGCTCCTGCCCGCGGATAATCAGTGTTATTCCCATTTCATGGTCGTCTATTGCGGAAGCAAAATTATAGCTCGGCCATAAATGCCTGTTTTTTACCTTGGGATGCAAGGGGTTATCCACTATTTTTGCAGCCCACCAGTCTCGTATGCTCGGGTCCTTATGCTGCAAATCTGTTTTTATGCGCAGGACTGCCTCTTCTTCTTTGTATTCATGCTTGAGCATTTTTTCGAATCTTTTCAATTGCTCTTTTTTTTCCAGGCCCCTGCACTCACAGGCAATTCCTTCCGCCTTTTTCTTTTTCCATTCCTCGTTGTTGCAGGTGCAGACATATGCCTTCTGCATTTCAATTGCCTTTTTCATGTGCTTGTAATATGTTTCAAACCTGTCAGATGCCCTTGCAACTGAATCGGGTTTTATGCTTAACCATTTCAAGTCCTCTAAAATCATTTCCTCGCCTTTTTCAAGCGGGATTTTTATTTTGGGATCTGTGTCATCAAACCTGAGCAGGAATTTTCCCTTGTATTTTTTTGCAAGGTCATGGTTCAAAATAGACTGGCGCGCGTGCCCGAGATGCATTGCTCCTGAAGGGTTCGGCGAGTATCTTGTGATTACTTTTCCGCCTTTTTCCGCAAACTCCAGCTTTGGAAGTCCTTCTTCCTTTTCCTTTGGCTTTAATTCATAGCCTTCTTCAAATTTTTTATATTCGCTTTCTATTTCCGCAGGCTTCATTGAGTTTACTTTTTTTACTGCTTCGAGAATTTCGGGCATTGCTTTTTTTATTTCGATTTCGGGATGAAGCGCAATTATTTTTCCCACAACCGCGCCTGCTTCAGCCTTTCCTTTGTGGAAAAAGGCGTTTTTTACTGCGTATCTGTAAGCGTCCTGTTTTATGTTTTCCATAAAAAAAACCTTTTTGCCTGCCATGCCCTGAAGAAGAATTTTTTAAAACTGCAAGCTTTTTTTTGCTTTATTTTCCGTGCGCCCAGATTTTGTCGAAATAGTGCTTCAGCGCGTTTGCCATGGGCCTGTTGTCATTCCAGATTGTAAAATGGTATTCGGGCCTTTCCCTTTTGAAATCGCTCAGAGCCATGACGACTTTTTTGTCGTCTATTACGAATGCGTTCAGCCCGTGTTCGAACTGTTTCAGTTCCTTCACGCTTTTTTTCAGGGCATCGCTTGAAAAACTGTTCAATAATCTTATTGCAACGTTTTTTGTTTTCGCCTTTTCTATTGCCTCGCGC
>DATDTD010000074.1:0-27828 GCA_035290965.1 archaeon | reverse complement strand
ATGTTTATTACGCAGACATTTTCCTTTCCCTCTTCATAAATCATTTCCCTTACAGTGTCGATTGCAAACATGTTTTCAAAATCCCCTACAGTACCGCCGATTTCAATTACTATTACATCGGCTTTTGTTTCAAGCGCAAGCTCGCGCAAAACCTTTTTCACTTCTCCTGTTACATGGGGAATAAACTGGACATCTCTCCCGAGATATTTGCCAGCGCGCTCGTTCTCAATAATTGTCCTGTAGATTCTTCCTGAAGTGACAAAATTGTCGCGGCTCATGTTTTTGTCAAGCATTCTTTCATAAGTTCCAAGGTCTAAGTCTGTTTCTGTTCCATCATCGAGAACAAAAACCTCTCCGTGCCTGAAGGGATTCAAAGTGCCGGCATCAACATTCAGATAGGCTTCGAGTTTTATTGGCTCTACCTTCAATCCGCGGTCCTGCAATAGCTTGCACAAGGTGCTGTTTATTGTGCCTTTGCCGATTCCAGAAATAACACTGCCTGTTACTACGACAAATTTTGTTTTTCCGGGGATATAGCCTTTTGGAATCGGAGTGTAGAATTCGTCACCCGAAGTGGCAATAATCTTGTTCAGAATATCCTTTCCAGACAAAAAACCCACCAAAAAAAATCAATGCAATAAAGCAAAAAAAAACTGAAAAAATTATTGCAGAACCAGTTTAAAAATGCTCTTCTTCCAAAAACTTTTCAAGCTCGAAAGAATTTTTCACAAGAACAGTCGGCTTTGCTTTTTCCAGCTCCATGAGAGAGGAGACAGCAGTCCTGCAGTGCCATGATGCAACTGGCATTTTTGCCGCTTTTGCCGCAATCACATCGAAAACAGAATCCCCGATCATGAGGCAGTCCTCAGGTTTTTCATGAAGCCTTTCTGCGGCAAGCAGAAGCATGTCGGGAGCCGGCTTGGGATTTTTTACATCCGAAAAAGTGACTATTGCATCAAAAAGCCTTATCAGGGATTTTGGAGTCGAGCGCTCCGCAGTCATGAGCGATGAATTCGTTACAAGCGCGAGCCGATATTTTTTCCCCAGCTTTTTCAAGAGCAATGCCCTTTCCCTGAAAACAATGTTTTTTCCGCGCAGCAATGAATAATATGTTTTCCTGCGGATGTCCAGAAAATTTTCAAGCGAAAGCCCCAGGCGTTTTTTCACGCGCAGCTTTTCATAAATTTTTTCCGTAGACCAGTGGATTTGCATTTCAATTTCTTTTTTCGAAAGACGCTGCCCGAATTTTCTGAAAACGAGCGCAAATGATTTTTTGTGCAGCGGGATAGAGTCAATCAGTGTTCCGTCCAGATCGAAAAGAATCGCCTTGATTGCCAAAAAAACCGCCCGAAAAAACAGCAGAAGAATTATGGTTGAACTTGTTTAAAATGTTATGCAAAAAAAACAGCCACATAATATTAATAAAAACAACTTCACGAATTAATAAACAGGAAAAGCTGTTTGGAAGTGAAGCCCTCTTGGCAAAAAATCCTGAAAAAGCCCCTGTTTCTGCAGGCAAAAAACAGATTATCGGAGTGCTTACTGGCGGGGGAGACGCGCCCGGATTAAACGCTGTTATCCGCGCCCTCACTGTAAAGGCAATGAGCCTGGGCTATGATGTCCTTGGATTTCGGAGAGGCTGGGCAGGGCTGCTTGGAGAGGGGGAGCACCATCCGCTTGATCTGGACAGGACTGAAAACATCCACATGACAGGGGGAACAATTTTGGGAACTTCAAGGACTAACCCTTATAAAATAGAAAACGGAGTTGAACAGCTGGAAAAAAACCTTGAAAAATTCGGGATTTACTGCCTTGTCGCAATAGGCGGCGAGGACACTTTGGGAGTGGCAATGAAGCTCCACAAGCAAGGAATAAAAATTGTCGGAGTCCCAAAAACAATTGACAACGATGTTTCTGCAACTGATTATACTTTCGGGTTTGACACTGCAGTTAACATTGCAGCAAATGCAATCGACAGCCTGCACATAACCGCGCAAAGCCATGACAGGGTTATTGTCGTGGAAGTAATGGGAAGGCACGCGGGCTGGATGACTCTGCACGCGGGAATTGCGGGTGGAGCGCACTGCATTGTTATTCCAGAAGAGCCCTATGACATTGAGGAAATCTGCAGAATCGTGAGGGAGCGCGAAAAAAAGGGGAAGCATTATTCAATAATCGCTGTTTCAGAGGGGGCAATTGAAAAACAAAATGGTGCGCTTGAAACAAAGTTCAAGGAAATAGATTCTTTCGGGCACGCGCGCCTTGGCGGGGTTGCGGAAACAATTGCTGCAGAAATAGAAAAGCGCACCGGCAAGGAATCAAGGCACGTTGTTCTGGGGCATTTGCAGAGGGGAGGGCATCCGACTGCATTCGACAGAGTGCTTGGAACAAGATTCGGGATTCATGCAGCTGAAATGGTCCACAGGAAGGAATTCGGAAAAATCTCCGCGCTGCGCGGAATAGAAATAATAACTGTCGAAATGCAGGAAGCGCTCGGCAAATTAAAAACAGTGCCTGAAAAAAGGCTTGAAGAGGCAAAATTATTTTTCGGATAGGTGATGCAAATGTTTGTAACAAACAGGGAATTAATGCAGAAGGCAATGGAAAAAAAATTCGCACTCGGCGCATTCAACATCAACAACATGGAAATAACGCAGGGAATAATCTCTGCCGCAAAAGAGCTTGACGCGCCGCTCATACTTCAGGTGAGCAGGGGAGCAAGGGAATACGCGGGGCACACGTATATAATGAAGATTGCAGAGGCAGCGGAAAAAGATTCAGGGCTTCCGATTGCAATTCACTTAGACCATGGCGACAGCTTTGAATTATGCGAACAGGCAATCAACGACGGATTCACTTCTGTAATGATTGACGGCAGCCATCTCCCTTTCGAGGAAAACATTGCGCTTACAAAAAAAGTCGTTGGCTGTGCGCACGCAAAAAATGTTTCAGTTGAAGCAGAACTCGGAAAGCTTATTGGAGAGCAGTTCGATGCCGGAGAGAGCGGAAAGGTTTTCGCAAGCGCTGTTTACACAAATCCAGAACAGGCAAAGGAATTTGTGGAAAGGGCAGGCTGCGATTCGCTTGCAGTTGCAATAGGAACTTCTCATGGCGCGTATAAGTTCAAGGCAGAGCCGAAACTTGATTTGGAGAGATTAAAAAAAATCCGCAGGCTTGTAAAAATCCCTCTTGTCCTGCACGGAGCCTCTTCAGTCCTTCCTGAATATGTTGAAATCTGCAACAAATTCGGCGCAGAAATACACGGAAGCAAAGGAGTTCCCGAGAAGCAGATTGCAGAGGCAGTAAAAATCGGAGTGCAGAAAGTAAACATTGACACTGATTTGCGCATTGCAATGACTGCCGCAATCAGGAAAAGCTTTGCGGAAAAACCCGCTGAATTCGACCCGAGAAAATATTTGGGCCCTGCAAGGGAAATGATAAAGGAAGTTGTTGCAAGAAAAATAAAGCTTCTCGGATGCAATGGAAAGGCAAAGCTCTTCCGATGAAAGTTCTGTGGAAAGCCTTAAATTTTCCAAAATCCTATTGCTTTGCATGCACCATGTAAAAGCAGAGGCAATGCTTCTCCACAAGGAACCGCACACTGAAAGCGGAAAGCTTCTGCGCGACATTATTCTCGGAGGGCAGGATGGACTGGTAAATGTCCTCGGAATTCTGCTCGGAGTTGCAATTGCAACAAACGACATCCGCATTGTCCTGCTTGCCGGCTTGTCTGCTACTTTTGCCGAAAGCATTTCAATGGCGGCAGTTGCCTATACTTCTACAAAAGCTGCAATGGAATATTATGAAAAGGAAAAACAGCGCGAAATAAATGAGATTGAAACAGTCCCTGAAATCGAAAAACAGGAAATCCGCGATATTTATTCGAAAAAGGGATTTGCGGGAAAAGACCTTGAGCTTGTTGTTGAAAGGATTTGTTCAGACAAGCAGAACTGGCTTGAAGTAATGATGCAGGAAGAACTGAAGCTTGAAAAGCCCGAAGGCAATCCCAAAAAAGCCGCCTTTGTAGTCGGAGCTTCGGCAATCGCAGGCTCTTTTCTTCCATTGCTTCCGTTTTTTGTCCTTCCAGTAAAAACAGCGATTGTTGCAACAATAATTTTATCGGCAATTATCCTGTTCATTGCGGGCGCATTGAAATCAAGATTCACAGTAGTCGGCTGGAAGCGCTCTGGAACAGAACTCGCAATAATAGGAATTGTTTCCGCAATGGTCGGATTTGCAATCGGAATGCTGCTCGGCGCGCCGTAAAAAAGCAGATACTTTTCGATTCAAGACTTTTTTTGCCGATGAGCTTAGGAGAGTCCATAGGGCGTCTTTTATAATACTTTTGGTTTACTAATTTTAATACATGCTTTTAAAAGTAAATAGAATACTTTTTAACAGTATTGCTTTAGAAAAATAAAAGTAAGGAGTGGTAACATGACAGATCAGGAAACAATCAAAGAAATCCAGGAGCATTTGGAAATAGCTATGTCTCTTACCGTTAAAATGCAGGCAAAAGAAAGTAAGCAGTCAGAAAGCGGTGACAACACAGACATCCCCTCTTGGGCAAAAGATCGCCTGAAATTATGGGCGCTAATATACATAGAAGATAATGGCAACCCCATTGAAAAAAAACGTGTTGACGAATTATGGGTAAAAATGGGGAAAGACAAAATAGGGACTGCTGGTTTTTTTACAGGCAAACGAGCCAGCTTGCAAAGAACAATCGACGGCAGGGTTACACTAACACCTGCGGCAGAGAGACAAACACAAGAGTGGGCAGGGAAGTCTCTCAAAGAATATGCAAAACAGTTTAAAACTAAATAAAAGGAGGGAAAAAAAAATGAACAGAAGGGGTTACGCTGGAGGATTGCCACCATTGGCTTGGGCGTTAATAATCGTGCTAATCATCATATTGGTTATCGCATTCGTTCCACAAGTCAAAAATGCAATATTGGACATTTTGACCGCTGCAAAATAAGTTGTTCTCGGTACAATCTAATTGTCCCAAATAGCCTTTTAGTCTTTCGTGTCAGGAAAATAAAGCTTGGGGCGTGGAGGATTTGGACCCCCGCTGCAGCGTCCCGAACGCTGAGTCCTACCAGGCTAGACTAACGCCCCGATTTTTTAATGTTTTTTATTTTTCCAAAGTAATAAACCTTGTCCTCTACAAGCCATGCCCTGAACTCTGAAAGATTCTGTTGGAGAAAAGGGCTTAAAATCTCTTGTTTAAGGATGTCAGTGCCATAGGCAATATTGCTGATTGAAGGCAGGACAATCAAATCCTTTTTCTTGAATTTTCCCTTCAAAAAGCATTTAAAGGTTTCAATCTTTGTAGATTCGCGCAATGAAACAGCAGGATGCTCGTGCCCGATAATAATTGTTTTTGCCTTCCGGAATTCATCCGAATTTGGGATAAATCCGCCGTGAGTAATGAAAATTTTTGTTTTTTCAAGGAAAAAGCCTTCCTTGAAAACGCTTATTTTTTTCCATGCTGCAATAGGCCCCAGAATAGAATCATGATTTCCCTGCACAAGGACTACTTCCTGAGAATTTTTCTGCAGAAAATCCAGCATGTCAAGAACCTCGTTCCATTCCTGCCGAGAAATTTCCCCGAACTCGTGCTTCAGATCTCCATTGATGATTATTTTTTCGGGATTTTTTTTTGAAAGGATTTTTTCAAGGCGCGACTTTATTTCCGAAAAATTCACGCGCGGAATCATTACTCCCTGCCGGTTAAGCATTTCCTCATAACCCAGATGCAAATCCGCAATCACAAGCGCCTTTTCCTTTTCAATCCACAAAGCCAAATCAACTGCTTCCATTCCGGGCGCAAGTTTATTCTCATGCTTCATAAAAAACGTTTGTTTCAAATGCTTTTTAATAGAGAGTTGGTGCAATGAGGCTTGAAGGAAAAAGAATTTTTTTGAGGCACTGGAAAAAAAGCGACGTTCCGAGAATGTTTGAATTATGCCAGGACAGGACAATAAGCAGGTTCACTACGGTTCCCTTTCCTTACACAAAAAAGCATGCAATTCAATTTGTAAAGGATTCAGCAAAAAATTTCAGGAAAAAGGAAAGCATGAATTTTGCAATTGTTTTAAAAGAAAACAATCTTGTGATAGGCTCTGTTTCTTTCACGCATTTCAGTTGGAGAGACAAAAACGCGGGAATAGGTTACTGGCTTGCAAAAGAATTCAGGGGAAAAGAAATCATGCTTGAAGCATGCGCTGTTTTAATGGATTTTGGCTTCAACAAATTAAAACTGCACAGGATACAAATTGACTGTGCAGTAAAAAACAAGCCTTCAAAAAGAGTCATTGAAAAACTCGGATGCAAATTTGAAGGATTAAGAAGAGAACGCGGATTCTTGGGCGGAAAATTCGTTGACACTTTTTCGTTTGCCATATTGGACAGGGAATTCAACAGGCGCAGGGCAAAAAAGGCAGACAAGTGAAGTTTTAAAACATTCCAGCGCATTCAGTTTTTATGTTCTATTTGATTGGCATAGGCCTGAATTCAAAGCAGCTGACTTTTGAGGCTCTTGAAGCGATTCAGAAAAGCAGGAAGGTTTTCTTCGAGGCATACACAAGCGCTTTTGCTGAAGGAAGCATAAAAGAACTTGAAGAAACCTGCAAAAAAAAGTTTTTGGAACTGAACAGGAAAGGCGTTGAAGAAGGATTCGAGCTTATTCTGAAAGAGGCGAAAAACTCGAACGAAGACATTGCGCTTCTTGTGTTCGGAAACGCATTGAATGCGACAACGCACGTGCAGCTGCTGATTGAAGCGAAAAAACTTTCCTTGAAATGCAAAGTGATTCCCGGCATAAGCATATTCGACTATCTTGCGGAAACAGGGCTTGACGCATACAAGTTCGGCAGGGTTTGCACAATAGTAAAGCCGAAAAAAAACTTTGCCCCCGAAGATTTTTTCGATGTAATAGAAAAAAATTCTTCAATGGGACTGCACTCGCTTTGTTTGCTGGAAATTGATTCCGAGCAGGGCTATCAGATGAGCGTTGCAGAGGCAGTGAAAATTCTGCATGAAATCGCGCAGAAAAGAAAAAGCAGGCTGATTGATTCCGCGGTTTTCATAGGATTGTACGCTCTCGGCTCGAAAGAGCAGAAGACAAAAAAGGGCTCTTTGAAGGAATTTCTGCTTTCAAGCTACAGCGGTTTTCCGCAAAGCCTGGTTGTATGCGGAAAGCTCAATGAAAAGGAAAAAGAGGCGCTGAAAGAACTGCACGGGGCCGAAATATGAGGCGGATTTTAAAAAAATTGTCGCGGAAAAAAAGGGCAGCCAGACCGCATGAAAGAAGAATTCTGCCGAGCGGTTTCAGGATAGCTTTTGATTTTGTTCTGGAATCAAGTAATTTTGTTATTTCGGGAGATGCAAAAACTGTTTATTTCCCGAGGGCTTACAAAAACGTTTTTCGGCGCGGAGAAAAAATTCTGGCAATACATATGGACTCAAAATACAAAAAACCGGGAACTCCGAGGGAAGCCCTCGGCCTGTTAAAACAATTCGTACTCTCGTTTTCCGGATTAAAAAGGCAGGGATATGCCGGCTGTGCAGGAGACACGCCAAATTCCGCGCTTGTGAAATTTTTTAGGAAACAGGGGGCGGTTATAGCCGAAGCTCCCTGGCTTGCGCACACCCTGACAAGGCAGGCGTACCGCATGAATGCAAAGGAATTCGGCTATCCTGAAAAATATGCAACAAAACCTGTCCAGCGCATAGTAATGAGATTCCAATAAAACGGAGCATGAAAGAATATGGAAAAAAAATCGCTTTCTGAATCCGAAAGACTTCTGGAAAAAAAAGTCGAACATTACAGGCAGCTGACATTCTCGGCGCTGCAGAAGATTGAAGTGCGGAAAGGCATTTCCAAAAAAGAAAAAAAAATTGCAGTGGATTTCCTGCAGATGGCAAAAAACTATTTTTCGGATGCCGAGCATTTCTTGCAGAAGCGGGAACTCCTGACAGCGCTTGCGGCTTTTTCCTATGCCCACGCATGGCTCGATGCGGGAGTAAGGGCGAAAATCCTGGACGGAAAAAACGACGGCCGGCTGTTCACGCTTCCATAATGCCGAAGCAAAAATTTTATTAAGAAGAAACCCGTATTCTTGCTGATTCGAATGGGAATTTACGACAACAAGAAACAGGTTAATTTCAAACTCGGGTTTTCACTGAAAAAGCTGAAATATCCTTTGCTGCTGGTAATAGGAATAATCCTGATTGTGCTCGCATTCTTTGCAGTACAGCCTCTGTTTCAGCCGCAGCCAATAATAGCCTCAATAAACCCGAATCCGCTTTCGCTTGCACAGGATTCCACTGCACTGCTCACTGTTGACGCAGTAAACACAACAGGGCAGAACGCATCGAGCGCGCTGATAAAAGTGATTCCAGCTGCGCCAGAAATGTTCGTAGTAACCCCGCTCCAGCAGAGAATCTCGACTCTTGAAGCAGGAGGAAGAAGGCAGTTTGTTTTTCAGGTAAGGCCGTTCAATTCTGCCAATGCCGAAGCGGCAGTCCCTCCCGGGGATTATAAAATAAGAATTGTTTTCCAGGTAAACGCGCAGGAATTTTCAAAAGAACTAGTTCTGCAGATAAAATAATCTGCGGAATTTTCTGCTAATACATGATCTCGAATCCGAAAAATTCCCCTGTGGGAATTTCATAGGAAACATTGCAGTCATCAACATGTGTCTGCCCGAATCCCTGCTTTATTTTTTCAATGAACTGGCGCAGGGAATTTTCCTCGCCCTCTGCAAGAATTTCTACTGAACCGTCGACAAGATTCCGCACCCATCCTTTCAAGCCCAAAGACTGCGCCCATTTCTGGACATTGTAGCGGAAACCGATTCCCTGCACTCTGCCGCTCACGACAATGTGCGCCCTCTGGGCTTTTTCGGATTCCTTTTGCATGAAAACCAGCGTGAATTTTGTATTATAAAGCGGACGTTCTTGTTTTTAATTTTTCTCATTATCCACATATTATCAAAGGGAATGAAAATGGTTTTGAAAGAAGTGCGGATACACGGAAGAGGAGGCCAGGGCGCAGTCACAAGTTCCCAGGTGCTTGCAATAGCGGCTTTCTTCGACAAAAAGCAGAGCCAGGCATTCCCGTATTTCGGAGTTGAAAGAAGCGGGGCCCCCGTTGAAGCATACACAAGATTGTCAAATGAAAAAATTTTTGTTCGCCAGCATGTTTACAATCCTGATTTTGTTTTAGTGCTCGATCCTTCGCTGATAAAGGCAGTCGATGTTACGGAGGGATTGAAAAAAAACGGGCTGATAATTGTAAACTCGAACAAAAATCCGAAAGATTTAGGATTAAAGGGAAGCTTCAGGCTTTACTGCATTGACATTACAAAAACAGCGCTTGAAATAATCGGAAAGCCGTTCGTGAACATTGCCGCACTTGGAAGCTTTGCGGGATTGAGCGGAGAGGTTTCTTTGGAAGCGCTCGACAGGGCAATAGAGCAGAGGTTTGAATCAAGCCCAAAGGTAGCTGAGCTGAACAAAAAAGCCTGTGCAAGGCTTTTTGAAGAAGCAAAAAAAATGAAAAAATGATTCTGCATGAAAAAAGAAAAAAAAGAAAAGCAGAAATTAACTCTCGGGGCAGTTGTCTTGGAGCCGGGAAGCACGAAAAAATACCACACGGGAAGCTGGAGAATGTTCCGGCCTGTTATAAAGCAGGACAAGTGCATAAAATGCGGCAGCTGCTGGAAAGTCTGCCCCGATGCGGCAATCAAAAACCTTCCCGACGGAAGAATGTACATTGATTACACTTACTGCAAGGGCTGCATGATCTGCGTGAACGAATGCCCTGCAGGGGCAATAATTAAAGAAGTCGAAGAAAAATAATCCTGGTGGTTTTAAATCATGAAAAAAGTTTTGGAAGCATCGATTGCAACCGCAATAGGCGCAAAGCTCTCAAGAGTGCAGGTTTTTCCAATGTATCCGATTACTCCCTCAACGCATATCCACGAGCACATTGCGGAATTCATAAACAACGGCGAGCTTGAAGCAGAGCTTATTGATGTTGAATCAGAGCATTCTGCAATGAGCGCTGCAATAGGCGCTGAAGCAACAGGCGCAAGGGCTTTTACAGCAACTTCCTCGCAGGGACTGGCATTGATGTTTGAAATGCTGCCGATTGCCTCAGGATTAAGGCTTCCGATTGTAATGGCTGTTGCAAACCGCTCGCTCAGCGCTCCGCTCAATATCTGGAACGACCATGCGGATGCTGTTTCAGCAAGAGACCAGGGATGGATACAATTGTTCGTGGAATCAGGGCAGGAAGCACTAGACACAGTAATACAGGCATTCAAAATTGCAGAGGATAAAAAAGTCCTTCTTCCCGTAATGGTAAACCTTGATGGTTTTTCATTGACGCATGTTTTCGAGCCTATTGACACTCCCTCACAGAAGCAGGTTGACGATTTTCTTCCCGCATACAAAGCAGAGCATTTTCTGGATGTTAAAAATCCAAAGTCTTTCGGCCCGATTTCTTTTCCAGATACCTTCATGGAATTCAAAAAAGCACAGCAGTCCGCAATGGAATTTGCAATGGGAGCAATTAAAAAAACAAATTCAGAGTTTGCAAAAAAATTTGGCAGAGGATATGGAAACGGGTTAATTGAATTATACAAAATGCACGACGCAAAAATTGCAGTAATTGCAATGGGAACAGTGTGCGGGACAGCACGCGTTGTTGTCGATGAACTGCGCAAAAATGGAAAAAAGGCAGGCCTGATAAAACTCAGGTCTCTGCGCCCTTTTCCGTCAAAGGAACTGCAGGAAGCCACAAAAAATCTGAAGGCGCTTGGAGTAATAGACAGGCATGTTTCACTCGGCTTTGAAGGCCCGCTGTTCACTGATATCAAGGCAGTTGCAAATCCGAAATTGAAAATCTCTGGCTTTATTGCGGGTTTGGGAGGAAGGGATGTTTCAATGGAACATCTGCACAGTGTTTTTACGGAATTGTCAAAGGCAGATCCAAAAGGGAGCTGGTTGCTTTGAACACTGAAAAAAAGCCTGAAAAAATCGCGGGGCTGAATTCAGAGGAATTGTTTGCTTCGGGGCACAGGGCGTGCGCGGGCTGCGGGGAAGCGCTTTCGCTCAGGCACATAATGAAGGCAGCGGGCAGGAATTCAATTGTTGTTTCTGCAACAGGCTGCATGGAGGTTGTTTCTTCGCCATATCCGCAGACTGCATGGGAAGTCCCATGGATTCATGTTGCGTTTGAAAACATTTCCGCAGTTGCTTCGGGGATAGATGCGGCTTTGAGAATGCAGAAAAAAAGAGAAGGCGTTAATCTGCTTGCAATCGGCGGAGACGGTGCAAGCTTTGACATTGGCTTCGGCTCTTTGAGCGGCGCGCTTGAAAGAGGCCGCAAATTCACTTATGTTGCGACAGACAACGAGGCATACATGAATACGGGAGTCCAGAGAAGCAGCGCTACTCCATTCCTTGCAAACACAACCACGAGCCCTGCCGAAAAAAAAATCCATGGAAAGCTAGAGCCGAAAAAACCCCTGCCCTTGATTGTCGCAGCGCATGGAATTAAATATGTTGCAAGCGTTTCAATTGCAAACATGAATGACCTGCAGAAAAAAATCCAGAAGGCGCTTGCAGTCGAGGGACCGAGCTTTATTATTGCCTACTGCCCCTGCCCGGTAGGGTGGCAGCATGATTCTGGGCAGACAATGAACATTGCAAGGCTTGCAGTTCAGACAAAAGTTTTTCCCCTGTATGAAATAGAAAACGGTGTTTTGAGCTTCAGCCAGAAAATTGAAGACGCAAAGCCAGTAAAGGATTATTTGCAGCTGCAGGGAAGATTCAAGCATCTTTCAGAGGAAGAGATTGCAAAAATACAGGAATATGTCAATGCGCGCTATGACTATCTTTTGAGAATAGAGGGCATGAAGGCATTCGACGTTTTATATTAAGAACGGTTTTTTTATGGCAGAACAAAAATTTCCCGAACCAGTTGTGGGCGCAATGATTTTCAATTCGAAGGGAAAATTCTTTCTCATGAAATCACACAAGTGGAATGATTCATGGGCATTGCCCGGCGGGCACATTGAGCTCGGGGAAACAATTGAACAGGCACTGAAGCGCGAAGTAAAGGAGGAAACAGGGCTTGAAGCCCACAGCATTGAATTCATTTCTTTTCAGGAATTTATTTTTGACAATGCTTTCTGGAAAAAAATGCATTTTTTGTTTATTGATTTTTCGTGCAAAACAGATTCGGAAAAAGTAAAGCTCAATGAGGAAGCAGAGGAATTCACGTGGGTTACTGTTGCCGAGGCATTCAGGCTGCCATTAGAGCCTTACACGAAAAAAGCAATTGAAGAATACAAGAAAAAGGCCGAAGAAAAAAAATAGACGAGCCTTATTTTAAGCAACATTTTCCTTTTTCATCTATCTGAATAAGCTTGTGCGAATCGCAAATATTTCTTAGTTCGCTTGAGCTTCCCGAGTAAAAATGAAGGTTGACAACTTCTTTCTTCAGGGTTTGAACCAGTTCTACCGCCGGGGCAAAATCCGCGTCTCCGGTTGCAAGAAGCGCTGTTTCATACTTGTCCAAATAAGCGTTTTTAATCAAGTCCGCAACAAGCAGAATGTCAATTCCTTTCTCTTTGGATATTTTCAGCAAGCCTGCAGCAGACAAGAAATCGTTTATTTTGCCTGCACAGGCATTGCAGAACTTTGATTCTTTTTTTGCCTTTTCAACCCTTTCGTCCACAAGAAGATACTTGAGTTTTCTTGAACGAATAACAATGTTGGGAATTTCTTTTTTTAGCCTTTCGTGAAAAGCCTGTTGCCGGGAGTACTGCAACGGCTCAATGGCTCTGTTTTTGACGGCATCGTAAAAATACACCCTTATGATTTCAAATTCTTTTGAAAGCGCTTCATAAAAAGCAGAGTATGAAAACAAATCAAAATATTTGTTCTCTTTCAGGCCGTGATAAAAGTTTGAGCCGTCAATGAACAATATTGTTTTTTTTAAAATCATTAAAATCAGCCCGAGGTTGCCGAAGCAAACTCGGGGATGCAATAATATACTTACAAAACTTTGTGTTTATAAACCTTGATGCCGTTACGACAATCGTTGAACCCTAAACTAGTTTCAGTATTGCTTTGCAATATACACTACTTTCTCTGCTGGTTTTCCGCACACAACGCATTTCCTGCTTCCAAAAGGGGTTTCTTTTTTTTCAACTCTTGTTCCGCGCACTGTGGCCTGCAGTTCTTTTTCGATTATTTCCGCGCATTTTGCGCCCTGCATTGAAGTGCTGCAGAAATTAACGCGCGCAATTCCTTTGTTGTCAAGAACTCTGCGTATTTCTTCTTTCGAGGCAGCGTCGCGGATTAATCCTTCAAATATTTTGTCTGCCTGCCTTTTCAGGTTTTCTGAAATTTCTTTGCCTGTTTTTTCAACAAAGGAAAGCAATTGCTTTTCAGGGACATCCTGTTTTTTTTCAGTGTCTCTCCTGAAAACAACGAGCTTTTTTTCCTTAAGCTCTTTAGGGCCTAACTCTATGCGCAGGGGAACTCCCTTCATTTCCCAGAAAAAGAATTTTTCTCCCGGCTTTGATTCCTTTTCATCTATCCCGACCCTGAAACCTTTTTCGAGAAGAAGGCTTTTCAGTTCGCGCGCCTTTTCAAGGACTTTTTTTTCCTTTTCAAATGCAATGGGAACAATGATTACCTGCAGTGGCGCAATTTCAAAGGGAAAGCGCAGCCCCTTGTTGTCTCCATGCGTAATTATCAGGCTTGCAAAAATCCTGCTGATTGCAGGCCCGTAGCATGTGAGAAAGCAGAATTTTTCTTTTGTGTCCTTGTCTGAAAAAGTCACATTGAATGCTTTGCTGAAATTCTGCCCCAAAAAATGCGTTGAAGGCTGCTGCACAACCCTTCCATCCGGGCTTATTACATCAGCGGCAAAGCTTCTTTCCGCGCCCGCAAACTTGTCCCACTGCGGCCTTTCAAAGAAAATAAACGGAATTCCGAAAGTATCATGGAGCATTTCTTTTGTTGTTTCCATGTCCTCCTGGACCTGCCTCTCGGCTTCTTCCGCAGTTCCAAAAGCGCAGTGTGTTTCAATCCAGTGGAATTCCCTGCTTCTCAAAAAAGGCCTTGTGGCTTTTGTTTCATAGCGAAAAACCTGCGCGCGCTGGTATGTTTTGAACGGCAAATCCTTGTGCGAGCGGATCCATAATGCAAACATCTGGTAAAATGCTGTTTCGGATGTCGGCCTTAAAGCGAGCTTTTCCTCTAATTTTTCGCCTGCGCCCGCCTCTGTAACCCAGAAAACCTGCGGAGTAAATCCTTCAACGTGCTCTTTTTCGACAAAAAAGTTTTTTTCGGGAATAAGCGAAGGATACCAGTAGGGAAGATGACCTTTTTTCTGCAGTGCGCCTTCAAAAAAATCATACATTTTTTCCATGCACAGAACAGCCCATGGCTGGAAAACAAGGAAGCCCTTTACATTGTAGCGCAGATCCGCAAGCTCTGCTGTTTTTATTATTTCTGAAAACCATTCGGAAAAATTTTTTTCCCTGTCAATGTTGAAGGTTATTTTTTCCTGTTTTTTTTCCTGCAATCTTCCACCGTTTTTTAAAAAAGTTTTTTTCCGCGCGCTACCTTACGTTTGTCATTGGCTGGTTATATTCCTGCTCGCGCTTTTTTCTCGCAAAAAATTCCTCGTATTCCTTCCAGGTTTTTTTTGCTGTTTCCCCGCGCAGGATTTTCATCGCAACCTGCCTTGGAACCGGAATGTTGGGGCTGCTCGGCGAATAATCTATTACGACAATGTCGTTTTCCTTGAGGAAGGGCGCTATTCCCGGCTTCACTGCGATAGTGAGCAGGTTCTCGTCCCACATCATTACCATTGCCTGCACGCTCGAATCAGAGCCTATAATCTCTTTGTCCGCGCCTTTGAAAACCTTCAGAACTTTTCCAACATGAAACATGAAAACCCTCCGGGATTTTTCCAATATATTATGAATATCAAAGAAATTAATAATAACCCGAGCTTTTTTCTGAAAAAAAGCAGAGGTTCACTGCGGATGATTAACTTATTTGAATTAATTAAAGCCAAACGATGATAGGTTTTTAAACACTAATGTGGAAGATTACGAATACATTTATTTTCAGGTAACTGCGAGGTGGAATAATGCCCAAACAAAAAAAAGGAAAAGAAGTTGAAGAAGAAGAAGGAGAAGACTTTGAATCTGACGACGACGACAGCGAGGACTCCGAAGACGACGAAGACGAAGAGGAATTCGACTTCGACGAAGACGAGTAAAAGCATTTTTTCATTATTTTCTTTTTTTATTTTTCGGAAAAAATCCTCGAATTTCTATTTTTTATTTCCAATGGAAGGCGGTTTTAACGGCGAAAAAATCCAAAAAGGAACAGGAATTCTCTGATAAAGAGGAAAAAGACACTGACATTTACACAGAGGAAGGCGTTGAAGAAGAAATGGACGAGGATGAAATCTCGCCCAAAGAAGCAGGCTTCATGGAAGGCTATGAGGACGCCGAGCTTGCCGAATGCGGAACATGCGGAAAGCAAGTAGACATGGAAAAGGCAGTTGAAAAGGAAATCAACGGCAAGACATTCTGGTTCTGCTCGAAAAAATGCGCGGACAACTTTGAAAAAAGAAAGGCATACGACTGAATTTTTCAGGCTTTCGGATTTTTTGGCTTCAGCTCATAGAATAAAATTTTTCCCTTAGGCCCTGCAAGTGTTGCCAGTATTTTTACTTTTAAGCCGTATTTTGCCGCGTGTTCCTTTGGATCGTTGCTTTTTTCCGCAAGCTCTGCAAAGCCCTGGATAATCTTTCCGCCGGGCTTCAGGAATTTTGGCGCCTCTGCTAAAAAACTTTCAAGCAAATTGCCCTCATTCAGCACTGCCACAGAAATCGGGTTTCCTTCACTTCTTTTTCCAGTCAGAAGCGGATGATTGAAAACAATGACGTCGAATTTTTCTGATTTTTTGACGCATCCAAATAAGTCTCCTGTGCGCGCCTCAAAGATATTTTCCAGAGAATTTATCTCTGCGTTTGCAACTGCATTTTTCGCGCAAATTTCAAGAATGTCTGTTGCAACAACTTTTTTTGCGCCGTGCTTTGCCATTACCAGCCCGAGAATTCCTGCTCCTGTCCCGAGCTCAAGAACTTCCTTGTTTCTGTAAATACCCTTGTTTTCAAAAAGAAATCTCGGGAAAAACTCGCCCATCACTGATTTTTCTGGCGGCAAAACGCCTTCAAGAACAACAAACCTTTCAAAGCCGAATTTTTTGAAAAAATCAGTTTCATGAGTAGGCAAAAAATATTTCTCTGTCAGTTTCCTTAAGCGCTCCTCCTTATCTTCCTCCATAACAACTTCTCCTGTTTTATTGCGTAAAAACCAGTACTAATAAATATCAGAGATTGCTTTAAACTTATTTATTATGCGCAACCAAGAAATTGCAGAAATCTTTTTTGAAATAGCTGATTTATTGGAACTGCAGAACGTGCAGTGGAAGCCGCGCGCATACAGGAATGCAGCAATAAGCATACAGGCTCTCCCGCAGGACATAGAAGAGCTTTACAGGCAGAAAAAACTCCGCGAAATTCCGGGAGTTGGGGAAAACCTTGGAAAAAAAATAATTGAAATCATTGAAACAGGAAAAACCGGGTTTCTGCAGGAACTGAGAAAAAAATTTCCCATTGATATTGAAGCCCTCAACAAAATTCCGGGTTTAGGCCCGAAAAAGGCAATGGCGCTCTATAAAAAACTCGGCATAAAAAACGTTTCAGATTTGAAAACAGCCGCTTTGAAGGGAAAAATTGCCTCCTTGAAGGGATTCGGGGAAAAAACACAGGAAGAAATCCTGAAAGGAATTTCAATTGCAAAGGAAAGCAAAAGAATGCTCCTTGGAATTGCACTCCCTTCGGCTTTGCAGATAAAAGAGCTCATTGAAAAAAACAGCTTTGTAACAGAAGCGGAACTTGCAGGCTCGCTCAGAAGGCGCTGCGAAACAATCGGAGACATTGACATTCTTGTTTCTTCAAAAAATCCCGAAAAAACAATGAATTTTTTTGTTTCAATGAAAAACGTAAAAAAGGTTCTGGCAAAAGGCACTACAAAAAGCTCTGTCCTTATAGAAAACAATCTTCAGGTTGATTTGCGGGTTGTTTCCCCTGAAGAATGGGGTTCCGCGCTCCAGTATTTTACAGGAAGCAAGCAGCACGGCATTGAACTCAGGAAAATAGCGCAGAAAAAAGGCCTCAAGCTAAGCGAATACGGGGTTTTTAAGCAAAAAAAAATAATTGCGAGAAAAACAGAAAAGCAGGTTTACAATGCGCTCGGCATGGATTATATCGAGCCGGAAATGCGCGAGGCATCGGGAGAAATAGAAGCTGCGCAGAAACACGCGCTCCCCGAGCTTGTGAAATATTCCGACATAAAGGGGGATTTTCACATGCACTCAAATTACAGCGACGGAAAAAATTCAATGGAAGAAATGCTTTCCGCTGTTTCTATTCTCGGCTATGAATTCTGCGCAATAACAGACCATTTCAGAGGCCCGAAGATTGCAAACTCAATGGGAAAAAAGGAAATCCTGAAACAGGCTTCGGAGATTGAAAAACTGAGGAAGAAATTTCCAAAGCTCAGGATTTTCCATACCTGTGAAACAGACATTGATGAAAAGGGGGAAATAGCCGCTGACAATGAAATTTTGAAACAGCTGGATTTTGCTTGCGCAAGCATTCACACAAAATTTCGGCTTTCAGAAAAAGAGCAGACTCAAAGAATAATCAGGGCAATGGAAAATCAGTTTGTAAAAATAATCTGCCATCCCACAGGAAGAAAAATCTTTGAGCGCGAGCCCATTGAACTGGATTTTGAAAAAGTTTTTGAATCGGCAAAAAAAAATTCTGTCGCGCTTGAAATAAATGCAATGCCCCAGAGGACTGATTTGAACTCTGCAAACGCAAGAGCCGCAGTCAAAAAAGGCGTTGTGCTTTCAATAGGGACTGATTCACATATGAAAGAGCACCTGCGCTTCATGGAGTTAGGGATTGGAACAGCGCGCAGGGCATGGGCTGAAAAAAAAGACATTCTCAATGCATGGCCCCTTAAAAAAATAGAAAAGTTTTTTGAAAAATGACCAGTTGACGAAGCAATTGAAGCAAAAATGGCAGTAGGCAAAGAAGATTGGGAAGAACTCAAAGAAGAGCTTTGCGATGTAATCAAGGTTTTTGAATGGCTATTCAAATATCAAAAATTGTTGCAAAAGAGTTTCTTCTTCAAAAACAATTTTTGCTTCCACCAAGACAATTTACTGGAAAGAAAGGAATTGAAAAAATATTTAGCAGTCTTCGATCGGCACAATACGACCCCCAAAATCCTTGCGGAAGAAATATAGACTTGTTTCTGCAAGCAAGAGTAAGCGAGATTCATCCTTCAGATTATTATGATTGGTTGTATGCTGAAAGAAAAGGAATAGAAACTTTTGACAAAGAATTGTGCGTGGTTCCCATTGAAGATCTCCCGTTATGCAAAAAACTCCATCCTCGTTCTCGAAAGAAAAAAATAGACAATTTTATAAAAAACAACAAAGAACAATTGGAAAAACTTTTGGAACAAATTGAAAAAAACGGGCCAATCAACTCAAAAGACATAAATGATGACAGAAAAGTAGATATTTTTTGGGAAACCGCACGATGGGGAAAAGTTGCTTTAGACAGTCTTTGGAAAACAGGAAAACTAGCAATATCCACTAGAAAAAACGGTTTCAAATATTATGACTTGCCACAAAAAATTTATGGAAAAAAATTTGTTTGGACCCAAAAAAACACAAATCAATTATTTGAAAAACAAGTGTTAAGAAGACTGCAAAGCACTGGAATGCTACCAACAACAGGAACAGGCCAAGGATGGCAAGGGATAGGAACAGGAAAAGAAATAGCAAAAAAAATCAGCGAACTAATCCAAAAAAAAATCTTTGAAGAAATACAAATCAAAGAATCAAAAAAATATTACGCAGTAATCTCTCAAGAATTCAAAAAATTCCGAACAACCGAAAAAAAAGAAACAAAAGAAAAAAACATTTCCTTTCTAGCACCATTAGACAACTTGTTGTGGGACAGAAAAATGATAAAAGACATTTTCGACTTTGATTACACTTGGGAAGCATATACTCCAAAAAAAACAAGAAAATTCGGACACTACGTATTGCCAATTCTTTACGGAACAGAACTCATAGGAAGAATAGAACCACGATTCCAAAATGGCTGCCTAGAAATAAAAGGACTCTGGAAAGAACCAAACAAAAAATGGAACAAAAAAACAAAAAAAGCGCTCTCAGAACAACTACAAACATTCAAAAAATACTTAAACGCAAAAAAAATAAAATTGCAATCACTAGCCCCAACAAAATATTAATGGCAAAATGTTCAAGGCTTCAAAACGCGGGTTTGTCAAACAAGAATTTTTTTACGCTGAACTTTCAGATTTTCCTGACTTTTATTTTTGCCTCTTCAAGGAACTGCGGGCTTAATTCGTCGAACTGTTCCTGCCTGTAAACAATCTCTTTTATGCCTGCATTAATCAGGAGCTTTGCACAGAGCACGCAGGGAAAATGCGTTGTGTAGAGAACAGAGCCTTTTGTCGATACTCCTGCAGAGGCTGCCTGCGCAACTGCATTCTGTTCCGCATGAGTAGCCATGCAGATTTCAAGGTTTGCACCGCTCTTTAACTGCCTTTTTTCGCGCAGGCAATAGCCCTTTTCAAAACAGTCCTGCACTCCCTTGGGAGCCCCGTTATAGCCTGTTGAAACAATCTGCTTTTCAATCACAAGAACTGCGCCGGCTTTTCTCTTGAAGCAGGTTGCCCTTTCCGATGCAATCTCTGCAATCTTCATGAAATATTCGTCCCAAGAAATTCTTTCAGGCATGGTTTCACTTTTTGAATTTTTAATTATTTGACGGCTTCCAGGCCATTAAATGCGCAATCTTTTTAAGTTCCTCATCGTGCGCCCTTAAATATTTCTCGCCTTTTTTTCTGCCTAAAACTTTTACTATTGCAGCGCGGTTATACGCTTCAAATCTTGTTAGTAAGGGTTCTAATATATACCCCTGCTGGCGTGGGTCCGCGCCTTTTATCTTTTGCAAAAATTCTTCTATGCTTTTTTTTTCTGATTTCGCTGCATCGGCATAAGTCGGCACAAATTCTACAAATACAGGCAATTGCGCAATTGCTCTTCTGCAAATAATCCTTGCAACAGCGGCTGAAACCGGCCCCTGTGCTTCCCAAATTAAATACTGCTGCGCCATAAGCGGAAGCGCTTTTTTCATTTGTTGAGGAGTCAATTTTAGTTCTGCAAGCAAATGCTTTGAAATCTGAACATGCGCTGCCTTATAAAAAGTTTTTGTTCCCTTGCGAGCCTCGAAAAGTTTTCTTACTCTTGCATCAACTGGGCGCATTCCTAGCTTTTTTCCCTTCGGCAATAGTTCTCACTTTTTTTTATTCAAATAGTAAAATTCAGGCCGCAAGGTTTTAAATTCTGTTTTCTTTTTAAAAGCCCGGTTATTCGCCGAACTCTTTCTCCAAATCTTCCCTCGGCCTTTCTCTCAGAGCGGTTCCTTTTCTTTTCGAAAAAAACCTGATTAATGCCCTTGCTATGGCATCCTTGGCTAATTTTTCAAGTGGCATTTTTCTGTCCCACTTTCCCAAAATTTCCAAAAAAGCAAGTTCGGCTTCCTGCCGGATATCGTCAAATTCCGGCCTTCTCCAGTATCCCCGTACTGCAGAATCGACCAGGGAAAGATTTTCTTCAAAAAGCCTGTTTCTTTCCGCGGTTCCCATTGCCTGCTGCGGCAGCTTATCAAGATAGTCAGATCCCGCAAGCAACCGCTTTCTTCTGGTTATATTTCCCTTCGAAACCCTGGCGCTTCTTTGTTTTGAAGTCAGGCCTGCAGCGCCCTTCAATGCCCTTTCACTGCGCTGCTCGAATGTCGTGGCAGCAACTCCCTTACGCGCGATTTCACTGCGCTTTTCAGGAGTCAGGCCTGCCTGCCTCTTCAATGCAAATTGCCTGCGCTGCCTCGGAGTCATTGCGGCAAACTTTTTTTTCAGTGCTTCACTGACTTTCAAATTTCTTGCTGCCTGCTGTTCAGGGGTCAGTGGAACCATAATCGGCTGGGCTCTTCTTCTGCGTTCCTCAGGAGTCAAGGAAGCCTGGAACCTTTCATGCGCTTTGCTCATTCTCAAAGAACGCCGTGCGCGCTTCCTCGGAGACATTGCGGCGTCCCTTTTTTTGGCAGCCTGGCTTTTTTTTCCTGAGGGAGTGGCCGCTTCTCTTTTCAAGGCAAGTTCGCTGCGCTGTTCAGGAGTCATGGCAGCAAAGCGCCTCTTTGCAGCAGCACTCATTCTCAATACCTTCCGCCTTCTCGGGTCAGTTGTTTTGGCAGCAAGACTTTCTCTCCTGCTGGCACTGATTCTCCAAGCTTTTTTTCTGCGCTTTTCAGGAGTCATGCTTGCAGCGCTCTTCGAGGATTTTTTACTTCGCTGCTCAAGAGTCAAGCTGGCTGCGGCTTTCAAAGCCCTCTGCTTTCGCTGCTCAGGAGTCAAGCTGGCTGCGGCTTTCAATGACCGTTGCTTTATCTTATCGGGAGTAAGCTTTGCCTGCAGCACCAAGATCTGCCGCTTGCGCTGCTCATAAGTTACCCGTTTTGATTTCCATTCCTGAAAAGAATTTTTCAGTGGTTCGCCCTTTGGAAAAATCTCCCGGCGGTAACGGAAAATAGTCTTTTCAGGCAGGCCGGGATAGCGCGCCCGCATATGCTCAACAATTTTTCTTCTTGAAAAACCACGCGATCTTAAAACGCCCAATCTTGCAATCATTAATGGAGTCCAATGAAAATTTTTGCGCGTTCTATTCATGCAAACTTTCACTTTTTTTTATTTGCTTCTTTCAGAGCGCTTATCAATTGTTCCCTGAACATGTTAAAATACTCTTTGGGAATTCCTCCAGCGGCAGCGGGAATGTGCCCGCCTGCGTTAGAATCGGGAATTCCCTCTATTGCCTTCTGCAAAACCCTGTTCAATTGTATTTTTCCGTCCTGGCGCCTTGCGGAAAAACTGATTTTTTTTCCGAAGACCTCGAAGATAATGATTGTCTTGTCTGGCATTTTGTTGCTGAAATCGTTTATTATCTGGGATTTTATTGCGGGAAAATCGGCCTTTATGGAATAAATTAAAAGCCCGAGCTCGGGAACTGTTTCAAGGCTTTCAAGCGCCTGCCTTGAAACCTTTTTTATTTCAGCCTCGAAATCCGCAAGCACTGCAAGCAGGTCTTTTCTTTCAAGGTCGCGCGGATTTTCAGCCTCGAAAAGAACAGAAAAAATTTCCTTTGTTTTTTTCTTTTTCATTACGCAGAAAGCCGAAACAATCTTTTCAAGCCTTTCAAGCCCTGCAAGCGAAAGCTTGTTTCTCTTGGCTGTTTTTTTCAGGAAAGGCAGCCAGTTTTTTTTTGAATTGTCGGCGATTATTCCAATGGCGGCAATCCAGTCTGTTTCTTTCAGGGGAAGAATTTTGTTGAACAAATCAAAGCAGAACTTTGAGGCATTGTATGCGCTCGGCTGCATTTTGGAAAAAAACTTGGGATGCAGGAACAAAACATTTTCAGATGAGGGAATGGAATCGAATTCATGGTGGTCTATTATGAGGACAGAATCCAAAAAAGAAACTTCCCTTGTTTTTTCCGCATAATAACCGAGAGACAAATCAAGGATTATCAGCTTGTTTGCATTGTAGGACAATAATTTTTCCACTGCCCTGCTTTCCTTTTCGGAGTCCCTGTAATTAAGGCCTGAAACAAAAACAGGCTTTTTTCCCGTAAGGCGGAGCACTGCCTTTGATGTTATTGCCGCGGAAGTAATCCCGTCTCCGTCATTGTGGTGCACAATCGCAATATTGTCGCCTGCGCTCAAAGCTGAGCAGAATTTTTTGAAGCGCGCAAGCAGAATTTTTCCTTCTTCCATGGAAATTTTTTACAGCAAAAGATTTAATAATTACAGTCAAGTAATAGTATAGCGGGCAGAAATTTTTATCCTGAGGGTGAAAAAAATGGGCTTTGAACACACGAACAGCAAAGGCGTGAAGTATTATCTGCATTCGCGCGGAAAACTGCTTTTCTTTTCAAAAAGCCCTTCGGGGTCTGTCGATCTTCCGGAAGGAATGGCGGTAGTCGAGAATTCAAGGACAGGGCTGCCAATGGTGAAGAAAAAATAATTTTTTCAGGTGATGTTTTGAGGTATAATTCTGCTGCGCTGAACAAGGCTGTTTCTTACTATAAAAAAGAGCTTTCAAAAAAAATACGCAGAAAGCACACTGTGCTTATTGAAGTCGAACTGAAAAATGAGCAGGCATTTTTTTCTCTTGCCCCCTTGAGCAGGGCACTGCATGAGCTTGACGCGGATGCAAATGTTTTTGTGATTGACGGAAAAAGCAATATGCTTGACACTCTCCGCAAAACCTGGAAGGTTTTTGAAGAAATGAATGCGGGCAAAAAAAACCCTGCAACCAGCGCATTGAAGGAATTTATTGGCTCTGTGCAGAAAAAAACAAAAAGCAGGGATTTTGAAAAGATTTTTTCTGCGCCCGAATTTGAAATTGTCGCAACAAAGAACGGCTTTGAATCCGAAGAATTCGGAAGGCTTGATTTTCAAACCGGGTGGTTCAAAAAATTCCAGTGGCAGCTCCTGCTGCAGACAGCGGAAAAAATTTTAGTGCAGGGCTATGGAATAAAGAAAAAGGAAAAAATGGGCATTTCATTCGAATTGTTGCCCAAGCCCAAGGATTTGGAACTTCCTCTGCAGGATTATCTTGACAGCTATGCAATAGCATACACCTTTGCGCTCAAGGCAAAAAAACTCTGCAAACGGGTTTCTCTCGGAGCGGAAACAGCGCGGTTTTCACAGCTGGAAACAATGGACAGGATTTCAGATTTAGCCGCAACTATTTCAGGGTGCGAATACGAAAAAAACATTTCAGAGCCGTGGTTCAATGCATTCAAAAAGCTTTCTCCCGCAATAGGCGCAAACCTTTTGCAGACTGCGGAAGCAAGCTTCGGCATTCATGGAAAAGGATATGGGGGAAAGCATTTCTTCGGAATGCGCATTGGCTATCCCACGCCCAATAAAAAAAGCAGGTGGCAGGGGCCCGGACAAATGATGTTAAAGCCATGGTGGCTTATCCAGACAAAATTCGATTCAAGGGAACCGAAAAAAAGGCATGCAATAACGGAAACACTGCCGATTGAAAATTTTGTAAGGACATGCAACATTGATTATTTTGAAATGCGGAAACGCGACGATGAAATAAGAGGTGTGCTGCAGAAATGCAAGACTCTTTTTGTAAAAGGAAGGCCTGTAAAAGGCGGGCAGACAGACCTTGTGCTTGACTTGACGCATATTCTCAACAAAAAAAGCCCGGTGCTTGCATCCGACATTGAAGTAAATCCGAGCACTCCTCCCGAAGCCTCAAAGATTTTCGGGGTAAAGGCAGGGCGCTTTGGAAATTTTCCCGGAGGAGAGGTTTTTTTGACTCCCCACAAAATGGACGGAATTTTTATCGGGGATGTAGTAATTGCAATCGACCAGAGCTATATTATTCCGCAGAACAATCCGCTCGTGGTAAAAGTTACAAACGGGAAATACAAGATTCTTTCAGGGGATAAAAAAATCCTGCAGGCATTCGGCAAAAGAAAGCGCGAAGCCTGGCATCTGATAAAAGACATGGAAAAAAGCGGTTCTGTCCCCAAAAACATTATTGCAAGCTACAAGAGAAATTTTCAGAATGTCGGCGAGTTTGCGGTAAACACAAATCCCAATGCACGGCTTTCAAGATACCTGATTGAAACAGAAAAGCTCGCGCGCATGATTCACATTGCCTTAGGTTCAGGATACGAGCCCGACAGGGAAACCCTTTACCACTGCGACATTGTAATAAACAATCCGCGGCAGAAAACAGACATCTATGGAATAGATCCGAAAGGAAAAGAGCACTGGATAATCCGAAAGGGAAAATTCGTGATTTAAGATTATGAAAGAAAAAATCCTTGAGTTCTTTGAAAACACAGATGCAGAGGCAGTATTGCTGAGAAACTCTGATTCAGCTCCCGATGCGAATTTTTATTATTACTCGGGGCTTGAATCAGGGCACTATTACGGAAGCTCGCTCATTCTAAAGAAAGGGAAAAAGCCTTTGCTGCTCACAAACGCACTTTACAGCACAAATGTCAAAGACATGAGGGCAAAAAAGGTTTCCTCGGAAAAAAACCTGAAAAAAATCCTGCAGAAAGAATTTGCCGGAATAAAAAAAATCGGGCTGAATTTCGATTCCTATCCCAAAAACTCTTTTTCAAGAATCAAAAAACTGCTGCCTGAAAAAAAATTTGAGGATGTTTCAAAGGCGCTTGCAAAAACACGCGAAACAAAAACAGGCGAAGAAATCGCAAAAATGAGAAAGGCAATAAAAATTTCCGAGAGCGCGATAAAACAGCTTCCAAATTTTTTTAAAAAAGGGATTACTGAAAAACAGCTTGCAATGAAGCTTGAATGGCTGCTCAGGGAAGAAGGAGACAGCGAGCTTGCATTTCCGACAATAGTTGCTTCCGGAAAAAATTCCTCAACGCCCCACTATTTTACGGGAAACGCAAAAATAAAAAGCGGCTTCCTGCTGGTTGATTTCGGCGCAAAATACAAAAACTACTGCTCAGACCTTACCAGAATGTTCAGCATTGGAAAGGCAACTCAGGCGCAGAAAGAGATTTATGGGAAAATCTTTGAGGCAAAGCAGCTTGCAAAAAAAATGTGCGTTCCAGGAACAAACAGAAAGGAAATTTTTGACAAAACAGATTCCTTCATCAAAAAAAACACAGGCTTTAAAATGATTCACGGTTTGGGGCACGGGTTGGGGCTTGAAGCGCATGATTTTCCATACGGTTTCAGCGGAAAATCAAGCGATTTGC
Source organism: archaeon (assembly GCA_035290965.1). GTDB lineage: Archaea > Iainarchaeota > Iainarchaeia > Iainarchaeales > JAGVNX01. The sequence goes on along the minus strand of DATDTD010000074.1, from coordinate 1,788 downwards.
TGAAACAGGGGATGGTTCTTACTCTGGAGCCTGCGATTTACACTAAAAAATTCGGCATACGCATAGAAGACGATGTTCTCATAACAAAAAACGGCTCTGAATTATTGAGCAGTGCGCCCGAAGAATTAATCGAATTGTAAAAAGCCTCATGCAGTGGTTTTTTCATAAACGCAGAGCACAAGCCTGTTTGTGTCTGAAATAACGGGAACAAGAGTGTATTCCTTGAAGCCCAAATCCTTATGCTGTATCAGGTCAAAGCCCTGCATGCTGCCGCAGTAGCCAGCATCCGAAATAAGCGCTCCCTGCCTTGCGGAAATATTGTTGATTACCAAAGCCATGCTGTTCTGGTTCAATGCAATCATCATTGTCCAGACAAGCAATGCCAATAACAACAAGCCGAATGCGACATCAGAAACCTGCATGCAAACATAAACGATTCCGGAATATTTAAACCTTGCTGGGTCTGGATTTTTTTCTGCTTCCGATTTTCACGCGAGCAGGGCAAGCGCAATGCTTCCCGCAAGAGCCATTACTGCGCCGAGATACTGGTGCGCGACTATTTTTTCCCTGTTTATTGCAATGCCGAGAAAAACAGCAAGCGCCGGATAACTTTCTGTTATTGCCGTTGTAATAGACAGTGCGCTGCTTGAGAGCGCAATCGCAAACAGGAGCCATGCGGCAGTGTCCAGAATACCCTCTGCAAGAATCAGCCTGGGAAATTTTTTCGTGTTAAAAAAAAGCCTTTTCAGGTTTTTCCTTGAAATAATGACTGCAAGCGAAACAGCCATAAAAACAACCCATGGAACCCAGATAATCATAAGCGGCGAAATCTCTTTTGCGCCAAAGGCAGTGAAAAAATTCAGGAACCCCATTCCCGCAGCCCCTATCAGGCCTATTAAAAATCCCTTTTCAATGTTTTTCGAAAGCTTTTTCAGATTCAATGACTCGAGCCCTATCAGCAGTATTCCCGAAAAAATCACTGCAATCAGCAGGAACTGCAAAAATGTCAGGACCTCGTGCAGGAAAAAAATCCCAAGAACCACTGTTATCGGAAGCTCTATTTCAAATACTACGTCAATCACTGCGAGCTTTCCCTTCTTCAGTGCATCAAACAGGACTACTGCGACAACAAAAGTGAATATTCCGGCAAAAAAAAGAAAGGCAAGGTTCTCTGCGCTGAACAAAAGAGGCAGTTCTGGCAGCACAAAAGGAAGCAGGCCAATGCTGCCGATCAGGCCAATGAAGAACAGGGATTCAACGTTTCCTATGCGCCTCACTGCCCTCTGGATAAAAAAATCCCCGAAACCCCAGCAGAGCATTGCGCCTATTGTTGCCGCCAAAGCAATATTTTCAAGCATAAAAAAAAAACCGTTTTTTTTTATTTGCAGGTAATCCAGAATAAAATATGTTTGCCTTTTTATTAATAATATGCTTCTCGAGCAGGCTCTCAAAAAAATAGAGAATGCCATAAACGACAGGCATCTCTGCAATATTGTGGGGAATTGCCATGTCGAATACTGGGGAAGGGCGGCAAGCAAGCTTTCCAGGGGAAAGCGCCTGCTTATGATAAAGGGAGACAGTTCTTTTGCAATACACCAGAATCGGCTGTTAAGGCCTACAAATTACATGATGAATGCGGCTATTTCCTGCGCAATCGAGGAAAACACTCTTGTAATAACTGCAAAAAAAACAAAGCCGCGCGAAACAATAAAAACAGTTTTTTTCGACATTGACGATGTCCAGTGCTATGAAATGCAGGAAAACACTGACATAAGCCTCTTCGGGTCG
>DATDTD010000073.1:0-9999 GCA_035290965.1 archaeon | reverse complement strand
CGCATGGAGACAACGTTACAATAACAAACAACCGCATGTATTCAACAAACATAGAAAGCACGTTTGCCTCAATTACCTCGGGCAACGATACACCGGACTCGTATTCAATCCGCGTGCTTAACAACAGCGTGTACTATGGCGGAGCAACGAATTATTTCGGGTTTGCGAATAGCAGCAATATCATTGCTACTACTTGGAATATTGTGGTTGCAAACAACGCTTTTTCAGCCCCGCAAACCTCAAACATCAGCACGTATGGCCTTAGCATTTCGAGCCAAAGCGCCAAAGTGTATTCGAATTACAATTTGTGGCACATTCCCAATGTAGCCAAGCCGTTTGCCTCGGGTGGAACACTCACTCCGGCAGAATGGAGAGCGCTTGGGCATGATTCACTCACAACCAGCGTCTGGCAATCCCCTCAGTTTGTGAACCCGGCTTCAGGAGATTTGCGCTTAAACAGCAGTTCTCCTGCAAAAGACAAGGGAACAAGCGAATTTTTGGCATGGAACAGGATTGATGCGGACGGAAAATACAGGACAGACGGAAAACCTGACATCGGGGCTCTTGAATCTCCATGAAAAGGCTTTTTTTTTGCAGGGTGTTTTCCATTACTTTTTTAAATGGCAAAAGTCTATTATATAAGGCAGTTAATGTGTGGTTCAAATGAAAATTCTGATTGTTTTTGTTTTCTTTGCTCTTTTTGCAGGAAACGCTTTTGCACAGGCATGCGTTGACATGCCGGCACTGCTCGGATACATTGGAGAATGGAAAGCGGGAACAATGCAAATGGCAACCTTGCTGGGATACATTGGAGAATGGAAAACCGGAACAGGATGCGGAACAGGAACAATGACAACTGCGAGCAGGACAAGCTGTGTTGCTCCCTGCGGGGTATTCTTTGACGCGATTGATGACCCGAGCATTTCCTGGGCAAGCAGTGTTGTTCAGCCAACCGGCTTTGTTGCACAGCCCGTAATGACAGGAGTCAGGATTTCAAGGATTGAATATGGAACTTCACTCGGAACAGGAACTCTTTCTTTTGATGCTGCCGCAAAAACATTAAGCTGGCGCGCTTCAGGAGATTCTGCTGGAGCATCAGTGCCTGTAAGTGCCGGCGGGAGCTTTGCCTTGCCTTCGGGAAACGGCAGAAGAATGTTTATCTGGGTTGATTCAGCCCAGTTGCCTGTTAGCAATGCGAGTGAGAATGTTTCAGTTGTAAATGGAGGCCTTAATGCTGACTGGGCAAGTTTTGATTACCAATGGAATTTTGGTGATGCTCTCAGTGGGACCTGGACAAACGGCGCACTCAAATCAGACGGAACTCATTATTCAAAAAACTCGGAAATAGGGTGGAATGCGGCGCATGTATATGAAAATTCAGGAAATTACACTGTCAGCCTGACTATTACTGATGACACGGGAACTGCACATATATACCAGCAAGACATTGCAGTAAACCCCGAGCCTGCCGGAGGCTGGATTACTTATTATTTTGCCGCAAACGGCAATGACTCAAACCCTGGAACAGAGGCATTGCCGAAGCAGACATGGGCGAACGCAGTGAGCCTTGCCGCAAACCGCGTGAAATTATTGTTCAGGCGCGGGGATACTTTTGAAGCGGGTGTTGCGCTTGACAAAACTCTTTCAGGGCCTTTATACATAGGCGCTTACGAAACAGGAAACAGGCCAGTATTCCATATTGCGGGCACTAATCATTTTGTGCGGGGTGCCAATCTGGCGGATTCGCGGTTTTTGGATTTGGTTGTTGACGGGGAATATCCCGCTGTGCCGAATCTGGGAATGGGATTTGACGGCTTGGGAACAGACAGCCTTGTTTTGCGCACGCGTGTACAGGACATGCAGGAAGGATACTGGGTTAACTGGGGCAGAAGAAACAGCATTGTGCAGGACTGCGAAGCAGCCAATATCAAGCGTTTTCATTTCTGGGCAGACGGGGAAGGATATCGGGCAGCCACTTTGGGCTGCACTATGAGCGGAGGCCATACCGAATGGCTGTTCCGCTCCTATGCAGACAGGCATGTGCTTGCGCATTCAACGTTTTCCGACCAGCTTAACTCAAAAGGAATGTCGCGTTTTATTGCCGACAACTGGGGTATAATGGCTTTCAACAAGTATCAGCAGTCAACCTCCGAGCAGGTCATCTGGGTTCATGAAGATGTCCAGAACAGCGTTAACGTAACGCCACGGCACATTCTCCTGAACGGCAATGTTTTTGAAGTGGATTCGGGGACAAGCTATATGAAAGCAGTCAATGTCCAGGGCGGAGAAAACATTACAATAACCAACAACCGCATGTATTCCACAAGCCTGAACGGCACTTTTGTAGGAATGACTGCAGGCAGTATCCCTACAAGATATGTGGATTCTGTAAGAGTTATTGGCAACAGCGCTTATTACAGCGGAGCAACGAACGGGTTCGGCTTTACAAGCGTTGACACAAGCCTTTCCTCAATCCGGAATATTGTGGTTGCAAACAATGCATTTTCAGTCCCGCAAACCTCGAACAATCAAACTTTTGGAATAGGCATTCCAAGCTCAAGCACACAGTTATACTCTAATTACAATTTATGGCACATTCCAAATGTAGCCAGTCCGTTTTCAACAGGCCCAACCACCAGTCCGACTCGCCTCACTCCGGCGCAATGGATTGCGCTCGGAAAGGACACAACCAGTGTCTGGTTATCTCCTGTGTTTTCGAATCCAACTTCGGGAGATTTGCGCCTAACAGGAAGTTCTTCCGCACTCAACAAAGGCACGGGTGAAGTGCTTCCGTACAACCGCTTTGATGCAGACGGAAAACCAAGAGGCCCAGCTCCCGACCTCGGAGCGCTTGAATATCCTTAAGTATGATTTTTATGCAGTCTGTTCTGAATTTTTCCGAACAGGAAAAAAAGCCTTTGCGCGCCTTCCTGAAAAACTTCCCTTCCCTGAAAATGAAAACATCTTTTGAAGAGGCAAAGGCAGAGATCGAAGGATGCGCAGTAACTCTTTACAAATCCGGCAAGCTCCTGATTCAGGGAAAAAGCCATGAAAAAGCAAAGCAAAAAATCCTTGCCGCCTTTGAAGAAAAAAGCGAACTGGTTCTGGGGATAGATGAAACAGGCAGGGGAGAATCTTTTGGGTCTCTGGTTGTTGCGGGAGTTTTAGGAGAAACATCAAGATTGCGCGAACTGCGCGACAGCAAAAAAACAAAAAACATTTCCGAAAAATCAGCGCTTGCGGAAAAAAACCTTCTTGGAAAAAAAATAATTGAAATTTCCGCCTCAAAAATAGATTCTTTGAGGCAAAGCGGGAAAAACCTCAATCTGATTGAGGCAGAAGCAATGAACGAAATAATCTCTTTTTTTGAAAAAAATTTCCCCGAAAAAAAATTCCGCATTATAATAGACGGGAGCAGGATAAGAGGGGTAAAAGAAAAGCGTGCTGAATTTCTTCCCAAGGCGGATGATAAAATTGTGCAGGTTTCCGCTGCAAGCGTTCTTGCAAAGAATGTGCGCGACAAAAGCCCTGATTCTGAAAAAAGAAAAACCTGGAAAACAAAATAATTATTTTGCAGTGTTGAACGCGAGTTCGTGCAGCTTTTCTTCGGAAATTCCAAGCTCTATTTTTTTCTTTGCATCATCGGGGAGCCTTAACTCTTCCCTCACCCTTGAAAGCCGTTGCTTCAAAGCCTCTATTTCAATGTGCATCCTGCGCTTTGCCTCTTCAAGCTCGACAAGCCTTTTTGCAATTACAATGCTGCTCTTTTCCTGGACATTTCCGCCTTCATGCGAAATAATGCCTTCAAGCCTTTCAAGGCGCTTGTTCAGGATTCCTAAACGTTCCTCGAGAACAAGTGCTTTTACTGCGGGGCTAACCTCAAAGCCAGTGCTTTCCGCAGGCTGCATTGAATTGTTTGCTGTGCTTGCCTGCTGTGCTCTTTGTGGCAATTGCTTTTTCGGGACAATGAAAAGAAGCAGGTTTCCAATAACCAATGCCAGAATAAGGACTCCTAAAAAAACTGTTTCAATCAAGCCATGCACCTTATGCATATTCGCCTGAAGAAACCTTTAAAGCCTTTCGTAAAGATAAAAAAAAAGAAAAAGAAAGCATGCTTTGGGTTTTCCCCAAAGCCATTTTTATGGATTGCTTTCTAATATCCGCCGTATCCCCCGCCAGACCCTGAAGGATAATTGCTTGTCTGGGGAATAGTTGTCTGGGGAGTTCCGCCCGGCACTATTACTGTGACTGAACCAGTCATGTTCGGATGCGGCCCGCAGTGGTATGTGAATGTTCCCGCAGTATTGAATGTGTGCGAGAAGCGCATTCCTGTTGTTATGTTTCCCGAAGCCAGTTCGTTTCCGGAGGATGAATCCACTGTGTGCGTAACAGCATCATTGTTTGTCCAAACTACAGTGTCTCCCACATTTACTGTAATATTTTTCGGCGTGAAGGAATAGCCGCTTATTTTCACCTGGTATGTTTCCCCTGCAGTTATCGGCGGGTTTGTTGCGGGCGGCGGATTATTGCTCGGCAGGACTATTACTGTTCCAGTCATGCCGGGATGAATTGTGCACCTGTAATTGAATGTTCCGGGAGTATTGAACTGATAGGAATACGAGGCTCCCGGCGCAATGTTTGCCGAAAAGAACATTCCTGCAGGATTCGAGATTACTGTATGCACCACTGAATCGCTGTTCATCCAGACCACTATATCGCCCTGGTTTATTGTTATTGTCTGCGGAGAGAACGCGTAATTGCTTATGTCAATATACTGCATCTGCGAAGCAGGCGGCGGAGTTGTGGTCGGTGGCGGCGTTACTGTTGTTGGCGGCTCTGCAGCTGGCGGAACAATTGCTGGCGGAATTATTACAGGCGGAGTATTGTCAACGGGAGCGGGATTGTTTGCGTATGCGCTCGTGAAACTCCAGTATCCTATTCCCGCGATTACAAGCACTATTATTATGCCTGCTACTGCCCAAGTTGCTTTAGACATTTTTTTTCACCTCCTTTTTATGCTGCCTTCTGTGCCTTTTTTGTCATTAAGGCAGTGTAAAGGAAAACCATGCTGTTATCGGGTTCCATGTGTATTTCTTCCTCTATTTTTCCTATTTTGAAATACTTTGAAAAAATTTTCCTGAGCTCGCTTTTCGAGAATCCTTTTCTTATCCCTTTGTTTTTTTCGCTGAAAGCCATTATCTGGAATTTTCCGTTTTCCTTCAAAGAACGGAAGATATTTTTTACGAATTTTTCCCGCGATTCAGTCGGCATATGGTGGAAACACCCCCTGTCGAAAACAAACTCGAATTTTTTCCTTTCATTCAAATCAAGCACATTTCCTGTCCTGAAATCAATGTCGAGGTTTTCCTTTTTTGCGCGCTTCTTTGCAATTTCAACCACGGTTTTTGAAATGTCTATTCCCTCTACCTTAAAGCCTTTTTTTGCAAGGAAAATAGAGTTTGTTCCCGCTCCCGAGCACACTTCAAGCGCGTTTCCAACCTTGATTTTTTTCAGGTTTTCCTCAAGCGAAACAGGCGCTTTTTCCGAGTGCCAGGGAATTTCTTCAAGCGAATTTCTTTTGTAGATTCCTTCCCAGTCCATAATCACACCTCCAGATTTATTTTTTATATTAAATATCTTCGCTCTCTGAAACTTAAATAGTCCCAGTGTAAAAAACAAAAGCAGCTTTCAAAAAGCATAGCTTGTTTTTTTAATTTCCTGCGCATCCATTGTATACGGTGTTTTTGCAATGCCTGAATTATCCGAAAAAAAATGCGTTCCCTGCAGCATAGGCGCAAGTCCCCTGAGCGCTAAAGAGGCAAAAAAATTTCTCTTGGAAATCACTGGATGGGAACTTATTGAAAATGCAAAAAAAATCAGAAAAGAGTTTAAGTTCGTGGATTTTATGGAGGCAATGAATTTTGTGAACAGCATTGCCGCTGTTGCGGAATCAGAGGGGCATCATCCGGATTTTTCTGTTTCCTACAATAAAGTCATTGTGACTATTTTTACGCACAAAATAGGCGGGCTGCATGAAAACGATTTTATTCTTGCGGCAAAAATAGATAAAATAAGAAAATAAAAGGCGTTTTTTTACAGCTTGTGGAGTTCCTTTGCAATCCTGAAAAATTCCTTTGCTGCTTCAGAATCCGGAAATTTTTCGGTTACAGGCTTTCCGTAATGAGCTGCTTCGGGTATTTTCTGGTCTTCGGGAATTTTTCCGATTATTTTGCTTCCTTCAAAAATAGAGGCTATTTCGCTCTCCTTAAGCTCTTCTTTGAATCTGCCGACCCTGTTTATTATTACGCCTTTTACCTCTGCCTTGAGCTCTGAGCAGATTTCAACAAGCTTTCTCGCGTCGGAAACAGCGCCCATTTCAGGGTTTGTGACAATAATCGCGCTTTTGAATTCCCTGAGAAGCGCAATTACATCCTCGTTAAGGCCGGGGGGGAGGTCAATGAAAACAGTCCCGTTTTCTTCGGCTATTTCCTTGATTATTTTGTTTATTTTTTCATGGTCGATTTTTTTGAACGGGTTTGCATCGTATGCGGCCTGTACTATTTTCAGGTTTTCTTTCAGTGCAATCTCTGTTTCTTTCGGCTTTTTTTTGCCGTTCAGCGCGTCGTTCAAACAGTTTTTCTTCGGAAGCTCGAGGTAAAAGCGCATGTTGGGAGTGAGCATGTCTGTTTCAATAAGCTTTACATTTGAAAACTCGGCGCATGCGAATGCGAGGTTTATGCTTACAAGGGTTTTTCCCGTTCCCCCCTTTCCGCTGCAAACACAGAAAAGATTCATTATTTTCTCCTTTTTTCAGTTTTATTGTTATGGGCATGTTTTTTTATTTTCTTGCTTTTTCTCCTGTGCTTTAAAATCTTTTGCTCGAGCTTTTTAAGCCTGTGCTCTATTGTTTTTCTGCTCATGCGGCTGATGTAAATTAAAACAAGTGCGGATGCGGATACTGCTGCTGTTATTGCAAGAATCAGCACCGGAAGGCTCATGAAAATTCCCGGCTGAACCGCATTCAGATGCTCTTCAGCGCTTGCTATTTCTGATTCTATTTCCGATATTGCATTATCCATTCCAATAAGGTCCTTTACCGCGAGCTTTTCCCTTGCATCAAGAACATTTTTCCTTATTTCAAGCAGTTCCTTTTCAATGCCGCTTACGTCAATTCCGCTTTTTCTTTTATCCTCAAGAAGAGCAGCAAGGTAATTCAGGTTGCTTTCCGCTGAATTCAGCACATCCGTGTAATATTCAATGTCTTTTTTCACTGAAAAACCGCATTTTGAAACCTGCTTTGTCCCCCTGTAGTCTATCTGCGCCACAAATGTGTAAATCCCGTAGGGCGAGCCTTCGGGAATGAAAAAGCTTTTTGGAATATTCCTTGATTCTCCGGTATAAACAGCAATAACGCTTGTTTCCTTTTTGATTATTTTTCCATCAGGGCCTTCAACCCAGGCATCCAAAGAAATGTCCTGATAGTAGTTTCCGAGGTTCAGCAGCATAACATTCGCATTGATATTCTGCCCCGGCTTTAAAACATCGTTGAGGCAGCTTGCAACAACATCATATCTCAATTCGCCGGGAACATCGAATGTTTTTATTTTTGTGTCGAAAGTTGTTTTTTTGTCAACTGAAAGAATCTTTATTTCAACAGTATGCGTGCCGCCGATGTCAGGCAGCCATTTTTCGTTGAAAACAATTCTTCTCGCAGTCATTGATTTTAAGTCATTAACTGTTTCTGTTGAAAAGAATTTTACGCTCGCTCCCTGGGTTATTGTTGCGGAAACAATAAAATCAGCCTGGGTTGCCCTTCCATTGTAAACAGTCACATTCAATGTTGCATCTTGCCCCACTGCAAGGTTTTTGTCAAAAGCAATTTCAATTATTGCCAAATCAGTATAGCCCGCAATATTGCCGCCTCCTCCCCCGCCACCGCCTGTTACGCCTCCGCTGCCAGGGGTAACGGGCGGAATTTCAGTGCCTGTTACTGTGAATCTTCCCGCGTTGTTTGAATCAGTTGACAGTCCGCATGTGAATGTTGATGTTGCCGAGTATGTTCCTGTTGTGTTTGGGATTATGAAGTTGTAGTAGTATTCTCCTGTTCCTAATCCTGTCATTGTTGCGTCCTGTGCGAAAACAGTTGCGTTCGGATAATAGATTGTGGTTGTTCCCGTCAATCCAGTGAATGCGTTTCCGTCTGTGTTTTTTACCATGTTGCGGATGCTTCCTGCTTCTCCTGCAGTGTGTGTGGTGTTGTTGTTCAGGAAGCTGATGCTTATGTCGAATGTTCCTACGTATATGTATGTGTTTGTGTCTGCTGTGATGTTGTTGTTTGTGTCGTTTACTGCGTGTATTGCTAGTGTGTATGTTCCGTTTGTGTCGAAGTTTATTGTTTTTGTGTAGTTTCCGTCTGCGTTGTTTGTGAATGGTATGCTGCTGTTTACATCCCCGTTTGGCTTGTAGAGAGTTGCTGTTACTGTTGCGTTTGTGTCGTATGTGTTTTGCGGGTAGTCTATTACTGTTACTGTTATGTTGTTGTTTCCGGGGTAGTTCATGCATCTTGTTGCTGTTATTGCTGTTGCCATGCTTGTTGTCTGCGGTGTTATCCATACTATTTGTGATGTCAGTGTTTCTGCTGTTGTTATTGAGAAGAAGCAGGCTATTGTGAACAGGAGCAGTGCCGCTGTTATCAGCGCTTTTTTTGTGTTTTGCATCAGCAATATTACTGTTTTACTGCTTATTTATTTTACTGTTTGGCTGCTTTTTTTCAGCGTGCCAATCACTGGCTCTTTTTGGAAAGCGAATTAATCTGCTTTTCCAGCATTGCAAACCTTTCTTCGAGCGTTAGGTTTGCTATCTCTATTTTCGAGGCATCTTCCTGCAGCGAAAGGACAGCCTTCCCTATTGTCTGCATGTTTTCTTCAAGGGAATTTGTTTTTTTTGCGAGGCTTTCCTCAAGAGCAGCGGTTTTTTTCATTATTCTCTTGTTGCTGTATTTTGCCACTAAAAAAATAATTGCAAGGTTGAGCAAAAAAACCAGGGTTGAAAGCGCAACCAGCAAAGTAGTATCGTCAATTTCCAATGCCATTTACAACACCGATTTTTTTTTACGCCTCTTTCTTTTTATGGATATGCAGGCTTAGGATTTTGTCAAAAAATTTTTTCGGGCGATAGTATAATAGGCTTAGGGCGATTATTAAACTTAACTGCAAAACCGCGAAAAACAAAAGCAGCAGGATTATGATTCCGATATTTGCTGTTTCAACAAGGTTAATTCCGGGAATAATTGCAGGCCTTGTGATTTCAAAAGAACACTCCGAGCCCTGCGAAAGATTGCCATAGCTTACCTTTGCCTTGAAAATATATTTTCCCGCGGGAGTTTCCTTTGGAATAAAAACAGACTGCATCATTTCCCTGTTTTCATCGGGATACAACGCAAAAGTAAAAGTGCTCTTTCCGATTGCCGCGCTGTTCCTGTCCTCAACCCACCATTCAAGCAAAACATCCTCATAATAATTTCCAAGGTTTAAAAGGAAAATTTTTGCATCAGCATTCTCTCCGGCTTCCACGATTTTTTTCTGGCAGGCAGTTAAAATGTCGTATTGCCAGATTCCCCCGCCTACAACGAATTTTTCCACAAGCCTGTCAAAAACAGTATTTTTGTCAAGGGAAACAGCTTCAGTCACAATCCTGTAAGAGCCCGAAAGAACTGGAATCCATTTTTGTTCAAAAACAATTTCGCTTTCAGCTCCCGGGGCAAGCCCGTAAAAAGCCATTGAAGAACCGTATTTTGCAGAATCCCCCTGTTTTATTTCAATGTTCAGCAAAAAATCCAATTCTTTTTTTCCCGTATTTTCAACCTTTACAAAAACATTTGTCGGAATGTCAAGCTCCATGTTTTCATCAAACCGCGAGCCCATAATTTTCAGGGCCTCTTCGGGCTTTTCCGCAATAGGCGGGCCGCCTCCTCCGCTCCCTCCTCCTCCCGGGCTTACA
>DATDTD010000072.1:0-16865 GCA_035290965.1 archaeon | reverse complement strand
AAAATTGAAGAAACCGGCATACGACCCAAGCAGCGCACTGATGATGTGGAAATAACCTGGGTTTAAGCATCAGTGGAAATCTGCTTCCAAAAGCGTCTTTAATATTAAAAGCGGATTCTAAGTATGCAAATAAACTCAGACTTCATACTTGTTCGGACAAAAGACGGATTCACAGTGCAAACTAAAAATTGCAAGAACTCCTTCTTGCTTAAGAGCACAGAATATTACGAAGAACTTGCCTGCTTAGTTGAAGCCTTGAAAGCCGAAGGCTGGTGGAACTCGGAAGGAAGAATCAGCATATCAAATAAAAGCCCGGAACTGATAAATTATTTTGAGAGATTATTTGCAGAACACAAAATAACCGCCCATAAAAATGCGCTGATAAAAATAAAAATTCCTCCTCTCTGGATTGAAAAAGAAAAAATACGCGTTGTCAAAAACGGAAACCTGAAGAAATTTCATTTTGGAAAAAACGGATTTACAAAAGAACTTGACACTGTTGTTTTCACTGACAAGGCAGAATCTGCAGAATATTTTTTGGAATATGAACAAGAGAAACTCGATTTTAAAACACTGGTTTCTGAAGAAGAGCTCTCCACAAATTCAAAAGATGCAAGAATTTATCTTGATGTTCGAGCGAGTAACAAAACATTTGTCAAGTTCGTTAACTTCGTGCTGAAAGAAAAGACAAATTCCCTTGAAATAAGGGTAAACGAAGAACTGAAAAAAGCAAGCCCTGAATTAGTCGCAAAAGTCTTCGGATGCCTTATTGACTGCGAAGGAAGCATACGCCACACAGGATTTACGCGATATGTTTACACGCGAATGAAAAACAGAGAATATCTTGAAGATTGGCATTGCCTATTGGAAAAAATGGGCATCAACTCGCGTATTGGAAAGGCAGACAAGGGGCTAACAGGCCTAACCATAACCTGCAACCAGAATTTTTCCAAACTTGAAAAACTCGGGTTTGTACTACGCCACAAAACTAAAAGACAACGATTCAAAGAAATTGTTGAAAGTTATAAAAGGCATCAATTAAGAAGAAACACAGCACTAGACATTTATTTGGCAAAAGTCAGGGAGAATCCGAACACAAGCGCGTTAGACTTGTCAAAAATAGTTAAAAAAGACAAGCGCACAGTATCGCATTATCTAAAGAGATTAACCGACAAAGGAAAAGTAAAAACCAGGGCAGTAGGGCAAAAATATCTTTACAGCAGTCTAGAAAATGCCGCAAAGGCATAAAACCGCGGCAGAGAACAGACAATGTGGAAATAACCTGGGCAAAAGAATAAAGCGAATCGCGGGGCATTATTAGGCAGTACAATAACAAAAAAGAAACGTTTAAAAATAATTTTTTGTAAGAAGTTTATAGGCTCATTGTTTTGGCATTAATTTGCCCGAATTCAGGGAATTGTTTATGATGAAAAAAGCAGAGATTGTTTTGCTGGTGGCACTGCTCGCAGTGACTTTTTCACTCGGGCTTTTTACAGCTGATTATTTCAGCGTGAGCAAGGCAACGGGATTGACGGGGCTTTCATTGACACAGCTGCCTGAAAAAACATATTCTGCCTCCATAGACATTGTTGCAGTAAATTCGCAGGACAATACGGGGGTTGTGAACACTGCCACTGTCGAGGTACAGCCGGGGCAGGGAAGAGTATTGTTTTCGCTTAATCCGTTTGTGGAACCAGATACACAGCAGTCTGCTGAAATAGCAAAAACAGTTGCAGAAATTTTTACAGGCACAAGCCTTTCGGATAAGGATGTTATTTATTCAATAGAAGCGGGAAATGCACAGCTTGTAGGCGGGCCGAGCGCGGGAGCAGCGCTAACTGCTGCAACAATTGCCGCAATAGAGCAGAAGCAGATCAAAAGCAATGTGGCAATAACAGGGACAATTAATGCAGACGGAAGCATTGGGCAGATAGGCGGAGTAATAGAAAAGCTGGGAGCAACAGCCCAAGTGGGAAAAACATTGTTTTTAGTCCCTAGAGGACAGAGCACCGCAACCTATTATGAGCCGCAGACAACAAGCGAACGGCGCGGAAATTACATTATCCAGAGGACAACATACATTACAAAAACTCTCGACCTTAACGATTACGCAAAACAGCAGGGCTGGAACATTGAAGTAAAGGAAGTAGCAAACATACAGGAAGCAGTGCAGTACCTGCTCGCATAAAACGCATTGAAAAAAGCTATTTTTTATTTCCTTGAATGCGTTTTTGCCTTGAGAATTTTTCTTTCCTGCCTGTAATCCGCTGTCTGCGAATAAAGCCAGTAAAAACCCGCAAGCACAAGGACTGCAATCAGTGCATTGATTACAGTTGTTTCAGGGGGAAAAATTCCCGCATTGCTCCAGGGAATCAATTCAAAATTCTGATCGAAAAACGCGGAAATAGAAACAAAAACAACAATCACAAACATCATTTCAATAATCAGGAGAGCGACTGCGCGCGAATCAGTTCTCGCATTGTGAATCTTCTGCCCCGCGGAAATCCTTACCTCGGACCAGGCATCCTGCTGTACGGAATAAAGCATTGGAAATCTTTTTTTAATCGCAAAAAAAACCAGCAGGAGCAAAACAAGCCCGAAAACAAAAAAAGAAACATCTAAAAGATTGGGGTTAAAGGAAAAAGAGTATTTCCCCTGTTCAAACACCTGAAAAACACTGAATCCGAGCATATTCAGCAAAGAAACAATCATCACTATTGCAAAAATTATTTCCATAAGGACAAGCAGGAAAAATGTTTTTCTTTCCCTGAATTCGTGCAGAGCCGCTTTCATGCAGAGATATAGGAACAAAGAAGTATAAAAAACATCCAGCAAGGCATCGCAAATTCAGAAAAAGCACAGGGGAAATTTTTGGCGAATTCAGATGCACAATAGTATTAAAAGTAACAAAGACACCAGTATTTTTATGAATTCGAAACAGGTTCCACGAAGGACCCGACCAGCGCGCAGGCATGTTTTAGGTGTTAAACCGGCTACTTTAATGCGTGGGCTTTCTCGCGACCTTTTGTATTCTGCACAGGGCAATAAGAGCGTGCAATTTATGCGTGAACTGGGCACGCAAAATTTGAACGTACTTCGCAGGTCAAAGTATGACTTGAGTTCGCTTATTACTGCTTTCAAGCGGCAGGGAAGGTTTACAAAGCCTTCTGCTCTAGTCAAGGCAGTGGGAGCTAAAGCAATGGCTGAAGTAATGACTCTAGCAACTCCTTGGAAGATGATGGCGTTTGCCAACAGGTATGGGTATGCTGAATTTGTTAAGCTTATAAAATCTCAAGGCGCACAAACTGTTGGAAAAATAATCGCCGCTGCTTAGCAAGCATTTCAACTAAGGTTTGCTTCTTTTGAAATCATCTGCGCTTGGGAATGGGCAGTTCGCCTATGATTGCATTGTTCGGATTTCGCGTCAGAACCAGATCGCCTTTTCGATTTACGGCAATGTAATAGTAATACCTTGCTTTATTGAAAATAGGCGGGAAAAGAGTTCTCTTGGACCATTTCTGCAGGCCAGTGATTGCGTCATTGAGTTCAGGATCGTCTGTCCTGAACTCCTCAAAAACAGCCGGGCCTTTTTCCGCAATAAGAATAAAAATTTGAATGCGGTTCTTTCTTACAACATCCAGCCATTTCTTTACTGCTTCCAGCTGGTTCTGCCTCGAGGCGGGAAGAGTTTTTACCCATGGCCTCATGCTTTCAAGGGAAACAACAAGGTCTTTCCTGTAGAGCCTCGGGCCCGGCCAGACTCTTTCAACAAGCCTGCGCGGAGCGCGGATTTTTTTCAAAGCCATGCCTGTGTGAATCCTTGCCCTTCTTATTCTTTCAGCCATTCAAACCAAAAATAATAAGTGTTGAGGAAAATAAAAAACCTGCGCCTTACAAAATGCCTTTGAAAATCCAGGAAAAAAATCCCTTCAGAAGCGAATCCAAAAAACTCCAGATTGAAAAAAGCCATGCGGGATTAAATGTAATAAGGAACAGGAATGCAGCCCATAAAATTCTCAGGAAAACAATCTTATCGAACAGCAGGAAAAAACCAGTAATTAAAATCAACGGCAGGAAAACAATTGGGGAAACAAGGGCCCATGCAATTCTGTTCGGAATGCTTCCTTTTGAAATCCTGTTTTTTAATGCATTGAAAACACTGTTGAATGCGTTCATTGCATCGGGAGTGCTTGGAAAAGAAAACAAAACAACTGAAAATCCCAGCCAGAAAAACAAAATCGAGAAAATGCTTGAGCGCGCAAAAAACTGCATTGCAAACAACAACAGGTAATAACCCGCAATTGTTCCTACTACAAAAGGCGCAATTGAAATAACCACTGCCTGCCATGCGCGCGGGACAGCGTGGCGGACAAACGCTTCTTCGGGATCAAAGAGCCTTACTTCCTTTACTTCAACGCCCGTTAAAATGCATGCAAGATAATGCGAAAGCTCGTGGAAAACAACTCCCGGAAAAAAAACATAATGCAAACCCAAAGCCATGAAACCAACTGCAAAAAAAACAGCTGCAAAAAATTTTTCAATAGATTCCCGTGCTTTTTGCGGCTATTCTTCAATGTTTATTCCGAATTTTTTGTCCAATTCGCGCGCGGCTTCCTTTATTTTGTTGAAAACCCTGTCAATGTCTTCTTCTATTTCCTCAACAGTGCGGAAAAGGCTCAGGCTCCTTGGAAAATAAAACCTTCCCTGCCGCACAATAAGCCCTGCTCTCTGGAGATTGTTCAAATGGTTTATTACGGAACCGCGGCTCATTTTAACAGCTTTTGCAATCTGCGAGCTGGAAAGAGGCTTTCCCTTTTCTGCAGCAAGGACAATTGCCCTGAAGACATTTGCCGCTGTTTTGCCCCTGTCAATGGGCTCGAAAAAGCCCAGGCTGCTGCAAATCCAGTCGAATTCCTTTTCAAAACCCTGCGAAAAAGGCTTTTCAATCTTTTTCACAACAATCTTGAAGTTGTTCCTTCCTGAAAGCCGAACCATAAGGAAATTGTCGCGGAAAAAGAATAAAAAGGTTTTGTTTAAAAAGATATGTAAATGATTAAATAGTTTAGACAAAAAGTGGTTTTTTGCAGCAGAAACTCGCGGAAAAGGAAAAGCAGATTGCGGAACTGAAAGAAACTTTGCAGAGAGTGCAGGCTGAATTCGAGAATTCCTGCAAGCGCATTGAAAGCCAGAAAAAGGATTTCATTGAATTTGCAAACTCAGAAACAATAAGGGAATTCCTGCCATTGCTCGACAGCTTTCAGGCTGCAATTGAAAAAATGCAGAAACAGGAAAATGTTTCAAAACAGGAAGCACTGCACGGGATTTCAGCGCTGCAGAAACAGCTTGTTTCAATAATGCAGAAACACGGGTTAAAGGAAATAAAAAGCACAGGGGAAAAATTCAATCCGGATTTTCACGAGGCAGTATTGCAGGAAAAAAATCCTGAAAAGCAGGAAGACGAAATTCTGGAGGAGCTGCAGAAAGGCTATCTGCTGAAAGGCAGGCTTTTAAGGGCAGCCAAGGTAAAAATTAATAAAAAGAATTAAAAAAGATTCAAGATGCAAAAAAAAATCGGAGTTGGTTTGAATGAAAATGCTGAAAAAAAATCCTTTTCCGGACGACATGGACGGCATGATTCCCGACAGCCCAGAAAGCCCGTTCGAAGAAGAATAAAAAAAAGTGGTTTAAATGGAAAAAATAAGTGGAATAGATTTGACCCCTGAAAACTTGGGACTGCTGAAAGAGATTATTGAGATTAGAAAAAAAGGCAATTTTCAAACTATGCAAAAAAGGATTGGCTCAGAAAGACTTAAAAAATTTTTGAAGACACTTTATCCAAAATACAATATCACTGAAATCGAAAAAATAACTGGAGTTTCAGACTCAACATTACAACATTGGTTCAATCGACTCGACATTTCATTTGTAAGAAACCACATTAGCAATATTGCCACTGCCGGTGCAGAAAACAATATTACGATTCATGAGAAAAATGGAAATATCTACAAAAAAAACATTATAGAGATAACCCCAGAATTAGCATATATTATTGGTTTTACTTTAGGGGATGGATCAGTTCAAAAATTCCAGGTTGAAGTTTTTAATAAAGACAAAGAACTAAGAGAGCCTTTGCTAAATTTTATGCAAAAGTATGGAGCAGTAACTCAAGAGGAAAGGCCGAATGGTTTGTGGCGACTGCGACTTTCTGACGTATTGATCGCAGACCTTATAAAGAACCAAGAGGGAATACGAAAAGATACAATAGAATACATTCTCAAAAAAGACGAACTTGCTAAAAAATTTATTGCCGCTTTTTGGGATGCTGAAGGAAGCGTTCTAAAACAAGAAAATTACATCCATGTTTATTTGTACAATTCAAACAAATATCTTATTGATAGAATAAAAGAATATTTAGAATCCAAAGGCATAGAAAGTTCCATTCTTTCTATGGATGGAAGAGGAAGAAAATATTTTTATAATGGCAAACCAATAATCGCGAAAAAGATAATCTTTAGATTAAGCATACCAAAAAAACACTTGACAAAATGGATTAATGAAATCGGGATTCATTTATTGCACAGCAAAAAAAGCAAAACAGTCCAAAAAACAAGGGAGGAATTAAAATGAGTAAAATCGTAGGGATAGATCTCGGCACATCGAACTCTGCCGCAGCGTTTTTGGAAGCAGGAAAGCCGAAAATAATTCCAAGCTCTGAAGGCGCTTCTGTTTATGGAAAAGCGTTTCCAAGCTATGTTGCGTTTACAAAAGACGGGCAGCTGCTTGTAGGGGAACCTGCAAAAAGGCAGGCAGTCAGCAATCCTGAAAGAACCTTTACCGCCTTCAAAAGAAAAATGGGAACTGATTTCAGGTACAAGGCAAACGGAAAGGAATATTCTCCGCAGCAATTGAGCGCATTCATACTGCAGAAAATAAAAAAAGACGCGGAAGAATTTCTGGGAGAAAAAATTGAAAAGGCGGTAATTACTGTGCCGGCTTATTTTGACGACAACCAGAGGCAGGCGACAAAGGATGCGGGAAAAATTGCAGGCTTGGATGTAGTAAGAATAATCAACGAGCCGACTGCGGCAAGCCTTGCTTATGGGCTTGACAAAAAAGGAAAGGAAAACAAGATTCTTGTTTTTGATTTCGGCGGCGGAACTCTGGATGTTACAATAATGGAATTCGGTTCCGGAGTATTTGAAGTCAAAAGCACTTCAGGAGATACACAACTCGGCGGAACAGACATGGACAATGCAATAGTCAATTTTTTGGTAAGCGAATTCAAGAAAATGGAAGGGATTGACCTTACAAAGGATTCAATGGCAATGCAAAGGCTGAGAGAGTCGGGAGAAAGGGCAAAAATAGAATTAAGCTCTGTAATGGAAACAGAAATAAACCTGCCATATATTACAGCGACAAAAGAAGGCCCGAAGCATTTTGTAATAAAACTTACAAGGACAAAGTTAGAACAGCTTGTAGAGCCAATCATTAAAAAATGCGAAAAGCCCACAAGGCAGGCTCTTGCAGACGCAAAAATGGCGCCTGGAGATGTAACAAGAATAATTCTTGTTGGAGGCCCAACAAGAATGCCGATAGTGCAAAAATTTGTTGAATCAATGCTCGGCGCAAAGCCAGAAAGGGGAGTAGACCCAATGGAATGCGTTGCAGCAGGCGCAGCAGTACAGGCAGGAGTTCTTTCTGGAGAAGTAAAAGACATTCTTCTTCTTGATGTGACTCCTTTAACTCTTGGAATTGAAACTTTAGGCGGAGTGAGAACTGCGCTTATTGCGCGCAATACAACCATCCCTACAAGAAAAAGCCAGGTTTTTTCAACTGCATCAGACAGCCAGCCTGCTGTAGACATTCATGTTCTGCAGGGAGAAAGAGAGCTTGCAAAAGACAACAAATCCCTTGGCAGATTCCAGCTGATTGGAATTCCGCCCGCACCGAGAGGAGTTCCGCAGATTGAAGTAAGCTTTGACATTGACGCAAACGGAATAGTGAATGTAAAGGCAAAAGATTTGGGGACAGGAAAAGAACAGAGCATCCAGATTGTTGCCTCTTTGAAACTTTCGGAAGAGGAAATTGAAAAAATGAAAAAAGATGCCGAAGCGCACGCCGAAGAGGACAAAAAATACAGGGAAGAAATTGACATCATTAATCAGGCAGACGCAACGCTTTACAATGCGGAAAAAACCATTGAACAGTTCAAGGAAAAAATCAGCCAGGAACAGACAATAAAAATTACTGACAAGCTGAACGAACTGCGCGATTTGACAAAACAGGAACCCAAAGACGCAAAAAGAATAAAGGCAAAACTTGACGAACTGAACAAAGTCCTGCAGGAAATCGGAACAGAGATTTACAAAAAAACAGGAAAGCCAAGTTCCGAAGAGCGGGGAGCACAAGAAAACAGCGATGAAAACTCAGAGCCGCATGAAAAAAACAAAAAAGGAAAAGTAGTTGACGCTGACTTCGAGGAAAAGGATGAAAAGTAATGTCCGAGAAGCGCGATTATTATGATGTGCTCGGGCTGAAAAAAGGCGCGGGCATTGAAGAAGTAAAGCAGGCCTACAAGGAACTCGCGAAAAAATTCCATCCAGATCTGAACAAGGAAGCTGGCGCGGAAGAAAAATTCAAGGAAGTCCTTGAAGCATACCAGGTGCTTTCTGATTCCCAGAAAAAAGCAAATTACGACCAGTACGGGCACGCGTTTGAAGGCTTTCAGGGATACCAGAGGCAGGGCGGTTCTCAGGGAAGCGGATTCGACTTTGATTTTGAAAGCCTGTTCAGGAACATGGGAGGCTTTGAAGAATTCGGCTTCGGGGATTTGTTCGGAAGCTCATTCGGAAGGCAAAGCGCGAGAACAAGAAAAACACGCGGCTCGAATTTAAGGGTTGATTTGAAAATTTCATTTGAAGAAGCAGCATTCGGAACAGAAAAAGAAATTGTTTTTGACAGGCTTGAAAAATGCCATGCGTGCAAAGGAACAGGCGCAAAAGACGGGGAATTAAACACCTGCCCCCAGTGCAAAGGAAGAGGAACAATAAGTGAAACAAGAAGAATGCCATTCGGAATTTTTACTACTCAAAGCGTCTGCCCCAAATGCAATGGAACAGGCAGGACAGCAAAAAACATTTGCAAAGAATGTAAGGGAGAAGGAAGAATTCTTGCAAGAAAAACAATCAAGGCAAAAATTCCCGCTGGAGTAAATACAGGAAACCATTTGAGAATGGAAGCAATGGGCAATGAAGGAAATGCAGGAGCAGGAGACCTGTTTGTTGTAATTTTTGTTGAAAACCACAAAATTTTCAAAAGAGACAATTACGATATTTTAGCGGAAATTCCGATTAGTTTCAGCGAAGCAGCGCTTGGCGCAAAAATAGACGTCCCGACTTTAGAAGGAAATGTTTCACTGAACATTCCCGCAGGAACACAGGCAGGAACAATTTTCAGGCTGAACGGAAAGGGAATAAAACATTTGGAATCAAGGGCGCGCGGAGACGAATTCATAAAAATAATAATTGAAACTCCAAAGGGATTGAGCAAAAAACAGAAAGAACTCTTTGAAGAAATGTCAAAAGAGGAAAAGCAGAAGGAAAAAAGAAAAGGGCTTTTCTGAAATGCAAAAAATTTAAATAAGGCAAACAGCAAGAACTACTTATGCCTTCTTCAAAACTCAAAAGAAAAATCCGTCCCTTTAGAAAAGTTCCTGTTACAAGAATCAGGAATCCAAGCCCTGAACATGTTTATCTTGAAAGCAAAAGACAGGGAGTAAAAATTCCTCTGGAAAATGAAAACGGATTGCTGCAGGGAGTTTTTGAAACACCTGACGGAAAAATATTGGAGATTCGTTTTTTGGGTGATGACGCCCTTTACGGGCCTCGTTTTGAAGCGTTTGTAAATCAGCAACACGTCGGTACTGTTGTCGAAGATATGGGCCATCGCATCGTTCGACCAGATTTTCGGGGTCAAGGAATTGGAACAGCCCTGTTTGACCGCGCAGAAAGACATTTGGCTTCATCTGAGGGAATTAAAAAGAAACATTTGGTCAATATAAACGTAGACATTGCAGAATTTCTTCGCCGGCGAGGCTGGAAAGCCTATGGAGTTGGGGGCATGTCGGGGCAAGGGAATGTTTTCATATTCGAAAAGCAGTTGAAAGGCACCCAATTTGATAATGCGCGTAATTGGCACCGCATCAAGGTTTTGGGGATGCATGGAAAAGCAAAAGGGAAACCACTTTGGCTTACAATAAAGGCTTTGCAGGTAAAGAAGGCAGAACACAAACAGGCGAAAAAATAAACAGTTTTTTTAAACTACAAAACAATGTTTTATAAACTAAAAAAGCTTTTTACTATGCATGCAGAACCTGAAGGTTTTTTTTGCGGTTGCAATTCTTTTTTCGGCGCTTTTTTTTAACGGCTGCCTGCAGAGCACGTTTGATTCAGGCATGGCAAAAATATCAGAAATGCAGGCAAGATACAATCTGGGGGAACAATTCGCGCCCAACAATCTCGAGCAGATTGCCTCCTTCAAGGCAGAGCTCAACAAACTGAAACAGGAAACAAAGGATTCTGCATTAAGCTCTTTCATTGATTTACGGTTAAATGCAGTCGACACAATGGAAAGCCTGATAATGTCTGATCTGGAATTTAGGAGAACAAACACTGCAAATGTCGACTGCAGGCGGGAAAGCCCCTTGAACAAGGGAATTGGCTTTCTTGAAAACGCGCTCAACAAAAGCGCGCTTGGAATAAAGCGCTTTGAGGCATTCAAAACATCTTACCCCGACTTGGTTGCAAAAATCCAGCAGAACGGCTTTCAGGAAGAAAGATTCAGCGAATTAAACTCGAGCATAAAAACACAGTTGGACTCTGCAAAAGAATTAAAACTTGTTTCCTGCCCATAATTTCTCATGGAACTGATTGCACAGGGCGCAGAGGCAAAGCTCTTCAAGGTAAAAAAGGGAAAGCTGACTGTTCTGCTGAAGGAGAGAGTTTCAAAGGAATACAGATGCAAAGAGCTTGACAGCAAAATCCGTTCCGAAAGGACTTCTCTTGAAGCGGGTTTGCTTGCAAAGGCAAAAAGCGCGGGAGTAAACACTCCGAATGTCCTTGAAACAGACAAAAAAAAATTTAAGATTACAATGGAATTCATTGAAGGGAAACGCGCCAAGGATTTTCTGCAGGAAAAAAACTTTGAAAAAATCTGCCTTGAAACAGGAAAGGCAATTGCAAAAATGCATTTTTACGGAATCATACACGGAGACCTCACAACAAGCAATATTCTAGTGAAGGATGGAGCGCTTTTTTTCATTGACTTTGGGCTTGGATTCAGAAGCAAAAAAATAGAGGACAAGGCAGTTGACTTGCTTGTTTTCAAAAAAACATTTGAGGCGACACACCACAAATTAATGCCGCGCGGATGGGAAACAATCCTCAAAGGATATGCGCTTGAAAATCCTGAAGAAGCAGGGCAGGTTTTCAGGCAGATAGAAGCTGTTGAAAAGCGCGGAAGATACCATTAAGACTTTAAGTTTTCTCCAATCGCAACTAGTTCGCCCAAAATATTTTCCATTGTAGGTTTCATGACTTTCAAATAATAAATCAGTCCTGCGGATACGACTATGCCAGAGGCAAGAGCAATTGCCGAAAGATATTGCGGGGTAGCTATTGCCCCGCCAATAAACGCCAGAATTCCTGTTGAAACAAAAATTAGCAAAGCATTGTATGTTTGGAGCTGTTGCTGATAACGCAGGTCAAGCACATTCTTTTTAATATCTGTTTTGGACAACACGAAAATCAGTCCATTAAAGATTTTGCAAACAGGCCGATGCCAAAAGCAACAAAGCCAATGCTTATTGCAGTAATAACGATCGGAGGAATGCCTGTAAACGCATTGAACTGAATTGCCAAAGCAACGCCGAAAAACATCAGATAAACAGCCAAAACAAGCTGCCACGTCTTAAAGTTTTTATTTTTTGCCATGTTTAATCAAATACAATTCTGCAATTTGCTGTTTTTTAATGTATCGCAATCTTCGTTGATTGTTGAAACCACCGCATATTCCTTTGCAAAACCTGAAAATGAAACCTATTTAAATGTTTCCCAAAGAGAGTTTTGTATTCTTTGTTTTGTTATTCTCTTTTCCGCCAACAGGGGAAAAGGGTGAAATTTGGTTTTAAATAAAATTGGTTTTTTTATGGCAAGAATGCACAGCGGCGCAAAAGGAGTGAGCAGGAGCAAAAAGCCTGTTTCAAAAAAGAGCCCCGAATGGGTAGAGCTTAAGCCGAAAGAGATAGAAGAGGCAATTACAAACCTTGCAAATGCGGGGCATCCTGCTGCAGAAATAGGCACTTTGCTGAGAGACCAGTACGGGGTTCCGGGGGCAAAGCTTGTTACAGGGAAGAATATTTCGCAGATTCTGGAAGAGCACAATTTAAAGCCGAAAATTCCGGAAGATTTGATGAATCTTATCAGGAAAAGCGTAAAGCAAAGGGCGCACTTGGCAAAAAACAAAAAGGATTTCGATGCAAAGCGCGGCTATCAGCTCACTGTTTCAAAAATAAGAAGGTTAACTGCCTATTACCAGAAACAGGGAAAGATTGCGGCAGACTGGCGCTACACTGAACAGGCGGCAGAACTGCTTGCAAAGTAAAGTGATTGAATGAAATTTGAAATTATTTTCACGGAAAACAAAAAAAAGGTTTTTGAAAAAAAAGGTTCTGACGAACCTGAAAAAATTCTTGAAGAATGCAACAGAATCCTTGACAAAAAATGAAACTTGAAGCAACAAAAAGGTTTTTTTTATGGCTGAAGAGCAGAAAGAAAAAAAGGAAAAGAAAGTAATCCAGAAAAGGACTACTTTCGACAAGTGGAAGCGCAAGAAATGGTACAAAATAATAGCGCCCGCGGAATTCAACAAGACAGAGCTGGGAGAGACAATCGCGGAAAAAACAAAAAACCTTGTGGGAAGGACAGTGCTTGCAAATTTAGGCGACCTTTCTGGACAGAAAATAAAAAGGCACATTACAGTGAAATTCCAGGTCAGGGCAGTAGAGGGACAGCACGCGCTTACGGAAGTAATCGGCCATGAAATAAACCCTTCTTTTATTATCAGGATGATTCGGAGAAGAAACAGCAAAATGGAAGTAGTCCAGACAATAGAGGCAGCGGACAAAAAAAACATGCACGTAAAGACAGTTGCTATTTCAATGAAAAAGCTCACTGCAAAGCAGGAAACAGCAATAAGGAACATGATAAGGGAAGCAATGCAGAACGCGCTTGAAAAAAAGAGCTTTGAGCAGTCAATGCAGGAAATAATCTTCGGGGCAACAGCCGCAAAGATTTTCAAGCATGTAAAAAGAATTGCGCCCATAAAAAAGCTTGAAATAGTGAAAACACAGCTTGAATAATTCGGGGGCTGCGCGCACAGCATAATTTTAATAAGACAATTTCCAACATTCTTCTTGATTGGAATGGATTTTCTTCTTTTATGCGCAAAGGCGCTGATGCTTGCAATTCCATTGTACATTACAAACGGGTGCGCGCTGATTTTCAGGGGAAAAACACCTGTAGATTTCAATGTAAAATTTCTTGACAACAAGCCATTGCTTGGAAAGGGAAAAACAATCAACGGAACCTTGAGAGGGATTGCCTGCGGTTTTCTCGCTTCAGCGGCAATCTTTTTTGCGTTTCCGGAAGTTTCAGCTGCATTCGGCACAAGCTATCTCCTGCTTGGGGCGCTGCTTTCAATCGGCGCAATTGCGGGAGACATGGCTGCTTCCTTCCTGAAAAGGCGCTTTGGAATAGAACAGGGAAAAAGCGCCTTTCTGCTCGACCAGCTTGATTTCATTGCAGGAGGCCTTATTTTAGCATCAATTATTTATGTTCCAAGCCTTGTGGAAATAATTCTTCTTGTTGTCCTTACGCCTGCTTTCCATCTGATTGGAAACTTCATTGCATTCAAGGCAAAAAGAAAAAAAGTGCCATGGTGAAAAAAAAATGCAGACCTTTTTCGGCAAAAAAGAACTTTTTTTTTCAATAAAGTTTTTCATAATCTTTTTAGTACTGCAGTTTTTCATTCTCTCCGCGCCTCTTGCACAGCTTGAAAATTTTATTGCTTCAGCAGAGGCGGGAGCGCTCGGACTGCAGAGCTCGGGAAACATTGTTTTTTTCGAAGACCAGAGCTTTCAAGTAGGGGCAAACTGCACAGGGCTTCTTTCTGGAGCGATTCTGTTTGCAGTTGTTTTTGCAATGAAAAAGCCGGATTTCCGAAAAAAGCTTCTGATTGCAGCAGCGGGAGCGCTTGTTTTGTTCCTTCTGAACTTTCCAAGGGTTTTCTTTGTGTTATGGGCAGCAAAAAATTTTGGGGCGGGATTGGCGGAAACACTGCATGAAATAACCTGGATGACTACTGCAGTGCTTGTTTTGATTGTCTGGTTTTTTGCAATAAGAAAAATAGCAAAGACAAAAAACTTTGCGGAACTGATTTAATCGGAAGGCTTTTTTTCCAGTGCCCAGCGCGCCATTTCCGCAAAAGCAGGCCTTGTAATAAGCACTCCGACAAGCACGCCCATTGAGGTTGTTATTGCAAAGCCCACAAGCTTTCCGAGACCGAATCCGAAAAATATTATCGGGAGCATTGTGGCAAGCGAAACAGAGGCAGCCGCAAATACAATGAACAAGGCTCTTTTTACTCTTGTAAGAAGGCTTGCTGCCTCATCGCCCTTTTCTCCGCGCAAAAGCTCGTCAGTAATTATTATTTCAGTGTCAATGCCTGTTCCGACTGCCGCAATTATTCCCGCAACAGCGCCTAAGTCAAACTTGTTTACGAGCGAGGAAAGCGCGATAGTAATGAGTGTCTCGCCCACAATCATGAAAACAAGCAGTGCTGTTATTTTCGGGACCCTGTATCTGACAAAAACAACAAGCGAAACAATTATTACTGCAAAAAAAGCCATCCACAATACTGTTGTCAAAAAGTTTTCGCCGAGCAGTGGGCTGATTGATTCCCTGCTGATGCTTTTCACTGAAACAGAGAGAGAGCCGCTTGAAAGCAGTATGTCCAGATCGGAAAGCCGCTGCTGGGCAGTCTCAAAGTCCTGCGCAGTCCCTGTAATCTGCAGGTTTGAAAGCGCAGTTGCCTGGTCAAGTGTCGCAACATCCATATGCGCAACATCTGGGCTTAATGCAATCGCTGTTTTCACTCCCAAAGCATTCCAGACCCATGCCCCTCCCTGAGTATAGGGAATGACTTTTGTTTCAAATCCAATGCCCTTTAATTGCTGGACAATTCCCTCATTCAAATCCTCTTGAATCAATGCTGTTTTGTTTGCAGGCAGCAATCCTTTGAGATAGTCTAACTGTTCCTGGGAAAGCGCTCCTGCGGAAACCTTTACATAGGGGCTTGCGCCATTGAGCAGTATTTCTTCTATTTTCAGGTTTGATTGTATGTCGTTTACAATGCTTCCTGTCAACAGCAGTTCCTTGTCTGAATTAAAGACGTTTTCAGGAATAATCAGGACGCTGTTTTGCGGCTTGTCAATGAAAAAATACGTGTTGTCGCAGTCATACTGCCTTCCGCTTGACTGGTCAACAGAAGTAAGAGTGCACCTGTGGAATGTTAACTCCTTGAAGCGTTCCGCTGCAGCGGATTTCAGCGTAAAGGGCAGCTGCCATCTTACAAAGTCTCCTTCTTTCCTGAAGCCATAGCCGTGGTTCGGGTCTCTTGTAATAGGCAGAATGTCGTCTCCCATAAAAATAACATTGCCGTCGATTGTGGCTTCAAAGCGCCCCTGCTGTTTAAGCAGGGATTCCATCCTTGCAATGTTATCGGGATTTGTCTCTGCAGTCTCAGCCAAAACAAATTCGTCGCCGAAAAAATTAACGCGGGTACCGAGCAAGCCGGTCCAGTCAATCCTCTGCGAAATAGTGTTTGCAATCCGCACTTTTTCATCCGCGGAAGTAACCTTCTGCGAGAACTCTATTGTAAAAAGCGTTCCCCCCTTGAAATCCATTCCAAATTGTATTCCTTTCAATACAGGATTATTCGGAAAAATAATTGGGGCAACGAGAATAACTATACTTAAAAGTAGGAAAACCGCCAGCAGCCAGAAACGCCAGTTTTTCATCAAGTCCATAAGCACACCTTAAGCAAACCTTTTCTCGAGCTTTCTCTGTTTCCTGCGCGCATGCCAGATAAGGACAGAAGCGCTCCAGAGCCATGTTCCAATCAAATCGCCCAGGAGCCCCAATAACAGGACAGAGCCTATTTCAAAAATAACATCGACCTGGTAAATATAGGAAAGAACAACCATTACTGAAACAGCCGCAATCGTTGTCCCGGTCATTGTAAATCCAGTTAACATGCTTCCTGCTGCAGTTTCCTCTGGATTAGAGCCTTTTCTCCTCAGCACCCTTGAAGCAACCATTACATCAGTGTCAATGCTATACCCCAACAACATCAGCAGTGCGGGAATAGTGCTCAGGCTCAATGGAATTCCAAGCAAAGCCATTGCGCCTAGCGAGAAAATAATATCGAATACTCCGCAGGAAAAAACAACAATGCTCGGAATGATTTCCCTGAAAAAAATAAAAACAACAATTATGACAAGCACAAGGACAATTATTACAACGTTAATCGCAGTCTGCCAGAAGGTCGCGCCCAAAGTCGGGGAAACCTCTTTTATCTGGAAAGCGCTTGTGGGATTGAGATTGAATTTTGAAATTACTGTCTGCTGAATCTGGTTCAGCATTGCTTCTTCTCCAGCAGTAAGCGCAAGGTCAGCCTGGGTAACAAGAAGCGCGGGAGTTGAGGCAGGCTGCTGTGCGGGAACAAGGTTTGCAGACACCAAAATGTTC
>DATDTD010000071.1:0-153126 GCA_035290965.1 archaeon | reverse complement strand
AAAGCGGACAGTATGCTGAGAAACATGCAGGAACAGAAGCAAGTTTTCTGAGAATTTCAGCGCAGCTAATTTCACTCAGGGCTGCAGCGAAATCTTTGCAGGATGTTTGCCAAAAAAGGATTGAGCCGCACAGGGGCGGCTGGAACTGATTTTTTTTCATCCCGCAATTTTAACCCTGTTTCTGCCTGCTGTTTTTGCATTGTAAACAGCCTTGTCTGCCTGCCTTGACATTTTTGCAACTTTTTTGTCAGGCTCATTCAAATCTGAAAGCCCTGCAATTTCATTGTCAGTTACTCCTGCGGAAAAAGCATATCCCTTTTGGTTTAACAGTTTTCTTTCAGAGTCAATTGCCTTTGCAAGCTCTTTCGCGCTTATTGGCGCAAAAATCCTGAATTCGTCCCCTCTTGTCCAGCTTGCCGCAAATCCCTTGTGCTCTTTTGCTATTTTGTTCAGGGATGCAATAACTGCTTTTAATGCGCTGTTGCCCGCGGCATGCCCTCCAGTATCATTGAGATGTTTCAAATAGTCAAGGTCTATTACTGCAATTGCAAATGGAGAATTCGATTTTGCGCTTCTCAAAAAATTAAACAGCCTTCCCTGAAAGGCAAGCGGGTTTTCAATGTTAAAGCCTTCCCTCTGGTCCATGAACCTCTGCCTTTTTCCCGCAATGTCAATTTTTCCGTATTCCCTTCTTGAATCCAAATAGGCGCGCTTTGCTGTTTTTGCCTGCACGCTTCCAGCGCCGTGCGTTGATTCCATTTCCTGCCAGATGCTGCGCGAATGCGAGCTCTGCCTTCTTGCCGAAGCAATTGCGTCGTTGAGCGCAAAGGGATTGCTCCAGTCAGCCCTTGTTCTCCTTACTCTCGGCTTCATGAGAAAACAATGCCTGAAGAAGTTTAAATCCTTTTTGTTCATTCTACATAGTGGGGAAAAAATGAAGGTTCTTGCAATCTGCGGCTCTTCAAGGAGAGGGAATACAGAGGCAATGCTCAAGCGCATTCTTGACGGTTCGAAAGAGGCGGGCGCGCAGATAGAGCTTGTTCTTCTCAGGGAGAAAAACATTTTGATGTGCGACGGCTGCCTTTGCTGCGAAAAGACAAAATCCTGCAGGCTTTCCGATGACATGCGCATTATTTATCCCAAGCTTGCGAATGCGGATGTGATTATTCTCGGCTCTCCGAATTATTTCGACAATGTTTCGGGTTTAATGAAAAACTTTTTTGACAGGTTTTGCCCGCACTGGGAACAGGCATTTAAGGGAAAAAAAGTTGTTCTGCTTGTTGTGGGCGCTGAAGGCGGGGCTTCCTTGAAAAATCCCGAGAAGGCAATGGTGCGTTTCTGTGAAATCTGCTCAATGAAAATAATCAGGAGAATAAGGGCAAAGGCGCATGCAGTTGAGATTTATAAGAATGAAAAAAAAATGCGCGAGTGCTTTTCCCTTGGAAAGAAAATTGCTTCGGAAAGCTGATTTGCATTTCAGCCGTTGCATGACTGCACTGTTATACAGGAATTTGTATTAATGCTTTCGCAGTCCGGGGCGCATGTAAGCGTTCCTCCGGCATATCCATAAGAAAAGCATGTTTGCCCGCCAAAATCAGTTCCGTCACAGGTTTCCCCGTTGTCTATTATTCCGTTTCCGCATGGCGAGTTTGTGCATACGCCGTTAATGCAGTGCTTTCCCGAAGGGCAGGGAGTTCCCGGTCCTTTTGTGCAGGCGTATCCTCCGCATACATATTCTGCAACTCTTGTTGAGTCAATGCAGTAATCCGGATGCGCTCCGCTGTAATCAGTGCATGTTCCCGCAACGCTTGTATTGTTGCCGTTGTCCGAATCAATGCAGGCAGCGATCGGAATGCATGCCCCTATGGAGCATACGCTGCCTACAGGGCATGAAACCTGTGCGCCCACGCATTTGTTGTTTGAACAGGAATATTCAAAAAGCTTTGAGCCGACGCAGGATTCGAAATAATTGCTTTCCGCATCAGTGCATGTGCCTGATTTCGCAAGGTTATAGCCGCTGTCTGTTGTGCTGCAGCCAGCAAGCGCAAGTGAGAATTTTCCGCTGCTCTGGCTGTTCAGGTTCAAAGCAACAAAAATTCCCGCTGCTACAACTGCAATTCCGAGAACAAGAAGAAGCGAATTCTTTGCGTAATTTGTCTGCATGCATAATACAGATTTATTTCTCGTATTTATAGTTATCTTTGTAAAATCAGCCCTCAGAAAGTATTAATATCTGGTTTGCCTTTATTTTTTCATGAATTTTAAAGCGCAGGGAAGTCTTGAATATCTTATTCTCATAAGCCAGGCTGTTTTGATCGGGACAATTGCAATAATAATGCTGACGCAGTCGGGCAACGTTTTGCAGTCCGGCATTCAGGACAATATATCTGAAATACAGGATGCGCTGACACACGGCACAACCCCCGAGCCGGGACAGCCGGGCGGCGCTCAGGGAAGCATTCCCGAACCGCAGGGGCTGCCTTCTCCGGATAATGCTTCCGGAGAAAAATTTTCCGAAATAAAGGAGAGGAAAGCAAAGCTTGACAGTTATATAATAGAATTTTTGGAGGAGCCCGTCCTTGAAACAAGAAGCGCGCGCCTGAAAGAAATCAAGGAATTAAAAAAAGAGAATAAAGCAAGCCAGGCCGATGCAATTGAAAAAAGCCTTTCCGCAGAGCTTGCAAGCCAGGCAAAAAAAATTGATGCGGAACAGGCTGATTTTGCAAAAAAATTTTCAGGCATCAAGCCGGAAAACAATTACAAGAACACAATCAATGCGATTTCCGCAACTCTTTCCCAGGAGGAACTTGAACTTGTAAAGGCAGACCCGAATGTAAGGGCTGTTTATCCCAACCTTGAAGTCAGGGCAAGCCTGCTTGATTCTGTTCCTTTGATAAATGCCGACAAGGTCTGGCAATTGAATTCGAGCCTGCAGAGCTGCAGCGGTGCAGACTGCCTTACGGGAAAGGGGGTTACAATAGCAATAATCGATACAGGAGTTTATTACCCGCACCCGGATCTGGGCGGCTGCCTGGGAATTAACTGCAAGGTAATCGGCGGCTATGATTTTGTAAACCATGACAATGATCCTCTTGATGACCAGGGCCACGGAACCCATGTTGCGGCAACTGCCGCGGGAAACGGCACATTAAAAGGTGTTGCGCCCGATGCAAAAATAGTTGCCTACAAGGTTTTGAACAGTGCAGGAAGCGGCAATTTTGACGATGTAATTGCCGCAATAGAACGTTCAACAGACCCGAATCAGGATGGAGATTTTTCAGACTATTTGGATATAATAAGCCTGAGCCTTGGCGGGGATTGCCTGGGCACTTATGATGAGTACTGCGGCCCCGACGATCCTGTATCTCAGGCAATTGACAGGGCTGTGAATGCCGGTGTTGTGGCTGTTATTGCCGCGGGAAACTCGGGGCCGGGTGCATCGACAATCGGAACTCCCGCAACAGCGAGAAAGGCAATTACTGTGGGCGCGGTTTACAAAAAGGATTATTCCCAGCAGTACTGGAGCGATGTCAACCCGAGAAAAGACCAGATTACTTCTTTCAGTTCCAGGGGGCCTGTAAATTTTTTGGATGCTTCGGGAGAGCAGCAGACAATGATTAAGCCGGATGTTCTGGCGCCAGGCGCTTTTATTTGTGCCGCAAGATACGACAATATTTTTCCCGAAGGCCAGCACTCGTATTATTATCCCTGCATTGACAATGTGCATGTTCTGCTTGCTGGAACAAGCATGGCTACTCCTCATGTAAGCGGGGCAGTTGCACTGCTGATTCAGAAGAACCCTGCTTTTACTCCGGGAGAAATAAAAACAATTTTAAAAAACACTGCTGTTGATCTGGGTTATTCCCTGAATCTGCAGGGTTCGGGCAGAATAGACACAGATGCCGCAATAAGGGCTGAGGGCGAACCCCTTACTGCGGAAATAACCGTGGGCGGCAAATTTGTCAGCGGCGGAACCATGGAAATAACAGGCAGTGCAAAAGGAACTGATTTTGAAAAATATTCAATTTATTCAAAACGCGAGGACTGTTCCGGGGCGGCTGCCTGGACAAAGCTTTATGAATCTCCTGTTCCTGTTGAAAACAGCATTTTGTTTGATTGGGACACTTCTCACTGGGGAGAGCAAAAACTCGAGTTAAAGCTTGTCGTTGAAGGGCAGAATAAAATATCCGAGGCTTTTTCCTTGCTGGAAATAAAAAACACTGAGATTACAGAGCCGTTCGACCTTAATGAATATGCTGCCGGGCTTGATTCAGTGCATCAGGCAGTGTTTAATCCAAAAAACCAGATTGAAATCAAGGGAACTGCCGCAGGCCCTGATTTTGAAAAATACGAGGTCTGGCTCTGCCCCAAGGGCTATTCTTCGATTGGACAATGCACAAAAGAAGGGCTTTCTTTGCCAAACAACGGGCTTGCGCCTGTTGTGAAAGGAACTCTTGCAACACTGAATTTTCCCGCAGGATTCGGAACAGGCTTTTACAATATTCTGCTTGACAACTATTCAGGCGGCCAGATGATTCGCAAAAGCGTGATAATACACATTGACACTGATTTGCATGAAGGCTGGCCGAAAAGAGGATTTTTATCTAATATTCCCTTGGACCAGCCTACAATAGCAGACATTGATAATGACGGCAAAAACGATCTGGTAACTGCATACGGGCAAACAATCAATGTCGCGGATGACAGGGGAATTTCCCTTTCAGGCTGGCCTATCACTGTCAACAACGGACTGTTCTTTGGGCCTGCAGTAGGGGATATTGACAATGACGGGTTCAAGGAAATCGCAGTCGGGGGCTATACAGGCTGGGTCAGCGCATTCAGGCATGACGGGACTAATTTTTTTCCGCCAATAGGCTCTATCGGAGTAACTTTGGCTCCTGTGCTTGCAGACATTGACAATGACGGCTTTCAGGAAATTCTTTTAAGCAACGCAGGAATTTATATCCATGTTGTAAAGAAGAACGGCACAGAGATGTGGAGAAAGCGCCTCGACCCTGTTTTTTCTGGTTTATTTTCGCCAGTAGAGAGCCCTGCTGTTGCAGACCTTGACAACGACGGTTATAAAGAAATTGTATATGCCAACAGTTCCTGCCCCTCTTCTTCTTCCTGTGCATACAGTGCAATGGCTTCAAGAGTCTGGGCATTGGACAGGCTTGGAAACATATTAAGCGGATGGCCAAAAGATGTTCTGCAGGGAGGCAAAATTTCACGCGTTGTGCTTGCAGACATTGACAACGATGGGCAGAAAGAAATACTCGCGGGCTTTTCCGAGGGCTATGTTTATGCCTGGAATCTTGACGGAAGCATTGTTCCGGGATGGCAGATTCACACAGAGACTTACACATCCTACAGCGGGGGATACCTGCAGGGGCCTGTTGTCGGGGATATTGACAATGACGGGCAGCTCGAGATTGTATTTACTGCAATCCCGCCCAGCTCGGATAGCCGCCTTCCCTCTAATTGCATATTTGTTTACGACAACGGAACCATTGCAAACGGTTTCCCTGTCTGCATGAATTACTCGACTATCCGTTCGTCTTTTGACGGGCTGCCTGTTCTTGCAAACCTTGATTCAGATCCCCAGATGGAAATATTCGTACAGGGAAAAACCTCCTACCGCTTAAACAACCTGTATCCTATTTATGCCATAAACAATGACGGTTCAGTTGTAACAGGTTTTCCAAAATTCATTGACAACTCTTCCCCAATGGGCAATACGACAGCTGTCGGCGACATTGACAATGACGGAAAGAACGAATTAATAGTATCGACTTCGTCGCGCGTAACCACTTTTGTATATGATACACAGGGAACAAGCGGCAGCGATGAATGGCCTGTTTTCCAGAACAATGCAAGGCACACTGGCTGTTATGGCTGCTAGGATAACTGCAGTTTAGCAATCTTTATTAAATTCTTTTTTTCTATTCTTTATGCAAATAGAACTGGTTTTTATGGAGCTTGATTTTTCAAAACTCGGCCTGAAAGCAGGGCTTGAAGTGCACCAGCAGTTAGAAACAGGAAAACTGTTCTGCAGATGCCTTTCCTTGCTGCGCGAGGAAAAACCCGACATTGTTTTCAGGAGAAAAATGCGCATTGCGGCATCCGAATTCGGCGAGTTTGACGCTGCCGCCCTTGAAGCAGTTAAAAAAGGCCTTGAATTTGTTTACGAGGCTTATTCGGATTCAAACTGCCTAGTGGAAAGCGACGATTCCCCTCCAATGCCTGTTGATTCTGAAGCGCTTGAAACAGCACTGAAAATAGCGCTGATGTGCGGCTCAAGAATAATTGATTCTGCAGTTGTAATGCGCAAGACTGTAGTGGACGGAAGCAATACTTCCGGATTTCAAAGAACTGCTTTGATTGCCCTTGGCGGAAAAATAAAAATTTCAGGCAAGGAAATAGGAGTCCAGACAATTGCTCTTGAAGAGGATGCGGCAAGGCCAATGCAGAAAACAGAAAGAGAAATTTTTTACAGGTTAGACAGGTTAGGCATTCCCCTGATAGAATTTGCAACAATGCCTGATTTGCGCACTCCGGAAGAGGTTAAGGAATGCGCATTGAAAATCGGAGAGCTTTTGAGAAGGACTTGCAAGGCAAAGCGCGGGCTGGGAACAATAAGGCAGGATTTGAATGTTTCAATTTCAGGCGGGGCGCGCGTTGAAATAAAGGGAGTGCAGGAATTGGAAATGATTGATGAATACGTAAGGAGAGAAGCGCAGAGGCAGATGAGCCTGCTTGAACTCAAAAAAGAACTCCTTGAAAAAGATTTTTCCGAAAAAAACTTTTCGCATCCTTCTTTGGAACTCACGGAAATTTTTGAAAACTCGCAGTGCAAGTTTCTCAAGGGGAGAAAGATTTTCGGCTTTCGGCTTTCTCATTGCAAAGGAATTCTTGGAAAAGAGCTCCAGCAGGGAAGGCGCTTCGGCACTGAACTTGCATCCTATGTAAAGGCAAAAACAGGCCTGCAGGGAATAATTCATTCAGACGAGCTTCCCGCCTATGGGATTTCAGAAGATGAAATTTCAAAAACAAGGGAAATTCTCGGCTGCAATGAAAATGATGCTTTTGTTTTTGTTTCCGGCGAAAAACAGAAGGCGCTTGAAGCGCTTGAAATTGCAAGGCAGAGATGCATTCTTGCCTTGAAGGGAGTTCCTGAAGAAACCCGCAATGCACTTGAAAATGCAAACACTGAATACAGCAGGCCTTTGCCGGGCGCTGCGCGCATGTATCCTGAAACTGATTTGGAAAAAATAATTGTTTCAGAAGTACAATTGAAAAAACTTCGCAGGCAACTTCCTCTTTCTCTCGAAGAAAGGCTTGCTTTGTACAGGAAGCACGGCTTGGGCGAAAAGCTTGCGCAGGAAATGAAGCTCAACAATTACGCGTGCTTTTTCGAGGAGCTTCTTGAAAAGGGATACAATGCGACTGTTTCCGCAATGCTTCTTCTCGAGAACCTGCGCGAAATGAAGCGCGACAATGTTCCTGTTGAAAACATTTCGAATGAAATGATTGTTGAAATTTTGGATTCAATGAAAAATGGCGGGATTACAAAAGAGGTCCTGCTTTCAGTGCTTGCCGAATGGGCCAAAAAGCCCGAAAAAACCCTTAAGGAGATTATTCATGGGTTTGGCATTGAAAAGTTTTCCGAGGAAGAAGTTCGGAAGGCAGTGAGAAACGCGATTGAAAAAAATTCCGCGCTTGCAAGGGAAAAAGGAACAGGCGCAATGAGCGCGCTTATGGGGGATTTAATGAAGGAGCTTAAGGGAAAGGCAAGCGGCGCAGTAATCAGCATGGTTCTCGAACAGGAACTGAAAAAAAGGCAGTGATTCTATGCACAGGCATTTCAGGCTGAATACCTTTAAAATTTTCGGGGCAGAGCTCCCGCACAACATAAAATTATTGCTTGTAATGCTTTTTGTTTTCGATCTTTCCTGGGGAATAATCGACCCTTTGATTCCGCTTTACATAAAGGCAATGGTTCCGAATTACACTCTTGTCGGAGTTATTTTTGCAGTCCTGAACCTTACAGTTTTTTTGGCGGCCATTCCAATAGGCGACCTTGCAGACAGGGTGCGGCCCCGCAGGCTGATTAAGATTGCCCTTGTTTTTTACGCTTTTCTCGGAATTTTTTATTCCTTTGCCGCAAAATTCTGGCAGCTCATAATCGTGCGTTCCATCCACGGAATCGCGAATCCGCTGCTCTGGGTTTCGACTGAATCCTTCATACGGCAGAACACTCCCAAGGAAACAAACCTCAAGGCTTTCGGATGGTATTCAACAATAGTGAATTTTGCAGTAGTAGTCGGCGCAATAATCGGCTCTTTTCTGGTTTTGTTTTTCAATATCAACAGCCTCTTTCTTCTGCTTGTGCCACTTTCCCTCATAAGCCTCCTGGTTTTTTACAAAGTCATTCCCTCGGAAAAAACCGCAGAGGAAGGAATAAAACAGGCAATAGAGGAAATAGTCGAAAAAGACATGGTTTTCAAAAGGGAAATGAAGGATTTTTTTCTGCTTGGAAAAAAAGCGCTTCTTCTCGGCATGATAATGTTCTTTATTTCAATAATTTCCTATGTTCTGTATTTTGTCGTTCCGCTCATAAGCTCTGACCTGGGGATTGATTTGAGCGGGCTGATGCTGTTATATGCATTTTTGCATGTTCCCTTCATGTTCTGCTTTCTGCTTGCAGGGCTTGCAAACAGGGAAGGCAAAATGAGAATGATTCAGATAGGCCTGCTTCTCATGGCGATTGTGCTCGCAATTATTTTTTTCAGCACTGAAAGCATAATTCTTTTTGTAATACTGTGCTTTGTGCTTGCTTTCCTGCTCGCGCTCATAATTCCCGCATTGAACAGTCTTGTTACTGACATCAGCCCGAATCTTGAAATAGGGGAAATGACGGGAATTTATTATGGCATATATGTTTTGGGCGGAACAATCGGGCCGATTTGCTTTGGAATAATCGGCGACTTTTACGGGTTAAAAACAGCCTTTTTGGCAAGCGCAATAATCGCAGTAATAATTTTCGTGTTCGCGCTCGCATTCGGAAAAAAAATAACCAAGTGAAAAAACAGGCAATAACTTTTTTTTACTGGTATTCATAAGCCCCGATGTCGGGAGTTTCATCTGTTCTGTATTTTCCGTCGGCATCAACTCGCACCCATGGCAAAACATCTGAAGAGCCCTGGTTGATTGCCGGGCTGCCTGATTGCAACCGCAAATCCCCTAAGGACGGATTTTTAAATAGCGGGTCGCCTGCACTTGATTGCGCATCATAGCCTCTGCTTTGCCACTCGGCAAAAGTATATCTGGTACCTGATTCCAAAAACGGTTTCGCCAAATTTGGATGATACCACACATTGTGGTTGATGTGCATCAAACCGTATGCGGAAACATCATAGCTTGCGATCCGATCGCCCTCTAATGGCACGCTCACCGCGTTGTTCACTAACTCGACATTTCCTGATACTGCCGCAGCGGCGGTCGTAGTTCCAAAGAAACGAACCGGAAACTCGTTCAGGTTACCCGAAGCGCTGGAGTAGAAGAAGTTGTTGTTCATGATTCTAAGGTTATCGTGCGAGACAGGGCCTCCCAAATCATAGAGGCCGACAGAGACTCCGGCACCGCCAATCTTAACCGTTGAAACATAGGTGTTGTTTACTATTGTCACACCAAAACTCGAATCTACACGTATTAACGCTAGGAAACTGCCGGGCAAGATCGAACTGTCAGGAGAGAATATGCCTTGATTACTGCTAATCCATACATGACGTGGAGCCGGCGAATTATCAGGCCCAACATATATGCCGCTGCCATCAAAAAGATTGTGCGAAATTATATACCAATTGACTGCCTGTGCCACAGACCTGAATCCAATGTTGTATTTCCCCGATGGTTTGGAAAACTCGTTATGAGAGACCACTAGCTTTTGATTGTAAGTGCGAAGCAGGGCTTCCTCGTTTCCTAAACTCGCAGTTGAACCCAGGATTGCAGTCTGCGGGTTTTCACTGATCCAAAAGTTGTACTTTTTGCTGTTCTGAGCCTGACAATCCTGGACAACAGAGCCACGGCGCGACGACAAGTGCCATGCCTCCTCCATATCCTGCACTTGACAGCGAAGAGCCAGGCCATTATTGCCCATTCCTGCAAATGCACGTCCAGGAACAGTAGCGGGATAATCCCCGTCAATCCAGAGATCCACGAATCTGGCGTCTGTAAGAGAGTTCCCGCTCAAGAAGCCAATGCCAGCACCAAAGGTGAACCTTGGACGATCGCCAGTTCCATATGCGCCCACATAGAGCGCACCATTCACATTGGGTGACCAAGTTGCAGCCGCGGCAAAACTGTCTCCCCGATTGAACAGCAATTTTACATTCGACCCGGCCAGGGTTTTTGCTTTTTCCCATGTTTGGCAGGGCTCTGCAAGGCTGCAGGGCTTTGTGTCAAGCCCGCTTGCAGCAAAATAATACGTTGTCCAGCCTCCAGCAGGCTGTTCTGCAACAGTGATTGTTTCAGCATACTCATGAGTTCCGCCTTCATCGTCAATAATTTTCAGTTTTACTTGATATGTTCCGTCATTTTCATAAACGTGCGCTGCGTTCCATCCGAAAGCCTGGTTTTTTGAGAACCGGCTGCCGTCGCTCTTTTTTGCTCCCTGCTCCCAAAACCACAAAGGGTCTGTAGGGCTTGTTCCGCTTGGAGCAGGGTCCCCGAAGTCCCATTCGTAATGGAATGATGCCCAGTCTGCATTCAAGCCGCTGTTAACAATCTCAACCTGTTCGTTTACATTTGCAGCGGGCATGAGAGTCGGGTCAACCCAGACATACAGCTTCGCCTGATTGCCGCCGCTTAACAAAATAAAATTCTTTCCTGAAGAAATATCAACAGCTGTTCCTGAATTCCATGAAAGAGTCTTGCTTGCGACATTATAACTCAATGTTCCGTTTCCAAGCGCATTTGAAAAGCCGACTGTTGTTATTTTTACGCCGGTAATCTGTGAAGGCTGGCTTGTGAATCCTTTCGGCTGCACTACGCTGCTTGCCCAAACCGGAGAAGCGGTATCAATCGCGTCAAAGAAAACTCCCAGTGGCATTACCCCGCTTGTTCTGCTTGCTGTTGTCATTGTTGTTTGTCCTGTGCATCCTGTTCCTGTTTTCCACTCTCCAATGTATGTGAGGAGTGCAGGCATTGTCATTGTTCCCGCTTTCCACTGCCCGATGTATGTGAGAAGCGTTGGCATGTCAACACATGTTTGTGCAAAAGCGTTTCCCGCAAAAAGAACAAGGAAAACAATTACAATCAGAATTTTCATTCGAACCATGCCATTGACCGCTTTATGTAATAGGCTTTTGCCCTTTAAAAAACTTAGTTTTTGCAGTCAAACCATTTTGCGCGCGCCCTTTCTTAGAAAGTCTTTTTTTCATCAAAGTACAGTGGCTTTTGTCCGTAGTGTATCCATGCATTTATTCTGTAAAAATATTTTTTAGGCAAATTTAGCTGTTTGAAAATCGTTCTTCTCCCTAAGCCTCTTGCGTGCATTTGCATTACTTTTTCATACAATGCCCATTCCTGTTTTAAGTGCTGTGAGTTTGCCAAAAACTTTTGAACTGCCTTTTCAAATCGCGTTTGCTTTTCTTCCGCGTATTTGAACGGGATTTCTTTGAACAGGCGCAAAATATTCGGGCTGTGCGAATCAATTGAGAAATATACTTTTAGGGAACGATTGCCGTCTTTGCGGATTGTTCTGCATTTTTCAGAAGCAATTTGAGAAGTTGCGATTCCAAATTCCTTCAGTAAAGTCATAATCTGCAAGAGAAATTCTTTCAAGTCTTTTTCCCTGCTTTCAATTTTGTGAAAACCCAAGTGTGCGCAGGTAAAAGCATTTTTGGCGCGTATATAAGGGCATTGCAGTTCATTTCCAAGTAAAACACTCAAAAATCTTCGTTTTGTTTCTTTTGACGAATTCATAAGCCATTCTGGTATTGTTACCGCTTGCGTTATCTTGTCACCTTTTGGCGCGCCGGCTAAATACAAAAGCTTGGCTAGCTGTGCAGAGTGAATTCGCAGTCTATAGCCGGAACCAAGAATCTCTTTTTTGTAGATTATGCCCTTGGATTCTCTTGTGATAACACTTCTGCTTTCCACAAAAGACATTCTTGTATTAAAATCAAAAGTTTTTTTGATTTTATCTTGTAAATTAGACAAGTCGGCTTCTTGTCCAAAAAGGTCAATTCCGCTCAAGTCTTTTTTTAGCGTTCCGTCACCATAAACAAAAGAAAAAATCTCAACAAACAAGTTAAATGCCTCTGAATCAGAATTTTCAATAAGGGGCAATAACTTATTTTTGTTTAGTTCGTTGATTGCAATAACTGCGTGGGGAGTTTTCTTATGTGAC
Organism: archaeon; assembly: GCA_035290965.1. GTDB lineage: Archaea > Iainarchaeota > Iainarchaeia > Iainarchaeales > JAGVNX01. The sequence continues at coordinate 140,714 of DATDTD010000071.1, read as the reverse complement.
AGCCAATCTGCAACAGTTTTTTTGGGCTGATCAATTTGCCTGGCAATTTCACAGAAATTTTTAATCGTCTTGTTTAGTTCTAATGCTTTGTGATAATTCCCGGCATTGTGCCTTGCAATGGCAGAAAATATTGAAAGAAATTTATCTTCATCGACAATTATTTCAGGCATATGAGAATTTGGTTTTTCTGCCTTAAAAACGCTTTGAGACTCTGGGTTTCCCCTATTCCTGAAATGGTTTGCAGAATCTGAATAAAATGAAAAACAACTATATCATTTTTCTTGAAGCCTTCTTTGCAGTTCTAATGCATTTCTTGTGCCAGTACTGGCCCATCCATTTTTTTTCCGTTCCCGAACCCCCGCACAAAGCGCATGCCTCGGAATACTTTGCCTCTTTCTGCGGAGATTCCTCTTTCTCTTTCTTTCCTTCAATTTCTGTTTTTTTTGCCTTGAGAGAATCAAACAAGCCCATGTGAACCATCTTTTGATTAAAATTCTCCCAAGAATCAAAGCCCGATGTCCTTGGCCACTAGACTACGGGGCTCTAAGCCTTTTCTCTTTTTTGAAAAAAAGAGAAAAGTCTCCAGCCGTTCCAAAAGAGAAAAAACCGTATTGGCAAAAAGCCAGGGTTTTCTTTTTGGGTGGACTGCCATGCTTTTTTCTTTTCTTTAGGACTACTAAAGACCTTTCTTTTCTTTTCCGAAAAGAAAAGAAAGGGATTTAGCCCCGGAGAGATTCGAACTCCCGTTCTCGGGTTTCTTTTCTCAGGAGAACTACAAATCTTGTAATCATTAAAAGTATTAAAACAAATTGTTTGGGTTTTTTCAGCCTGTTTTCCAAAAAACTTTTAAAAACACCATAACAGGATTATTATAATAATTTGCCATGCTAATATGAATTCCGAATTAAGGTATTTTATAAGGGCGAGTAGCTTAATGGTTGAGCACTCGACTGATAATCGAGCGGTTGGGAGTCCGATTCTCCCCTTGCCCACTTTTTATTACGCTCGCTAAGAGGGCGTTTTTTTCCATTCCGCAATATCTTTTGCTTTTTCTTGAAATTTTTACTTTATCGATAAAACCGCCTAGTTTGTAAAAATTGTTAATGCTTTCGACTCTATATGCTCTTACTCCTGCGACTCCTTGTTTGGCTTTCTTCAATCTTATGATATTTGCTTTTATTCCGAATTCTTCAAGAAATCTTTTCCATTCTTCGCATAAGTTCTTGTTGTAACAAGCCAAGTTCAATTCTGCTTTGCCATTTTTTGGAACGCTTATGCAGCCGTCTGTTGTAAACGCAAATCTTATTGCCCAAACTTTTGTTTGAAAATTCTTATCAAAAAGAAAAGAAATTGAAGGAGGGCTATTCTCATCAATGGCAAACGTTCTATATTCAGGGCTTAATTTTAACAAATTTCTTCCCAAATCAGGTTCTGATATAGATACTATTTTGCCTCCTTTGGAACCCAGATTAATATTTGGATAAAACCCGCTTAATTTGCCAATAAGCGCATATACAAAATCAATGAGTACTTCATCAGAAGACGAAAAGCTAATTCTGTAACTGTTACAAGATTTTACAAGGCTTCCGTCTGTCAGCGTGCATACTGCTAAAATCGACAACAAATCAACTTTCTCATCAGAAAGCCGTTTCAATAAAAGGTTCTCAATGTCTGCCAATACTGGTTTCTTTCGATTTCTATTATGGACAAAAGACCTTACGTACTTCAGATAATTGGACAAATCTTTGTTTTGCGAAACTCTCATTTTTCCTCCTTTAACACGCCCCCAGTTGTGAGGCAATTCTTTTTCAACAAACGTTTCATAACTTTTGTATTCAGGATAAAGCTGTTCAATCTTTTGAAATGTGCTTTTTGGGATATTATTTTCTTCAGCTATCCAACCGCAAACAGCTCTTTTGTGAAAACCCAAAAATCTTGCAAGTGCCGCCTGTGAACCAAAATGGTCTTTAATAACAGCAGCGAGGAACTCTTTCTGTTTTCCGTTAACAAATTTCAGCCTCGAGTCTTTCATCATAGAACTTTGTATTTGGCGTTTAAATTCTATTTGGGACTCGAGGTTTCCGCTATTCATTTGAATCGCTTCCGCAGAATTCGTTCAGAATCCAGATGTTTTCGTCATCCAAGTCTTCAGGGTTGCTTGCTGCAATCCTTTTTGCTATTTTTATCTCTTCCAAAGTGGGAAGAGGAAACTCAATTTTTTCTAAATTCATTCGAACCACCTCCAAAATAAAAAAGAATTTTTTCGTGGACCTCTTGCGAATTTTGAAGGCATTAAATCCTTTGCTCTTCAACAGAAGGCAAAGGTTTAAGCCGACAAAATTCGAGTCCTAAGAAAAAATTCTGTTCAAAGGAGGTGGTGAGAATTTAGAGAATAAGAGTTGCGGGTTATGTGCTTTTGCAACATATACGATTTTATTTTTATGGGAGCCAAATCTTATTCAGTTAAGCAGGTTTTTTTTTATGAAAATGAAATACTGCCCGCATTGCGCAGGAATGGACATCTTCAAGAACAGCTCGGGAATTGAACAGTGCAGGCGCTGCAATTTCATTGGCGAAATGCGCGAGGGCAGCGTGGATGAAATAAATTCCGCGAAAAAAAGAATCCTGCTTGCAAGGGCGCAGAACATTCCTGTTTCAAGCGCGCCTGCTTCCGAGAATCCAAGGCCGAGCCCAGTTCCTCCCACAATAACAAACAAGGAGCTGAGGGAAAGGCTTGAAAAACTGCAGGAAAAGAAAAAACAGGAATTCGAAGAAGTGTAAAAATCCTATTTTCCCATGCTGTCCCAGATATCCACAAAGTTGTCAACTAATTCGTCGAAAAAGCTTTTTTTGTAATTTCGAAGGAGATTTGCCGCCTGTTCGGGATCGATTATTTTGTAAAAAATCTTCCTGCCCTTGCGCTTTTTTTCTATTATGCCAGCGCTTGTGAGCTTTTCAAGGTGCCATGAAACAGTCGAGGGGCTGAGCGCGAGCGCTTCCGCAATTTTCGTGTTGTTTGCGCGCCTTTTTGTAAGCAGGAAAATTATTATTTTTCTCAGGCTCTCCTGCCTCAGCAATGACATCAAAGGCTGGGCTGCCCCGAGCTGCGGCCCCGAAACAGAATAATAGCGCGTGAATTTTCCGTGCTTTTCTATTTTTACAAGGTTTTTTTTTACAAGGTAATCGAGATGGTACTGCAGGCTTCCCACTGCCATTCCAGTCCTTCTTTGTATTTCCCTGAAATGCAGCCCCGGGTTGAGTTCTATTACATTGTAAATTTTCTGCCTTGAATCTAAAAAAAGAGTTTCCTCTTTGGAATCACTGTTCATTAAAGCACCTATTTTTTCACGATTGCAGCCAGAATCAGCAGCATTATTACGAGCTCAACCACTCCCTGTGAAGGCACAGAGAAGAAAAAGCCCGGGCTTACGAAAAGGTCTATTGCCTGCAGAAGCCACTTTACCATGAAAATAAAGAACGCAGCTGAAATCAAAAGCAGTTTTTGGCTTCTCTTTTTGAGATAAGCCGAAATCGCGATTGCGAAAAGAACAACCGAAACCACAAAAACAATTGCAGTAATCGGGTATACTAAGTTGAGAGCCAGCTGGTCAAGCGGCCTCAAAAAATCCCAGAAACCAGTCATAAAAACCCTCCAATATTTCATTTAATTAGGAAAAAACTACAATAAAAACCTTGCCTTTAGGGCATTTGAAAAAAAAGAAAGAGAAGGGCAAAAAGAACCCGGGGTGAAACAAAAAAGTCCTTTGCCCGCAAACCATAGGTATTTCGATTGCTAGTTTATAAAGCGGTTTTGGTACAAACAAAAAATAGTACAAAAATTGGAAACAACGGGATTTTCACTATTCGACCAATTGTACTAATATGGTTCTTTGCCTCGGGCCGTCGAATTCCACAAAAAAAATTCCGCACCAGCTTCCAAGCTCGAGTTTTCCATCCGAAACAATGAGTGTTTTGCTGTTTCCAACCAAAACGCTTTTTATGTGCGCATCCGAGTTTCCTTCCGCATGCGAATAATCCGCATTCTGCGGAACAAGCCCTTCAAGAGCTTTGAGAATATCCGCCCTAACATCAGGATCTGCATTTTCATTAATCACAATGCCTGCAGTTGTGTGCGGGCAGAAAACAGTGCAAATCCCGTTTTTTATTTTTGATGAGGAAACTATTTTCTGCACCTGCGCAGTTATTTCAATTAGTTCGCTTCTCTTTGAAGATTTTAGAAGTATTTTCTGCATGCCCTTCCCTATTTTGTTTTTTCCTCGATTATTTTCTGTACTGCGCGCGGCTCTGCCTTTCCTTTGCTTTCGCGCATTGCCAATCCAACCAAAAAATTCAGGGATTTTTTGTTTCCCTGCTTCAAATCCGCAACAGCCTTCGGGTTCTGCGCCAAAATCTTTTCGACTATTTTTTCTATTTCTGTTCCCTGCATTTCCTGGAAAAGGTTTTTTTCCCTTACAAAATCAACGGGATTTTTTTGCTGTGTAATATGCGCAATTGCTGCTTCTTTCAGGGTTTTTTCGTTTATTTTCCCCTGTTCAAAAAGCGCAAGGAGCTCTGACAACTGCCCTGAGTTTATTCTTTCGGAAATTTCTTCGGGCTCCCTGTTTTCATGGTGCGCAATTGAAACAATTATTCCTGAAACAAAAAAAGCAGAGGTTTTCGGCTTTGCCTTTTTCGCCAATTCTTCAAACAACTGCCCCAAAAACCTGCTTGAAGCAATCACCTTTGCATCATACTCAGGGAGATTGAACTGTTCAACAAGCCTTTTTTCCTTTGCAATATGCAGTTCGGGCAGGCTTTTCCTTGCCTTTTCAATTTTCTCTTTTGAAAGTTCAAAGCCTGTTAAATCCGCGTCAAAAATAAATCCATAATCTTCTTCTGTTTCTTTTTTTCTTGTTGCCTTTGTGGAAAGAGTTTTTTCGTCAAACGCCCTTGTTTCGCGCACAATGATTTTTCCTTCGGCAACAAGCTTCAGCTGCCTTTCTGCTTCGAAGGAAAGAGCCTTTTCAACATTGCGCTTTCCCGTAACATTTTTTGTTTCCACTCTTTCATTTCCTTCGACAGAAACATTGCAGTCTGCCTTCAATGTTCCTGATTCAAAATCAAAAACTTCAAGGTAATCAAGTACAGTAGTAAGCTGGTCAAGGAATTCGCGGGCTTCCTGGGGAGAGGACAAATCAGGCTCTGTGACTATTTCAATGAGCGGAATCCCGCTCCTGTTGTAATCAACAAGAGTGTAATTGCTTGAAAGCATTCCTGATTCATGCACCAGAGCAGCGGGGTCTTCTTCAAGGTGAATCCTGCGCAGCCTTATTTTTTTTCCGCTCTGCAGCTGCAGAAATCCTTTTTCAGCAACTGGAATTTCATACTGCGTAATCTGAAAATTCTTGCTCATATCCGGATAGAAATATGTTTTTCTGCTGAAAAAAAACTTTTTGTTTATTGTGCAGTTGAGCGCGAGAGCCACTTTTACCGCATAATCAAGGGCTTTTTTGTTTAATACCGGCTTGCTTCCCGGCATTCCCAAGCATATTTCGCAGCAGGCAGAGTTCGGCTCTTCTGTTTCAGGCTTTGTTGGACAGCCGCAGAAAAGCTTTGATTCAGTGTCAAGCTGCACATGGCATTCAAGCCCTATAATTATTTTTCCTGAACTCAAACTTCCACTTCCAGCAAATCGTGTGCCTTGATTATTTTTCCCGAAAAGATTTTTTCCATTTCTTCCATGTTAACTGCCTCTGTTTCGGGGTAAAAATGTGTTAACATGAGTGCCTTTGCATTTGCGAGCTTTGCTATTCTTGCGCATTCTTCGGAACAGAGATGCCCGTCTGCCTTTGGCTTTGCAGAGCCGCATTCAAGCACTGCAAGGTCGGCATCTTTTGCAAGATCAACAAGATTGTCAGTGTATTCAGAGTCTCCGGAATACATTATTGCTTTTGCCCCTGATTCTATCCTGAAGCCGATTGTGTTTACATCCGAATGCTTTACAGGTTTTGTTTTTACATTGAAGGAAAAAATCTTCAGGCTGTTGTATTCTAACTCTGTGGATTTTATGGGATAATTGAGGTTTGCAAGCGCTGAAAAGGAATTCATTAGCTTTGCCATAAAATCATTGAAGCCAACAGGCCCGAAAAGATTTATCTGGCTTGGAACTGCTCCATGGAGTATCTGTACTTTCCTGCTGAACAAAAAGGCAGCCAAATCTCCCGTATGATCCGGATGCGCGAAATGCGAAAAGCAGATTGCGCCTATTTCAAGGGGGTTAACTTTTTTCTGCAGGTTTTTGAAACAGCCGAATCCTAAATCCAAAACAATTTTGCTCTGTGCGCTTTCAATAAGGTATCCCGAAGTTGCCCTTTCGGAATTTGAAATCGGGCTTCCGGAGCCCAAAACAGTAATTTTCATTGCAATCCCTCCTCCCGATTCCAAAATTGCGAAGCAATTTTGCTTCTTTTCCCAAGGCTTTTCTTTCCAAGAAAAGGCTTTTTCATTTTTCCGCCTCCAGTGCAATTCCCGCTGAAAATATTTTTTGTTCCTGCAAATGGTTTGCAGTCAGCATTATTCCAACCGGCATTCCGGAAGAGGAGCCTGCATTAACGCTCAGGTGCGGCAATCCTGCAAGATTTGCGGGAACAGTGCATAAATCCATTGCGTATTGTTCTATCGGGGATAATTTTTCTATTTCCGAGAATTTCGGCGCAATTACTGGCATTGTGGGATTTGCAAGCACGTCGAATTCCTTGAATGCAATTTTGAATTCGTTTATCATTTTTGTCCTTGCTTTCATTGCCCTCAAATAGTACGCATCGCGGAAGCCCGACATTCTTGCAAATGTTCCAAGAAGAATCCTGCGTTTTGCCTCTTCTCCGAAATTATTGCTTCTGACTTTTGAAAAATATTCGTTGAATCCCCCCGAAAGATTTTCGTGCATTCCGTAGCGCATTCCGCAGTATTTTGCAAGGTTTGTGGAAGACTCTGCCATTGCAATCAGATAGTATGCGGAAACAGCGAATTTTGCATTCAAGGGCAGGGAAATTTCCTTTATTTTTGCGCCTGCTTTTTCAAGTTTTTTTATTGCATTCCAGACAATCTTTGAAACATCCTGATTAATGCCTTCTCCGAAAAATTCCTTTACAATTCCTATTTTCATTCCCTTTACGCTTTGCTTTTTTTCAAAAGCAAGTTTTTCATCAAGGGATGTGCTTTCTTTTCTGTCAAAGCCTGAAATTGCTTCAAGCAGCAATCCCGCCTCTGAAACAGTTTTTCCCATGCTTCCGATTTTATCAAGCGAGTTTGCATAATCAATCAGGCCGTATCTAGAAACCCGCCCATAGGTCGGAGTAAAGCCAGCTATTCCGCAGAAGCTTGCGGGGCAGGCAATGCTTCCTCCAGTGCTTTCCGCAATCGACGCGTGTGCAAATTCCGCAAGCGCTGTTATTCCCGCGCTTCCTCCCGAGCTTCCCCCACAGCTTCTTTCCAAATCAAAAGGATTTTTCGGGCGCTTGAATCCAAGGCCAATGTTTGCGGAAAACGTTCCGAATCCGAATTCATCCTGCGAGGTTTTTCCAATGATAATTGCGCCTTGGTTTTTTGCCTTTTCAATTGCAGTTGCATCAAATGTGGGGGAATATCCTTCAAGAATTCTGCTTCCCGCCCGTGATTCAACTCCCTTTACGCAGATGCAGTCCTTGACGCTCACAGGCAATCCGAAGAGCTTTCCTTTTGCGTTCCCTCTTTTCGCCTCTGCATTCAGCTCGCGCGCCTTTGCAATTGCCTGTTCTTTTGCGATTGCATTGAAAAAATTGTAATCCCCTGATTTTTCAATTGCCTCAAAAACCCTGTGAATGTTTTCCTCAATGTTAATGCTTCCCGCCCTTGCATGCGCAGTAAATTCCTGAACCTGCTGTGCCTTCATTCTACCGCCTTCGGTCCCTTGAAATATCCGTTTTTTTTGTGTTTTGTGTTTGAAAGCGCTTCTTCCTGTGAAAGGCATTTTCCGATTTTGTCTTCCCTGTAAACATTCTGCAGTTGTATTGGCTGGAAGCTCGGCTCTTCCTTCAAGTCTCCAATTTCATCCAGCTTTGAAAAGGCTTCAAGTATCGCCTGGAGCTGGGGCAGGAATTTTTTTATTTCAGAATCAGAAAGATTCAGGCGCGCATTTGCCGCTACTTTCAACAGCATTTCTTTGTCAATGACAATCTTTTGCCCTGCCATGCTAAAACCATTTACTGCAAAAATTGTTAAAATAGTTAGCATGGAAAGGTTTAAAGAAAGAAAAAGCAAAAAATAATGGGTTTTATATGGCAAAATCAAGAAGGCCGAGGGCAATGGGAAACCCTGTTTTAAGGCAGGCAAGATATAGGGAACTGCTTGCTTCCGGCGCAAAAACAAACAAGGGAATTCCGCCTTCGGAGCAGATGTTCCATGGTTTAGTAAGAGACATGCTTAAAGGAGATTCAAAAAAAGAAATCCGCAGGCGCGCGGGAAAATAAAGGGTTTCAATTAAAGAAGAGTTCATGGCAATAAGAGAGCCGCTTGGAATTCCGGAAGCGCTTGTTCCGGAACTTGTGGGCTTAGTTGTAAGATTTAATATTCCAATGGAAACAATTTACAGATATCCTGCTGCGCGGAGAAAACTTGATTCAAAAATAAGCAATGAAAAATTGTGGTTAAGCTTTATTCAGACTTTAAAAAGCGGAAGAGGCAATGAAAATTATTAACTGCTTATTTTTCCGAATCGATTTTTATTTTCAGCTCTTTCAACTGCGCCTGTGAAACCGCGCTCGGAGAATCATCCATTAGTGAAACAGCAGTCTTGTTTTTTGGAAAGGCGATTACATCGCGGATTGATTCTGCGCCAGTTAAAATAGCGCAGATCCTGTCAATTCCAAGCGCAATTCCCCCGTGTGGCGGAGCTCCATACTTGAAAGCAGTCAATAAGTGCCCGAATTTTTTTTCTGCTTCTTCAGGAGAAATCCCAAGCGCTTTGAACATTCTGCTCTGCAATTCCCTTTCATGAATCCTGATGCTTCCGCCCCCGATTTCACTCCCGTTGAGAACGCAGTCATACGCCTTTGCCTTCATTTTCAATGGCTCTGATTCAAATAATCCTTTATCGGAATCCTGAGGGGAAGTGAATGGATGGTGCATTGCAACAAGCTTCTGGTCTTCCTCACTGAATTCAAGCAGCGGGAAATCAATTACCCATAAAAAAGAAAATTTTGTTTTGTCAATCAAACCTAGTTTTTCAGCTGCCTTCAATCTTACTGCCCCGAGCGCAGTGCAGCACACCTGCCATTCATCTCCAATAAGCAAAATTGTATCTCCGTTTTTTGCCTTTGTTTTTTCAATGATTGCCTGCGTGTGCTTTGGCTTCAAAAATTTTACTATCTGGGAATCAAGAGAGTTTCCCTGCACAGTCATTGTCACTAATCCTTTTGCCTTGAAGATTTTTGCGGCTTCAAGCATGTCGTTCAAATCTCCCTTTGAAAATTTTGCGTTCGGGGCGACGAATGCCTTTATGCAGCCGCCGTTTTTTATGAGCTTGTTGAAGATTTCAAATTCAGTGTCGTTGAGCTCTTTTGTCAAATCTGCAAATTTCAAATCAAACCTTGTGTCGGGCTTGTCGCTTCCATAGAAATTCATTGCGTCTTCAAATGAAAGCCTTGCAAAAGGGGTTTTTACTGCAACTCCAGCGGCTTTTTTGAATGATTCCTTTATTGCGCCTTCCATTATGTTCAGGACATCTTCTACTTCAACAAAAGACATTTCAACATCTAACTGTGTGAATTCAGGCTGCCTGTCTGACCTCAAATCCTCGTCGCGGAAGCATTTTACAATCTGGAAATACTTGTCAAAGCCAGCAACCATTAACAGCTGTTTGTATTGCTGCGGGCTTTGGGGAAGAGCAAAAAATTTTCCAGGATAAATCCTGCTCGGAACCAAATAGTCTCTTGAGCCTTCGGGAGTTGATTTTCCCATTACCGGAGTTTCTATTTCAATGAATTCCTGCTTGTCAAAAAAATCCCGAAATCCTTTTATGAGCCTGTGGCGCAAAAAAAGGTTTTTCTGCATTTCCGCCCTTCGCAAATCCAGATACCTGTATTTCAATCTTACATCTTCGTTTGCAAGCAGGTGCTCGTCAACTTCAATCGGCAGAGGCTGTTCTGCGGGATTTAAAATTTTTAGTTTTGAAGCCTCGATTTCTATTTGCCCTGTTTTGATTTTTTTGTTTTCCGTTCCTTTGGGCCTTTTTGAAACCTTTCCCTCTATTTCAATTACAAATTCTTTTCCAAGTGTTTTTGCAATTTTGTGGGCTTCGGAATTTTTTTCCTGGTTGAAAACAATCTGTGTCCTTCCGTTCCTGTCTCTCAAATCAATGAAAATCAGTTGCCCATGATCGCGCCTGTTCGAAACCCATCCCTGCAGAACAACGCCTTTTTTCAGTTGCTTTACAGTCAGTTCGCCGCAGGAATGAGTCCTTCTCAAAAAAAACCACCGATTATTAATAAACATAAAAAAAGGTTTTAAAATCACATATCCTTTGCACAGTTTTTGCCCAGAAAGCATTCTTCACAGCCAGCGTGTTTTTTGCAGTATTGCTTTGAGTGCTCGACAATCAATGCATGAAACTCCTTGAACAACTCAGCATCTTTTGGCAATTGGGACTCAAAAAAAGCCTGTGCCTCTTCATAGCTCATTTGCTTTTTTCCAAAGCCTCTCTGCAAAAGCCTTTTTGTGTATGCGTCAATTACAAAAACAGGCTTTCCAGCGGCATACAGGATAATCGAGTCCGCGGTTTCATTTCCAATGCCGTTCAGTGAAAGCAGTTCTGAACGCAGTTCCTGCACTGGCTTTGAAAAAAGGTTTTCAGTTCTGCAGGAATAGTTCTTTTCCAAATAAGCGGAAAAATTCCTTATTTTTTTTGCCTTCTGGTTGTAATAGCCGCTCGGGCGTATCAATTGCGCAAGCTTTTCCTGTTTCGCATGAGAAATTTTTTCGCATTCAAGAATTTTTGCCTTGTTCAGGTTCACAATTGCCTTTTCAATGTTTTTCCAAGCAGTGTTCTGGGTTAAAATTGCGCCAATACAGATTTCAAACTTCTGTTTTTCGGAAAGCTTTTCCCTGTGCTTGTAAGCCGGGGCAATTTTTCCCGAATCAGTTACCGGCCACCAGTTCTGCTTTTTGTATTTCTGCAGAAGCGCATTGTATAATTCAAGCGGTTTCATGAAGAAAATGTTCGGCAAAACCTTTTTAATAACCTGTTACTAATAGGTTAGTAAGGTGTTTTTTTGGCTAAGATGCTTTCTGTTGCTGTTCATAAGGATTATGCAAAGGCTTTGGATGAGCTTATTAAAAAATCCGGGATGTATTCCTCCAGAAGCGAGTTTATCAAGGATTCAATAAGAAAAAACTATGAGGAACTGATTAAGTTTGACAAAAGCCTGGTTGAGATCCATGAATTGGGCAAAAAAATCGGTGCCGATGCCAGAGCCAAGGGGTACAAGGGCGGGCTTTTGACAAAAAGGGAAAGAACAAAAATTGCCCTTGAATATGCAAAGGAAAAAGGAATAAAATTTTAAAAATCTGCTGGCAAAAAAACTTTGATTTTTTCGCTTATTCCTTCAAAGTCTTTTATGTTAAAAGTAACAATGCAATCACAATTTTTTTCTATTGCGATGGCTGCATGAAAAGCATCCAAAAAATGCATTCCCCTGTCCAAAAAATATTTGAGGGGCAAGTTCTTTGGCGATTCAACAATTTCTGTTTTAAGCCCGCGTTCATTGAAATAAGCCAACGCAGCTTCCCTGTTCTGGTAAGTTTTTTTCTCAATTTCCTGAAAAAACAATCCAGACAAAACCAATGTGCTGCCTTGCTCTTTTGCTTTTTCAAAAAACCTTTCTGCTTCTGCAAAAAGCGGCCTGAGATTGCTGTCTATCTCCTGGTTAATCCAGGAAATGAATACATTTGAATCAAGGTAAGTGCGCATGCAAAAAAAGCAGCAATGCAATTGCTTTTAATGGTTCAGGCAATTCGGCGAAAGACGAAAACGTAAAAGTGCCCCCAATGTAATAAAAACAAAAAGAGTAGTGTCCGTGAGTGTTTTTTCAGTGAATTTTTTCTGCAGAACTATTATAGTCGAAGTTATTAATTAACATTTCGCTTTATTTTTTGCTGAAGAGCAACAGTAAGAAAGCAGTCAAATATTACGACTTTTAATCACTTGGTTATTCTTTTGTTTTTTATTTGACGAATGAATTCCTGACAGCAGAATTTTACAAAGTGCTTTTCGTTTTTCGTTTCAACTGATTTTATTAACGCATCAAAATATTCAGGCGTGCTTTTTGAAATATTCAATATAGGATAATTGTTTTCCTGGAGCACTTTATTGAACAACAGCCTGCAGATTCTTTTGTTCCCATCTTTAAAAGGGTGAATTAAGTAGATTTTTAAGTGAACCAAAGCAGCCAGCTCTAAAGGGTGGGTTCTTTTGCTTTGTTCATACCAATCAAAAAATTTTTTGAATTCTTTTTTTGCCTGGACTGGCTCCGGCGGCCTGTAGCTGATTTCTTCGCTTTGAAGCGTTTTTGGGTTAAATCTCGCAATTATTCTCTGGTCTTCACGCAACAGCCCCGGACTTTTGCTTTCAAAAGAAGACATTATTATTCCATGGAGCCTTAAAACATCCTTTTCATTTATGCCGATTTTTGGAAGAAAATTAAAGCCAGTAATCATTGCACTGGAAATAATCACTTTTGCATCAAAAGTAAAGTCGCCCTTTTCCTTTTGAAGAATAGTATACGCTGTTTCAACATCGGAAAACCCTACATCCACGCCTTCAGTCCTCAAAGTAGTGTAAACAAAATTCAAAACCTGGCTTTTGTAAAATTCCTCTTTTTTTCTCCCGCTTAATTTGTCAAACCTGTCCAAAAAATTGTCCCGTATCCTTTCAACTTCAACCAGTTCCCCTTTAGAAAGAAAAGAAAAATTAAACTTAGCCAGCCGCTCATCATATAGCCCGCTTAATGCCTTTTTTGCCTTTTCTTCAAGTTCCTTTTTCTTTTCGCCTAATTCTCTGGCAGAAGGCTTTTTCTTGCCCAAATAAACAGAAACACGCTTCCACCTGTCTTTGCCAATCTTAAGGTTCTTTTCAAGGTAAAAATAAACCGTTCCCTTAATCTTCCTTTCAATCAAATTAGCCATAATAATTATATCCACCAAAACGATTAAAAAAGGTGGTGATAATATTATCACCATCCAAAAATAAATAATAGGTGGTGATAAAAATAGGATTGCCCCCAATGGGATTCGAACCCATGTCATCAGCTTGAAAGGCTGAGGTCCTTAACCGGGCTAGACAATGGGGGCGGCTTTTTTGTTTGCTCTTGTTTTGTTGTATATTTAAAATGCTTTTGATTTTATACTTTTAATAATCAGTTATTATCATAAAGCATTCTTTCTGATAACAAACTTGTTTTGGCAATTTTTTTTAAAGCTATGGATTTGGTTTTTTATGGCACGTTTTGAGGAAGCAGACAAAAGGATTTTCCTGAATGTCTGGATTTGCATGAAATGCAATGCAAAAAACAAGTCAGGGACTGGAAAACCGAGAAAATGCAGGAAGTGCGGAAGCGCGCGCTTCAGGCTAAAGCACAAGGTAAAGAAGAGCGCTGCAAAGGGAAAGTAAGGTTTGAAAGTCTTTTTTTCATATCTCAAATAGTTAAAAAACTATTTTTCCATTGTACTTATCTATGAAGAAGCGCAAGCAAAGGCAGAATGTTTTCATTGAACTCCTGAGGCCTGTGAACTGCCTGCTGGCAGTATTCGGGGTTCTAATCGGCTATTTCATAGCGGCAGGCGGAATTACTGCAAACTTCCAGTTGCTTGTTGCAATGGCAGTCGCATTTCTTGTATGCGGGGCAGGGCAGGCAATAAACGATTTTTTCGATTCACGCGTTGACGAATCTTTGCATCCCGAAAAGCCAATTCCAAGAAGAGCGATTTCAAAAGAGGCAGTTCTGACTTATGCAATTTTTTTGTTCATAATAGCGAACGCGCTTGCGCTGTTGTTTCTTCCGCTTGAATCAATCCTGATTTCAGTTGCATTCTCCTTATTGCTTGTTTTTTATTCTGCAAAAATGACAAGAATAAAATACATTGGAAACTGGATTGTTGCTCTTGGGACTGCCTTTACTCTTGTTTTCGGCGCCTCATTAACAGGGAATTATGGAATAGTTCCAGTGCTTGCGCTTTCCGCTGTCTTTGCAAACGTTGCAAGGGAAATCATTAAAGATACTGAAGACATTGATGCAGACTGGGGAAAAAAGCTTTCACTGCCAATGATTGTAAAAAAGCCCGCGGCAAAAGCAATTGTTTTGCTTCTGCACCTGCTTGCAATAATAACAGCCCTGCTTGCCTTTTTCGCATTGAAATTCGGAAACATTCTTTTTCCCGCCCTGGTAATTGTTTCGGGAATAATTTTCATGTATTCAAGCATGCTTTTCTTTCAGGATAATCCTGAAAAAGCTCAGGAATATTCCAAGGTGGGAATGCTGGTGGCGTTGATTGCCTTTCTCGCGGGAGTTTTTTAATGCGCGAAGTCCTTTTAATGAAAACAATTGCACTGCTCAAGGAAAAAGGCTTTTTTGTTGAAAGCTTTGTGCACGTGCATTCCTGTTTTGATTTGGCAGCAAAAAGGCACGGCCTGCTTTTTGTAATAAAAGTCCTGAACAATATCGACGCGCTTCGCGAGGAACAGGCGCTTGAACTCAAAAAGATTGCAGCGGTATTCAGTGCAATTGCAATTGTTGTGGGGGAAAAAAGCAAATCCTTTTCCCTGAAGGAAAATTCTGTTTATGAAAGATATTCCCTGAACGTGCTCAGCTTCATGGGATTTGCAAACATGCTCGAGGAAAATTTTCCAAGCGTAAAATTCTTCAAGGGAAAGGAAATAGTCGAGCTTGATTCCGAAAAGCTGAGAAAGAGAAGGAAAGAGCTCGGGCTTACTTTGGAGGAACTTGCGGAAAAAATTGATTCCACAACCGAGTCGATTTACCGGTATGAAAAAGGCGCGAATATTTCACTGCAGAAAGCCGAGGCTCTGGAGGACTTGCTGGCGGCAAGCCTGATAAAAAAAATAGATTTGTTCAGTGAAAACCCGCTTGAAAAAAATGTTTTTGAAAACCAGATTGAGGATTCTGCGCTTGAAAAAATCCGCGAGCTGGGGGTAGAGCTTGCTGTTTTTTCCCACGCGCCTTTCAAGGCCTCTTCATCCAAAAAGGAAAGCCTGATAATTGCAAAAGGCGCAAACAAACAGGAAATAAAAAAGAAGGCAATAGAGCTGCGGCAGGCAATGCATGTTTTTTCTTCTGGGCCTGTTATTCTTGCAAAGGAATTTCATGCAAAAACAATTGCGCAGGTTCCCGTCATTGAGGAACAGGAGCTTGAAAGCATGAGCAGGTTCAATGATTTGAAGGAATTAATCCGCGAGCGTGCGCGGAAAAGCCAATGAAATTTTCTGGAAAGCGGAAAAATGAACGAAAAAATTTTTTCGGAAAAAAGAAAATCCCTTGTAAAGGAAATGTCTGATTCAGGCTTCCTGAAGAGCGCTGAAATAAAAGGCGCTTTTCTTGCAGTTAAAAGGGAAGCCTTTTTTCCTAAGGAATTTGAAAATTTTGCTTATTCGGATGAAGCCTTTCCAATCGGTTTTGGGCAGACAATAAGCCAGCCCAGCACTATTGCAATAATGCTTGAAATGCTTTCTCCCGAAAAGGGAATGAAAATTCTTGAAATCGGCGCAGGAAGCGCGTATGTAATTGCACTCCTTGCACAAATTGTTGGACAGCAGGGAAAGGTTTTCGGGATAGAACTATTGCCCGAATTAAAATCTCTTGCGGAAAAAAATTTGAAAGAAGCGCAGTGCAAAAATTTTGAATTGCTGCTCGGGAATGGCTGCAATGGCTGGCGTGAGAAAAAGCCTTTTGACAGGATTTTAATCAGCGCTGCCTGCAGTGAAATTCCAAAAGCGCTTTCCACGCAGCTGAAGGAAAACGGGAAAATAGTTGCTCCCATTGGAGGAAGTTTTTCACAGGAGCTTGTTTTGTTTCAGGAAGAGAATGGCGTGCTTGTTGAAAAGCAGAGAAAATGCTGTTTTGTTTTTGTTCCATTGAAATGCTGATTCGCAATTTTTTTTTATCCTCGGCATTTGTCGAATAGGGCGCTTGTTTTTAATTGCAGTTGCAATGCCTTTTTGGCATGGTTAAAAGATTTTATCTGGACACTTCTATTTGGAGGGATTATTTTGAAGACAGAAAAGACGGCATAAGGCCTTTGGGAGAATTTGCTTTTCAGTTTTTGAAGAACTGCAGAGGGCAAAACTGCAAGATTCTTTATTCTGCAGCAACTATCTTTGAGCTTAAAGAATTTGCAGACAGGTTCTACAAAGAAATTGTTCCGGATTTCAAAGACCTGCTTATTTTAGTTCCGATTTTTGAACAGCAGAAAAATGAAGCGGCAACTATTTCAATGCAAAGGAATCTTCCTTTCAACGATGTTTTGCACGCCATTCTCGCAAGAGATAATAATGCAATTATTATTACGCGCGACAGGCACTTTGAAGAGCTTTTTGATGTTACAGAATCTAGAGTTCCAGAACAGGTTCTTTTTGATTAGCAAATTTTTTTTCCAGTTCTTTCATTAGCTGCTTGCTACCTTCGTTGCTTCTCCAGTTGTGCCATTCTTCATCTGTTTTGAACCGGCTTTTGCCCTTTAATGCGCCTCTTGCCGCAAAAAGCGCTTCCCAGCCCCTTTTTTCCCTTTCAGACTGGTTCGATTTCAGCTTGTCCCTGATGGATTCCCGAATGAATTCTGTCTTTGTTGAATATTTGAATTCCTTCATGTCTTTTTCAATCTGCCTTGCAAGCGCAGAATCAAGCCTTAAACAGATGTTTTCCATGCAATACAATGTAATGCAAAGTAATATTTAAAAATATCGGCAATTACCCTACAGCCATTTCTTTTTTTATTTCCTCGAGGATTTTTCGCAGTTCGGGATTTTTTATGCTTTGACTGTGCGCTGTTATCCATGGAATCCAAACAGGCTTTTTCTCTGCGTGATTGTCTGCCTTTTCGTATTCTGCTGCCTGCAAAAGCATTTCAAGCACATCGAGCTCGCGCGCGATTTTTGCCTCTCCTGTTTTTTGCTGTTCAAACTCAAGCCAGAGCTTTTTGAATTCGCGCGAATCTTTTTTGCCGAGAATTTCGAGCAGTTCTTCAAAGGCTTTTTTTTCGCGCATTGCCTTTTCCTCTTTGTTTAATCCCTTGTAGCTTGAGCCGTGCCTTTTCCAGTCGAGAATCAAATCTCCGGAAATGCTTTCGTGCAAATCGTGGACAATGCACATTTTCACTAACTTTTCAGAATCGCATTTCAGTTTCGGAGCGAGAACAAGCGCCATTGCGCTCATTCTGAAGGCATGCTCTGCGACGCTTTCGGGATTTGAAACCCCGCGCTCAACCCAGCCAGTTCTTTTCAATCCCTTGAGCTTTCCGATTGTTTCAAAAAAATTCAAGAGGCTTTTTGCGTTTTCTTCAGGCATTTTTTTCACCTTCTGCTGCGCCTGCGGAGTGCGCTGCGCGCGTTGTATTGCCGGATTCCTTTTTTGACATATGTGCTTGTCAGTGCGATTGCTTTTCTTAAAGGCACTTTTTCCCCTATTTCGCGCCCTCTTTTTCTGAGCTGGCGTTTTCTTTCAGGGGTTGGATTGCTGCTGTGTGTTATTTTGAAATCCGGGAACCATTTTTCCAATTGCCTTTCTATCTGGAGTTCGGCAAAAGAGGTGATTCCTTTTCCCAGCAATTTTAGGTTTTGTGGCGTACTTATCGGAAAAAATCCGACTGTGCGGATTTCTTTTCCTGTTGGGTCAATCCAAACCTTGATATATCCCACATCTGTTTTTTCGGGAAGCACTTCTATTGTCCTCTGTATTCCGCGGTTTGAAACAAAAAGATTGCAGTCTCTTGGGCCATCGCTTAATCTGTTAATGCCTTTTTGAAAAAAGCCAATGCTTAAACTGAAGTTGATGTAAAAGTCGCGGGAAGGCTTTTGTCCGCGGATTTGCTGAAACAGCTCTTCGGCCCTTCCCGTGTGCATTTCAAGATTTTTGGAATCAAAAAATTCCGGCCGAATTACAATTCCTTTTACTGCCATTTTTTTTCATCCCCAGGAGCTTAATCTGCTCTGCTTTGCGCTGAAATCGATTTTTGCCTCGAGCTTTTTCAGCGCGTTCTGTACGCGCTCGTTGCTGAAGCTGTGTTCATTGCACAAAAAATCAAGGATTTTTTCCTTCTGCAAATTTTTGAATTCAATTTTGTAGTTTTCGGAAAACTCGGGGCGCAGGAAAATTTCCTCTATCTCTTTGTAATCAAAATCAGGCGTGAATTTTGTGTGCGAGATTATTTCTTCAAAAGAAGAATATTTTTGCACAAGCTGCAGCGCTGTTTTCGAGCCTATTTTCGGAAATTTTTTGTTGAAATCAGTCCCTGCCAGAATTCCAATCCATACAAGCTTCTGCCGCGTAATGCCTAACTTTGCAAGATTTTTTTCAAGCTCAATCATTTCAGGGCTGACATTATAATAATAGTTTTTTCCCGGCGCTTTTCTTTTTCCCGAAACAGTTATATTCCTGAACAAGCGTTTTGCCCCGAACAACAAAGAATCAAAATCCTGCGAAACGCATCCGTACAAATCCCCCTTTTCAACCATCTGCGCAATCTGGGCTTCCCCATCATGCTCTGCCTGTACAATAGGCAGGCCCATTAAACCGATTAATGTTTTTGCCTCTTCAACCATTTCTCCTGTGAGTTTTGTTGCCTGCATTGCGAATTTTCTTGCTTCCTCGACTTCGCCTTTTTCCTTTGCTTCATGGAATTTTTTTTCCGCGGCTGTGCGGATTTCATTCCGCGCCCTTGTTGTTTCTGATTTGAGTTTCAATGGCTTTCCGTCGAAAACAAAAACAGGCAAAGCGCCTGCTTCGAGAAGATTGACTGTCCTGTACAATAATCCTGTAAGATGCGAGGTTATTCTTCCCTTTGAATCCATTAGTGGAGTTCCGTCCGCGCCGCGGATGATTGAAAGAAACTGGTAAAGGATGTTGTAGGAATCGATTCCGATGCGCCTGCCGTTTAAAAACCCGAGTTCTATTTCCTGTTTTTCAAGTATTTCGGTTATTTGCGTGCCCATATCTACTGAATATGATTCGCGAGCTTTTTATTAAAGTTTTTGAGGGGAGTTTTGTCCGCCTTTAAAAGTCATGCCAACATTTAAATTCCTTTTCAATTAGGGATATGTTATAATAATTTTTAACGGCAAAAACTTGCCTTTTTGCAATCGAGGGGTGTTTATGGAAAGCGTTATAAGAAAAGCAATTTCTAGGGCTAAATCTGAGGCTGCCGCAAAGAAATCAACTGAAAAGCTCAGCAAAACACCGCGCTCGGATGAAGAGCTTGTAAAGCTTCTTGAATCATCGCAGGCAAAAATCCGCGTTGTAGGCGTGGGAGGCGGAGGCTGCAATACTATTGAAAGAATGACTGAAATCAAAATCATTGGCGCGGAAACTCTCGGGATTAACACTGATGCGCAGGATTTGCTTAACACTGTTTGCGACAAAAAAATTTTGGTGGGGCAGGATCTTACAAGAGGCCTGGGAAGCGGCTCTGACCCTCAGGTGGGAGAAGGGGCTGCAAGGGAAAGCGCTGAAGAGCTTGCTGAAGCGCTTGCGGGAACAGACCTTGTTTTTATTACCTGCGGAATGGGCGGCGGAACAGGAACAGGCGCAGCGCCTGTTGTTGCCGAGATTGCAAAGGAAATGAAAGCGCTTACTTTGGGCGTTGTAACTCTTCCTTTCACTGTTGAGGGCAAAAAAAGAATGGAAAACGCAATGACTGGCTTGGCAAATTTGAAAAAATACGCCGACACAGTAATTGTGATTCCAAACGACAAGATTCTTGAAATTGCACCCGACCTTCCTGTAAATGCGGCATTTAAGGTTGCCGATGAAGTCCTTACAAATGCAGTAAAGGGAATTACTGAAATGGTTACAAAGCCGGGCTTGATAAACCTTGATTTTGCAGACCTGCGCACAATTCTCCAGAGAGGGGGAGCGGCAATGATCGGCTTGGGAGAATCACGAAGTTCCGAAGCAGGGGAATCCCGCGCGCTTGAAGCAGTTGAAAACGCACTGACAAGCCCTTTGCTTGACGTTGATATCAGCGATGCTAACCGCGCACTCGTGAATGTAGTGGGCGGAAGCGACATGACTCTCAGGGAAGCGGAAATGATTGTGGAAACTGTTTCCGCAAAAATCAGCAACAATGCCCATATTATCTGGGGCGCAATGATTGACGATACAATCCCAAAAAACCAGATTCAGGCAATGGTTGTTATTGCGGGCGGAAAATTCCCCTATCTTGACGGCGGTTCCGATGGAAGGCAGTCGGGAGAGATTGATTTGGGAATAAAGTTCACTTAAGCCTGCAAAACCAAGCATTAAAAACCTTTTTTTGTTTAATTTTAGTATCAGCGCTTTTAGCTAGAAGAATATTTTTGGTTTTGTTATGGAAAATTCTGAAGGGCAGGGAAATTTTTTTTCAAGGCTTAATCTTCCCGGAAAATTAAGGGATTTTTTGTCTTCTTCCAGAAGGATTTTCATTATTTCAAAAAAGCCTTCGAGGGAAGAGTTTACCACAATGGTGAAGGTAACAGGCATTGGAATAATAATCATTGCAATAATTGGTTTTATTGTAATCATTACTTTTACCTTGACGGGAATAGGCTTTTGAAAAAGCCGAAAATTTTTGTTAAAAAAACGTGTTTTTTATGCTGTTTTCAGTCCGCACAACTGTTGGGCAGGAAAGCCTTGTAGTAGACATGCTTGGCAGAAAAGTCCGCGATGAAACACTGCCTGTTTACAGCATTGCAGTTATCCCCGGCCTCAAAGGATATATTCTCATTGAAGCACAGGACGAGCTGAATGTAAGAAACGCTATTGCGGGAACTCCGCACATAAAAGGTTCTGGCATTGTAAAGGGCGCTGTAGACATAAAGGAAATCGAAGCACTGCTCGAATCAAAGCCATTGATGAAATCAATAAAGGAAAACGACAAAATTGAAATTGTTTCCGGTGCCTTTAAAGGAGAAAAGGCAAGGATAATGCGCGTAAACGATGCAAAGGAAGAGGTTGTGGTTGAACTCCTTGAAGCGGCAGTAAAAATTCCCGTTACCTTGAAAGCTGAAAACATAAGAGTGATAAAAGAATAATCTTTTTGATGTGATTTTATGGCTGAAATAAATGTTCTGGTTGAAGCAGGAAAAGCAACAGCAGCTGCGCCTTTAGGACCAGCTCTCGGCCCTCTCGGAGTAAACATCGGAGAAATCGTAAGCCAGATAAACGAAAAAACAAAGGATTATGCGGGAATGAAAGTCCCAGTTACTATTTCGATTGACTCGAAAAAGAATTTTGAAATCTTAGTAGGAAGCCCGCCCACTAGCGCGCTCATTAAAAAAGAACTCAAGCTTGAAAAAGGCGCCGCAAACCCCAAGCAGCCGATTGGAAACCTTTCAATGCAGGAAATAATAAAAATTTCCAAAATGAAACAGGATAATTCCGGCGCCTCAAGCCTAAAGGCAGTTGCAAAAGAAACAATCGGGGTTTGCGACAGCATGGGAGTAACAGTAGAAGGAAAGCCCGCAAGGCAGATACAGAAGGAAATAAAGGAAGGAAAATTCGATTCAATGCTTGAACAATAAAAGAAATGTAAAAAGTATTAGAAGAATAAGCCCACTACCAAACACAAAAAATGAAATACTTGGAAGAAATGCCCTCAAATAACATCGCAAGAAAGGATTAAACAAGAATTTGAAAAAGCAAAAGATTATCTTGGCTGATAAAAAATGTTTTTTGTTTTGTTGGTTGACAACTTATTAGGGTCATTCTATAGCATTGTTGTTTTGCTTTTTATTTAAGAGTAGTTAATTAAGCAGAATAAGCCACTTACACGAAAAACATAATATTAATTTAAAATAAGCATGTTTTTATATACTTTTTATAAGTGGTTTTTTTGAATGACTTAGAGAATTATTTTGTTATCCCTAAGAGTGAAAAGCCCATTTTTGATAACTTAATCGTTTCAAAACTTAACAGCGGCAAAAGAATTAATGTTTATTTTTCAACAAATTATTCAAGTCCAAACTATTATTTCCTTTCTCAATTAATTGACATTTCAAAGTTAAGCAGTTTTGAGAACGTTTACTTTTACATTTCATATGCTGATACTGTTCTTTCAGCAAAAAAACACGCTTATTTTTCTGTGCAAACCGCAGAACTTGATGAAAAATTCTTACATCACAACATTAACCAAGTGAGAACAATACTTTCAACTGCGGGTGTTAAGGAAGATAACATTTTTTTGTTCACTGCTTCTGATGCTTGGGCAAAATTCCTAACTTTTGACCCTAAGCAAAGCATAGAATTTTACAATGCATTAAGCCTGTACCCAGATCATATAAGCAATATCCCTACAGACATTACAACTCGCTATTATATTTCTAAAGAAACAAGATACAGTTTTGCTTATGTTTTGCAGAAAACAATGGATTTGTTTGTGGCAACTTATTTTCACAAGTTATTTCCTGAAGAAATTGAAGGAAAAATAGACATACTTGTTTTAAGCAACAGCACAGCGCCAGTATCACTAAAAGCCAAGAAAATATTTTCTAAAAACAGTGTATTGTCAAATCTGCCAACCTTGATAACACTAAGAGATGTTCCCTGCTTTGGGCATAATTCCAAAGTTAATAAAAAGTTTCTAGTTCCTCACTGGGACATGTCTGTTGAAGAAATTTACAAAGTAATTGACGAATATAAAGTCTCAAAAGAACACATTAAATTACTGTTTGAAACAATTCTTAACGAGCTTGAAGAATATTTAACACTAAGCAAGAGCGGGAAAGTAACAAGTTCAAAAAACAAGCCGGAACTGGAAAAGAACAGCCATAAAAATCAAAAAATAATACTAGCACACAACCTTAATGCATTCTTAAGGAACATTAAAAGAACAACATCCCAACCGACCCCAAAAACCTATTTAATAATCTCAAAAAAAGACCAGATAACAAAAGTTGCAAAATTCCTAAGAAGTGAAACCTACTTAAAGTTATTAGAACTTTGTAACGGAGAAAATTCAATAACAGACCTTTCAAAAAGACTGAACAAGCACATTTCAAATGTCAGTGCAGCAATATCAGAACTAAAACAGGAAGGGCTAGTATTAATGAATGAAGAAAAGAAGCCAGTAAGGGTTGTAAACACCATCAAGGTTGACTTTCAATGAGCTTAAAAAAAGAAATAGTCAAAGCACTAAAAAATGAAGACTTGGATGCCGGCCATGGCTTAGACCACTTAATCAGAGTACAAAATAATGGAAACAAGATAAGTCATGTAATGAAACTTAACAAAAACATTCTCACAGCAGCCTTGCTTTTGCACGACTGTGACCGTTCTGATGAAGAAAACCACGCATTAAAAAGCTCTCAAAAGGCAAAAAAGATTTTAACTAAGTTAAACTTTCCAAAAGAACAAATCAACATAGTCTTTAATGCAATTAAAAACCACAGCAGAACAGACTTGTCAAAATCTCTAAAAGATATTTATTCAATAATAATTTATGACGCAGACAAACTTGACGGAATAGGAAATCAAGCAATAAAAAGAGTAATAGAAATTAAAAAAAAGAAAAAATGGAACCAAGAACAAGCAACAAAGTGGTACTTGGGGCGAATCTTGGATGTAGTGAAAAATGAACCCTTATACTTGCAGCAATCAAAAAAAATAGCAAAAAATAAACTAAAACAATCATTAGCCTGGTGCAAAAAAAACCTAAAAGAAAAATTTAATCAAGAAATAAACAAATACGGATTTACAAACATTCAACAAATCAAATTCTGAGTCGAGTCTGTTCTAATTTTTGCTGAAATTCTCCCTATTGTTGCCGCACTATCTTTTTTATTTTTTGTTCAATTTTCCTAATAAACGTCGGGTTTATTGCATGCGGTTTCTGCCGATTTTTGCAAAGGATTACTCATAAGCTCTTGGGTAAGACAAGAGCGACAAACCCTAAGAAGATTTGGATTAAAATTTGTTCCCACGCTTTCTCCTATTCTCTTAACACAGCTTTTAGCAATTCCACGTTCTAAATTGCCTGCTGTTTTAAGGTTTTTAGGATTTAAAGTTTCCACCATCCCAAATGAGAGCATACTAAAAAAACTCGGCACACCAAACACGCTATTCCAATTCACGTATATAGCACGGCGACCAGATTTGAGAGTGTCAGAAGTTGGAAATGCTAATTTAAAGGATTTTGCAATTGCTGCCAAAGTTCGACAACCATCAAGAAAAAAAAGAAATTTTTATCGTCAATATTGGATCAACGAAGTTTTCAAAAGTTTTGGTTTCAAAAAAACTAATGATAATAAAAAAGATTTAGATGCAATAAAAATTATCACAAAAAACTTTTCAAAAAACCTCGCAGCTCAGATTGCTATAATCCACAAAAATGAGGCAACAATTAATAACCCGCGATTTTTTGGAGGGTTATTACCTGGAAATGTTAGTATTTTAGGAGAAATACTAGACTTAGATACCTTTTGCTTTCCACACACACTTAATCCTGAAGAATTTAAACGTCAACGACAAAGGGATTTAGAAAACGCTTTTTTGACTATTGGATTATTCTCACAAAGGCTACTTGGCGACTACATCTCGATCGATTGGGAAGACCAACGAGACTGGAAAAAATACGTTTTAATGGCAGAAAACATAAGATCAATAGCGGACAACAGCTTCAAAGAAATTTACAGTACTATTACACAAAATCAACCTGACAAACTTTTCCTACCAGAAATCTTCAATACAAAAAGATTGTTAGAATTGATGGAAGGCCCAGGAGCTTAGGGAGCCTAACAAATTTTGTTGAAACGCCTATTCTGGTGGGCTTAAATCGTGGTATTCGCCGGGTTTTTTTCTTCTTGTTGCATTTTTTGTTTTGTCTTTTTTGCAAATTGCATTAATTGATTTACCCATTCTGGATTCAGTTGATAATGCCCATTATTTTTTGTCAGGATTCCGTTTTTTTCCAGTATTGGCATCAAGGTCACTTAAGCAAAGTATCCTATTGTTTGTTGTTTTATTTGACTGGCAAGCTCTTTGTTTTCTATTTCAAAGATTTTTATTTGAGTTTTTTTCTTGTAAAAAATGTCAAAAAAGCCCTTCATTAGAACTGATTGGACGTCTTTGTTTTTGTTTAGTTTTTCAATTTTTTGTTTTAAATCAATATCAAAAAAGATTTGCAGTATTTTGTCACCAATAACAAAAGTGTCGTGCGTGCTAGCACAGTCAACACCAAGTTTTATTTTGGTTCTTCCTAACCGCCTATAAAATGGAGCGAGCGCTTTATTCAAAGGCGAAGAATTGCAGCATACTACATAGCCTTTTCCACTTTTAAATATTCTTTTCAATGTCTCCAAATCGCTTTTTTGTATATTCATCAACCAATACAAGTGCTTTACTTGTGCAACACCAATATGTTCTTTATCGTGCAGTATGGCAGAGTCCATCCAGGCAACAATAAACCTACAAGCATTGTAAAAATTGTCGAATGTTTTGACCGAGGATTTTTCTTGTTGTAGCTTGTATTCTGTTTCAATTGATTCTGTGAAGCGTTTCAGTTTTTCAACCCAATCAAGATTTAATTGGAAAGAATTTTTTTTCTTTTCAACAACGCCTTCATTCAAAAGTCCCTGCAGGGTTTTATGAACCGCCTGATAGGTAATCGGGTTTCCGGAGCTTTTTCTGACTCTTTCAAAAATCTCTTTAGTTGAAAGAGGCCACTGCTCGCTCAAAATCAGAATAATGTTTTCTTTTGTTCCAACTGCCTTTTTTGTAAAAGGCAAAATCAAGCTCGGCATCAAATAATACAAACAATAATACAAATTTAAAACATAACATTCCCAAATGAATATAAATATGGGCGACTTGTTGTCAAAAGAGTTACGCGAAGAAGAAAATGCCAAAAAATTAGAACAAATTCTTGAGAAAAAATATGGAAAAATAAAAGCAACAGTACTCAAAACGCAACCTTTTGCTTTGCAGGAGCATATCTGCATTTTGCATACTTTTTTAAACCCTTGCCAGTCATTTTTTTATAATTGGATTAAGTCTCTTTTTTTGAGACCACATGTACCGCTTTTGCGGGAGGTTTTTTTTAATGGACAACATTAAGCCGATTGCACAAAAGCGCCCTGAAAAAACAGTGCGCGAAGCAAGGGAAGTAAGGGAAGCAAGCCTTGTGCGCAATCCAAAGGAAGCTTTTTTGGTTTCACTGCTTAAGATGCGCGATGCGAGCAAGCAGCGCAAGTTTGTACAGTCAATAGAACTAATGGTCAATCTGAAAGGATTGGATTTTAAAAAGCCTGAAAGCCAGTTTGATTTGAGGGTAAGCCTGCCTTTTTCCGCTGAAAAGGCAAAGGGAAAAGTACTTGTTTTTGTCCGCGACAAGGCATTTGCAGCAGAGATAAAGGAAAAGGTTGACAGGGTAATAATGGAACACGACATCCAGGGTTTGAACAAAAAGGATGTTGCGGAAATAATAGAAACTTTTGATGTTTTGCTTGCAGAAGGGCCTGTAATGATTGCAGTCGGAAAATTTTTGGGGCAGCAGCTTGCGCCAAAGGGAAAAATGCCTAAACCCATTCAAACAAATGTCTCTGAGCTGGAATCCTCTCTGGGAGAATTGTCATCTGTAATACGGGTTACAAACAAAAAGGGAAAGCCAATGCCTGTTTTTCAGGTTGTAATCGGAAAGGAAAGCATGCCCGACGACCAGCTTGCCCAGAATTCCCTTGCTGTTTTCAATGCTATTTTCAATGCAGTTCCGGGAAAAATGCAGAGCATTAAATCAGTCATTCTGAAGGAAACAATGGGCCCGGCAATAAAAGTGGGAGAACAAAAGGCAGGTGAGCAGAAATGAAGCGCCATATTCTGAAATGGAAACAGGCCCAGCTTGTTGAAATAAAAAACCTTGTTTCAAAGCACAAAGTAATTGCAATTGCTGATTTGGAGAATTTTCCCGCTGCCTTGTTCCAGGTCCTAAGAAAAAAATTAAAGGGAAAAGCAGTAATAAAAGTTTCAAAAACAAGAGTAATAAAAAAAGCCCTTGAAGAGGCAAATCTCAAGGCGCCGGAACTGCTTTCTCTTGTTTCGGGAAGCCTTGCGATTATTTTTACTGAAATGGATTCATTTGAATTATACGGCTTCTTGAAAAGAAGCAAGGGAAGCGTTTCAGCAAAAGAAGGAATGCTTGCTCCGCAGGACATAATGATTCCTGCAGGAGATACAGGACTTCCACCCGGCCCTGCATTGTCTGACTTGAAAGCAGCAGGTTTGAATGTAAGGGTTCAGGGAGCAACAATTGCAATTGCACAGGACAAAATTGTCGCAAAAAAAGGCGAAGCAATTTCAAAGCCTGTTGCAGGCGTGTTGTCAAAATTAAATATTAAGCCGATAAAGGTCGGATTGAATATTATTGCCTGCTATGAAAATTCACAGCTTTTCAAGCCAGAGGTTTTGGACATTGATTCAGAGCAGGTTTTCAATGACATTGTAAAAGCCGTCAGAAGCGCAGTCAATCTTTCAGTTGAAGCTGTTTATCCCACAAAGGAAACAATTGAACTGATAATTGCAAAAGCAGTTTTGCAGGCAATGGCAGTTGAAGAGCTTGCAAAGCAGAATGAAAAAAAAGAATAAGCGATTATGAATTTTTTGAGGTGAAAAAATGGAATACGTGTATTCAGCCTTGTTGCTGCACTCTGCAAAAAAAGAGCTCTCTGAAGAGGGAGTTTCGCACGTGCTAAAAGCCGCAGGAATAACCCCTGATTCTACAAAAATCAAGGGTCTTTTGTCCGCCCTTAAAGACGTGAACATAGACGAAGCAATAAAGAAAGCAGCAATGCCTGTCGCAGCTGCTCCTGTAGCGGGAGAAGCAAAAACAGAGGCAAAGCCGGAGAAAGCAAAGGCAGAAGAAGAGGCAAAATCAGAAGAAGCGGCAGCTGAAGGATTAAGCAGTCTTTTCGGCTGACTCTTTCTTTTTTTATTTTTATTTTTCGGCAAAGCAGCCGGCAAGAATGACTTGCTTTGCATACTCTTACTATTTCTATCCAATAGAATTTTGGCATATTTTTGCCAATCACTCCAATTAGCCAATTGTCGTATTCCTGCAAACCTTTTTAACTGCATTGTTCTTTCCACATAACTGGGGTTTTTCTTTTTGAGTTTTTGCTCTAAAAGAATTTTTTGGGGGTTGGTTGAATGAAAAAGTTTTTTTTAGCGTTAGCGCTAGTTGCGGTCGGTCTAATCTTTTTTAGTTTTGTTTTAGCGGCTCAGCCGACAAAAATGTCTTTACAAGGAAAAGTTGAAGGCTTGTCAAGCGGAGATTTGGGAGTAAAGATTTCTGATCAAAACTCCTGCTTAGACGGAGTCTTTTTCGACCACAATTACACAGGCGCTATTCAAGACAGCACATTCAATCTATTGTTAGGGGATTTAGACCAATTAAACCTCAATTACAACCAAGACTATTGGCTATGCTTATCTGTTAACGGTTCTCTTGTTGATGGTCCGAACAATTTTAGAGGCGGACAGGGCCAGATTGGCATGGAAGATATTAATGGTTCTTTTGGTTCCAGCAGCGGCGATACTAATTGGCAGACTTCTTGGAGTGTTTTTGATGCCAACATGCAAAATTATTTTTTGGATATTGGCAGGAACTTAACCCAAACAATTACGGTGGTAAAGACTTTTTCTTCTACTACCCGTTTTAATTCTGGGCTTTTAATTCCGGACGGACAGGCTATTTCTTTTGGCGAAGAATTAATGGTTCCGATTAGTTCCAGTTCTGTTGGAAGCACTAGCTTGGTTTTTCCAACGGGTTATTTTGCCAATATTTCCAATGGTCCAACAACCAGTGTTGCAGTCAGCAATATTTGCACTTTAAACACTAGTCAAACTGTTTCCGGTGTAAAAACTTTTTCTGTAAACCCAACAATTTCCAATATCAAACCGTTCATAACAATAACAGACACAACAACAAACGACGATGATTATGTACTAGGTTCTTTTGAAGACTCTTTCTTAATCAGGAACACGAGTGCAGATAAGAATTTTTTTAGAGTAAACAATACGGGGGATATTGCTGGAATGAAGACAGTGATTAAGGCGGATGGAAATTTAACAATGTATTCGCCAAACGGCACACCATACAATTGTGGTGTAACTGACGGAGGGGTTTTTCAATGCACATAAAAAAAATAATTTGTATTCTAATACTGTTGTTGTCTTTGCCAGTGGCTTTTAGTTTAACAGAAGGACAATCTATTGCGCAAGACCAAGTAGATGTTTTGAATGCAAAAGCAGAATCTTTAGATTGCAGAAACGAGTCTGTGATTACTGATTTTGCTTCCCAGACAGTTCAAGTATATGCATCTTGTTTGTCAGTTGAAAAGAATGATTTGACTGCTTCTTTTGAAGTCAAGAGAGATGTCCAAGCAGTCCTAAGCGTTTCTTTTGGAGAAATTTTGGAGAAGCTTGCGGAAACAGGTAACATTCAAGACACAATTCTCTTTTTCCAAAACAAAGCAATAGACAACTTTGTCGCATTCAAAAACGACATTAGAAAAAACATAGCGAGCCTGCAAACAAGCAAAGACATTGAAACAATAACACAGGGACTAAGAATACCGGACGAAAAATTGAACCAATAAAAAATAAAGCATTAACAGTACACATTAAATTGTCTTGGGTGGGTTGAATGAAAAGAATGTTGATTTTATTTTTTCTGGTTCTTCTTTCTTTTAACAGTTATGCTGGAACTTGGACTTCTTTAGGAGATATTGGGACTGGAATAAGTTCTCTAGCAGTTCATGATGGAAACCTTTACACTCTACAAAACGGGTTAGGAACTTATAACAGTGCTTCACGAGTTTGGACTTCTTTAGTGCCAAAAGGATACACTGGTTACCCTACTACTGCTCTTGCTTCTTATGATGGAAATCTTTTCGTTGGAAGTAGTGGATTAGGGGGACCGGGCGACGCTAATGTTTTGGGTTCCTATGACAATATTACTGGTATTTGGACTGAAGGAATATTACAAGGATATGAAATAGAAGATTTAGTCGTTTATGATGGAAATCTTTATGCATCGGTAAATCCTAATTGGAGGCATCCTGAATATGGTGGATTACTAACCTATGATGGTAAAGTTTGGACTAGAGTAGTTAATAGCTTTTTTAATGTTCTTGCGGTTTATGATGGAAATCTCTTTACTGGAAACGAAGATGGCGTTTTTGGAACTTATAATGCTGCTAGTGGGATATGGGCTAATTTAGGAGATAAAGGAAGCGCAATTCGTTCTCTTGCGGTTTATGATGGAAATCTTTATGCTGGACAATATGGACATATTGGAACTTATAAAAATGGCATCTGGTCTTCTTTAACTTGGAGGGAATCACAATACTGGAACTTTAATAATTTTCTCACAGTTTATGATGGAAATCTTTATATTGGAACTGGAGAGGATTATAGTGAAGTTTGGACGTATGATAGCACAAGCAATATTTTTTCAGTTGCTTTTAATTTTTACCGGCAAAGTGCTTTTGCTGTTTATGATGGAAATATTTACACCGGAACGACCCAAGGTGTTTTAGGAACATATTACAACGAGCCATTCTCCATTATAATAACATCTCCAACGATGAATAGCTCTTTTTATCCGAGCCAAGATATGAATGTTCAATTTGCAGTGAATAGTTCGGGTAATGATTTTGCAGAAACTGGATTAAGCCAAATTCAATATAAATTAAAAGACCCTGATTCTTGGACTGCAAAAAATGCAACTCAGATTGGTACGGGAACTTATTCTTTTTCTGTTCAAGCGCCCTCAACAGATGGAAATTATTCTTTCAGCATAAGAGCACAAATCAATGGCAACTACATTCAGAATAAAATAAACTATCGCGTAGCTAGAGGCGATTTATACATTGAATCAATCAAACCAATCCAAGTAGTAGAAGATGTAAATCTAGTAACAGACAAAGCAACAGTAGTAAGAGTAAAAGTAAAAAACACAGGCAATCCAGCAACAGTCAGAACAAAACTAACATACAACGGACAAGACTATAATATAACTGAACCAATTAGTGATTCTAATACACTCGATTTCTATCCAAGCCCATATTCAACGCCA
Organism: archaeon; assembly: GCA_035290965.1. GTDB lineage: Archaea > Iainarchaeota > Iainarchaeia > Iainarchaeales > JAGVNX01. The sequence continues at coordinate 109,352 of DATDTD010000071.1, read as the reverse complement.
GGAAAATACCAAATAACTGCAATAGTTGACGATGCCAATCAAATCCCTGAAACAAACGAAAACAACAACACAAAAACAGTCGATGTAAATGTGATTAACACTGATAGATTAAGAGTAGCATTTTTTAGATACGATTACCCTAATTTAGATAAGTATCTAAACGATGTTAATACTCTATCAACCTTTTTGCTTGATACTTACCCAATAGCAAAAAATAAACTTGAAATTGTTCCAGTAAAAACCCCGTTTGACCCCGGTCTTACTTCGATTGGATGCGTATTGCCTTGGTGGTGCCCCTCTTTAGTGCTTTCCGCATTAGACACTCAGATTAACTCAGGACACTTAAATGTGGATAGAGGAATATTAGTTGTCCCAAAAGGTTGGCTTGCTAACCATTTTTATTATTCAGAAGGAGGCTTTACTGTCCCTCATACTAAAAGTGCTCTGCTTGAGTATTCCTCCCTTGCTTCTGGCGTTGCAGCACATGAGTTAGGTCACACTTACAATCTTTGCGATGAATATAAACAAAGTGTTTGGATAGATGAAAACAATCAATTAAGTAGTGTAGGGGGATGCGGAAATCCTTTTCCGAACAATTGTTTTGGAGCTGGTTCTGACCCTGAAAGTTGTATTGGAAATATGGACATTAATGGTTTCTCAGTCCGCAAGAATGATAGTAGAAAAACAGGCGAACCATCTAATCAGTTTAATGGCTTTGTTGTGTCTTGGCATAGCTTTATGGGGGATGCAGACAGTTTTTCATGGGCTTCAAAAGAGTCTTATACTCAAATTTTGAAGAAGTTAGATCCTAACGGACCTATCGACCCTCAAATAATTTTGATTAGAGGCATAATAGACGCAAACGGAGATATTTCCTTTTATGACTTTTATTTAACTGACGGTTATCCCTATGGAATTACAGATGGAAATTATACTATTGAACTTAAAGATAGTAACAATGGAGTGATAAGAGATGTCAATTTTGGACCTCCTTTTTTGGGTGATTTGAATTGGGGAAAAGACATTAATACAACTGCTTTTGATTTTGCAATCGATTACAATTCAAATATTCACAAAATTGTTGGAAAATATGGTGGCAATGTAAAAGTTGAAAGAATTGTTAGTTCTGTTGCGCCGACTGTAACTGTGGTCTATCCAAAACAAGGCGATGTTTGGACTGATACGAATTCAATACAATGGAGTGCAAACGATTCAGACAGCAATAACTTGAGTTATTCCTTACTTTATACTTTTGACAATGGAGCTTCCTGGTATCCCATTGCCTTAGATGTTACTGACAAAAATTATACTTGGAGTGTCAAAGAGGTTGACCCAAAAAATACTTACAAAATCAAAGTTATTGCAACGGACGGAGTTTTAACAGGAGATAATAACTCAGGAACATTTACAATAAAAGCCCCAAACATAGAACTTTCACCCTATCTCTGGGATATTGGAAGACAGGCTAAAGGAAGAATTCTAGAATCAAATTTTACTATAACTAATTCTGGAAACGCTGATTTAAATCTTTTTAGTATTAATTCTTCTCCGACCATAGACATTGCAGGCATTTCTTTCCCACTAACTCTGCAACCAAATGAATCGCAAACTTTTACTGCAACTATTGATATTTTGCCTATTTTAGGTGGTTATTCTGGTGATATTAATATTAGTTCAAACGATCCTAACGAGTCAATAAAAACAATTTTTGTTGACGGAAACATTCAACAAGTTTCTCCACAAATAAGTGTAGCTGTTTCAGCGCCGTATGAAATAAATTATCCAAACTCTTTTTCTTTGAATGCACTTGTAACAACTCAAAACTCGCCTTTACGCGATGCAAACATTACCATTCATCTTCCTCAAGGACTTTCAACTGCCAACCCTTTAACAGTAAATTTAGGAAATATTTTTGAATCAAGTTCAAACAATGCAAGTTGGAACATTAATACAAGCCAAGCGGGCTTATTTGAAATTGTTTTAACTGTTTCTTCCATTAATAATGCTGATTTCAATGAAACTGTTTTAGTTAATGTTACCAGAATAGGAGTTAGTGACATTTCAACGGACAAAAATGCGTATTATCTAACTGAAAGAGTAAGAATTTATCCTGTGATTACAAACTTTAATTCAGGAGTAACCTACACAAACTTAGACATTAACAGCGTAATTACAGATTCACAAGACAATAACACAAATTTGCACAATCATATTACAACACTTTTTGCTGGAGATACACAAACACTTTTCAATTATTGGGATAAAGGAAACAAAATGTCGGGAAACTATAAAGTAACTACATATTTGTACGATTCTAATAGACAATTATTAGACTCTAACGTAACAACTTTTGAAGTGCTCTCCCCAACAATAGACTGGATTGTTGGATATGGTGGAAAAAAAGTCATAGGACCGGACTATAACATAACCTATTCTATTTTACCACGGCCAGTAAAAAAAATAATTAGCGTAGATTACAATCTTTTTATAGGCTGGAAATATTATTCAAGTTAGTTCTTTTCCAAAACTTATTGTACAAAAGAGCGGGCATGTGTTTTTTTCTATTGTTTCTCCAGAAACACACTTGTAATAAATGTTAGTTGTACTTACTTTGTTTGTTTGCAGAAGCTTGCCTTCGTGAACAGTAAATGTAACTGGGTCGTTTGCTTGAATCTCTACACAGTTTTCGTCTATTCCTGTTGCTGTTTCAGCAAAGATTCCAGCAGTATAAACGGCACCTTGTGGAATCCTCAAATTTTGCGAAACAATAATTGTGTTCGGAGCATTAACCGCTTTTGAAAAATCAAAGTAAGGCTCTGCTCTTGGATTAACTCGCGGCACAAACAGATTACTCCAAAATACGCCAAAAAGTATTACAATAAGAATCAGAACTAAAACGGCCAATAACACTAGTTTTTTCATTTAAAACCAATTCTATTTAGCCTTTTTCTACTTAATAAACTTGTTCTTTTTTGAAGCCTTGCACTTAAAGTCTTGAAAAAGGGGAACTAAAAGTGCAGAATGAACACTTAAAATGCAAAGATAAAAATTTTTTATCTATTGGTTATAATAGAAAAAATTATAATCAAAGCAATGACTATGATGCCTATAATGGCTACGAAAAGGGCGGTAGCTGAAGCAAATGGCATGAAAAAATAAACAAAGCCAATACCAACGAAAAAACCAATTATTGAAAGCACAAATTTTATTATGTCCATTATTTCACCTCTTTTTTTGTTTTTTTTAGTTTAATACTTCTAAGCCCTATTTCGGCTTCTAAAGTATCTTCATTCCCACCATTAAAGAATAAAGAAACTACACAGAGTGAAAGACCCAAAAATATCTCGGCAATGGGTTGGATAATTATAATTGTTTGAATAGAGAAAAAATTAGTTAACATAGTTGGATTTGTAAAAGAAAAATATAAAGCGTGCAAAATGACAACAAGCCCAATAATAAACAGCACATTGCTCTTTACACTCATGTCAATCCAACCGCCAAAGAACTACTGCAAAAATAATGAAAATTACAGTTAAAACATATTGCGCTTGAAAAAAAGTAGAAATGGCTAAAAAAATAGAAAGAAGTACGCTGAGTGTTTTCAAATCTGCTTTTTTGACTCTTATTGCCATTCTAAATCCCTCTTTTTGTTCACCCCCTTTCAGATTGTTTTTTATTTTCATAGCTACCACTATCTGTTTAAGATAGTGGTTAGCGCCACAATCTTTGAGGGAGTGCATCTCCCAATATGCAATTCTTATTAGAAGTAGAAAGCAAATTGTTTTTACGCTTATTCTTTTTTTAAAAATAGCTTTTGAAAATCATTTTTTTATATTATACATTTTTTTAAGCATAGCTCTTGTTATTAGCCCACCCATTTCTTTTTCTTCTTTTACAATTTCTTCAAATTCTTTTTTTGTAATCGTTTTCTTTCCATAACCATCAAGGTCAGCCTTGTTTCTGTTGTGGTCATCAATAAAAACCATTTTTACCACCTAATAAATCTTTAACAGCAAAAAGCATTTACACATATTCTTTTGCAAAATTGACACTTATTCCAAGCTCGTGAATCTCTTGAATCAGCACGATAATGTTATGCGCTATTAGCTTGCAGAGTAATTCGTTTTTTTGTGCTGTGAAGTTTTTGCTTTTAACTGAATCCCCCAGCTTTGATTTTACCATAAAAAAAGTTGTTTCCACATTGCTTCTTTTATGGTAGTGCTGTAAAAATTCTTCTTTATGCAGGGAGAAAAAATGCCAAGCATTTCTCCAAGCACTACAACCAAAAGCCTTTGGCTTTGTGTTATCTTTGAAAAGAATAAACGGCTTTGCCCCAGTATCTGAAATAAACTGCATATTTTTTCTTGAACAATAGCCTTTGTCTGCACTATATTCCCCTGCATCAAATGTCTGGCTTGTTTGTACAACAAGTTCAGGGAGCATTGGACTGTCGTTTGCGCTTCCTTCAGTTATTAATGCGCCTGTTATTACATTGGTTTTTACTCCGCAACAAATATGCGCCTTAATCCATTCATGCTTTTTTTTGGTGTCGTGTTTTTCTTTGCAGTATTCGTTAAATCTTGTTGTTCTGAATCCGCTTGAATCAATTGCAAAACTTGTTTCAACAGCCTGCAAAGGTTCAGCAGTTTTAACTAACAATTCCTGAAGCAAAACAGTAGTGGTTTCTTTGTTCAAAAATTTTGAAACAGCGTTAAAATGTGGAGAATGATTCAACTGCTTTGAATCAACTGCTCTGTTGAACAGGCTTTTTGCTCTCCTGCTTGAAAGCCTTGAATAAACCTTTTTGATTGAACAAAAAGCAGATTCTTTGTTTGAAAGAGAAGGTCTGCCAAAAAAATATTCTTCTTCAGGCAAATCAGCAACCAAATCTTTTAACAATTCGTCAAACATTTTTCCTTCGCTTTGCTGTGCCTGATTATAAACGTGCCAAGCCTGTGGATAAGATACTCTGACTTTTTCAATTGTTTTTACTCCCTGCCTGTTTGTTTTTTCAATGTTCAAAAAATATTCAACAGCAAAAGCGTGCTTGCACTTAACATTATGTTCCTTGCAATCAGGACAGGAACAAGAAAAATCCTTGCGAACAAAATACTTTCTACTGCTTGATTGCGAAGGCACAACCCAACCATCAATCCCTGCCTGAATTGTTTTTGTCTGCGCTATCTGCAAACCCCTTTCTTGTCTTGGATTCATAATAAAAAACACTCCTTGTATTCTATATAGAATATATTGCATTAGGTTTATAAACCTATTCTATATAGAATACTATTGTATGCCAACCTTTGAATATGAAGGAAAAATCAGCAAAACAACAGACAAAAAAAAGCTTGCTGACAACACAAAAAAAAGCTACGACTATGGCACAATAAACATCAGAAAACCAGAATTAGCCAAACACATAGGAAAAAAAGCAAAAATCAAAATAACAATAGAAAAATAAGAACACATTAACTATTTTCAATTATCTTTATTTCTGTTTTAGTCAAACCATATAGCTGGTAAACTTCTTGATTAATTTCTTTATCCAAACCATCAATCTTTCCCTTTATGTCTTTAGTTTCAGCAGTATTTTTTTCTCCGATTTCGCTTAGTCGTTTATTCAATGCAAGCATTTTATCAACAAGATGGACTATTTTTACAGATTCTGTCTTTGCAATTGGAATATTTTTCAGATTTTCAATAGTTACATTCGTTGTTAAGTGTGAACCCATGTTAAAAATTATTTCATAATACCAATTGATTAGTTTTGAATTTATTAAACCCAAAACAAATTTTAATCTATTTTGGTCTGGATTATTGAAAATGTAAACCCCTTGTGTAGTATAAATATTATCTTTATCAAAAGTGGCATGAATCTCTCCAGCTATTTTTCTAACCAATATTTTTGGTTGGTTATACATTCTTTCGTCTTTAAATTCAATAAGCGTGGGATTATACTCAATGAACCTAATGTTTTTGATTACATATCTATCCAAATCTTTTCCTGCAATTATCGGTTTAAATTTTTTTGATTTTGGTTTATCGCTAATGAATGCGTCTTTTTTTCCAGTTTCAACTCCGCGAAATATTTTTACTTGCCCTCCAAGTGGCAAAGTATCCCGCTTTATATTGTTGAGTAATTCAAGAATTTTTTCAGTTAGGCAAATATTAAACCGATATTTTTCAAGTTTTCCAAATTCGGATTGGTCTATTAAACCAATTTCTGTTAGTTTCTCATTTTCTATTCTGAAGATTTTTGTTTTATTGCTATTTTTTTTCTGTTTTCTTAATATTAAGATTACCATTTCGCCAGTAACTTCTTCAAATGATTTGCCACAATCGGTTATAGATTCTATTGAAAAGTTTTCAAAAATGAATTTTCTAATGTTTTCATAATCATCTGTTTTGATTATATTTTTTGGAACTATGTAACCGAACTTTCCAGTGTTTTTTAAAACTTTTTCTGCTCGTTCTATGAACAAAACAAAAGTGTTAATATCCTTGTCCCGATACTTATAATTTTCCAAGAAAAAACTTCGCTCTTCTTTATTTAGTGATGCCCCATATGGTGGATTTCCGATTATAACATCAAATGTTTCTGCCTGAAAATCGCCTTTCCATACAAAAGCATTCTTGTCAATATTTTCATTGTCTATTAATGAATTTCCATTCCTTATATGCAAATCTATTTCTTCTGGTAGCCTTCTATTTTTTTCTGCAGCTTTAAGTAATAAGTTCAACTTTGTTATCTCTACTGCCTTGTTGTCCAAGTCCACTCCATAAAGATTTTTTTTCAGTATTTCTGTTTTGATTGAATAAGAGCCCTGCCCATCTAATTTGTGTTGTTTTGCGTCATCGCTATCTGATAAATTTCCATAGAGGTAATCAAAGGCTTTTATTAGAAAAGAACCTGACCCACAAGCGGGGTCTAAAATTTTTAATTCTTTCAACTTTACTTTTTTGTCTTTTAGTAGTTCTCCAAGAGTATTTTTGACAATGAAATCTACAATGAACGTGGGCGTGTAATATATACCCGATTCTCTTCTATGTGCTTGCCCATTCTTTAGTTTAGCTTTGCCTGATTTTGTTTGCTGCAATATTTTGCCTAAATATTGTTCATAAATCTGCCCTAAAACATCTGCATCAATCCAATCAAAATTGTAAATGTATTGTTTATCTTTTGATTCATACAAGCAGTCAATTAATTTTTTTATTATTAAACCATTAACATTAATTTTATCACAATCGTTGTCTATTCCAATAACAAATAATCCGCTATTGTAAATTTCGTTGTATTTTTTGAAGTATTGTTTTAATTTTGGATACGCCTCATCATGAGGTAATTCAGTTATTTCTTTCAAGGAAAAGTTTTCTGGATTGATTCCAACATCTTCGCACCTTCTAATGAAAATTAAGCGGTCAACTATTCTTTGGACAATTTCTTCTTTTTCATTCAAATCATATATTTGGGCATAGTTCTTTTCTAAATCTTCAACAATGTGTTTTCTTATGCCAATTAAATCTTCAAGAAGTGCCTTGTCAATAGACATTCTTTTTTTGAGTCTTCCTTCATCTTCGGCTTTTTTTAAAGCCAAATTATTTTCAAAGCTTTCTTTGGATAACAATAATAAATCTTGAATGTTGATAATATAATCCTCTGGTTTTTTGAAAACTCTAAAAGTTTGTGTTAAAGCATTTTCTTGTTCAACGCAAAAAACTTTCAATTCTTCAAAATTAGTAGAAATCGCAAAGGGGATTCTTTTTGACAAGGCATAGGAAATAACTTGTTTATCGGCTTCTTTTTCTAAAGGTATTCCGACTGTTTTGGCTTCTAAAAAGAAAACTGTTCTATCCCCAACTTTAAAGGCGTAATCCGCTATCCCTCGTTTACCTTCTCTTCGAGCAGGTATTCGTTTATCAAAATCTTGTTTAACCCAACCTAATGCTTCAAACAAGGGTTCAATAAGTTTGGTTTCAGTATTCGCTTCCGAACCCTGTTCATACTTTGAATAATTAGCTCTAAAATCCACAATTAACTCTTGGATTTTAGCTTTTGTTTGTTCAATTTGCATGTTTGATTTAGGCAAAAAAACTATATAAAACCCACTTTAAAGACTTTAAATGCAACTTTCAGACTAAAAATGCAACCTTGACTTAAAGTGCAAGGCTCTTTTTTGAACATTTTTTGTATTTCTTTTTTTGCTTCGAATCTTCCGAATACTTTTCCGTATTGTTTGTAGCGTTGTTTTAGTTTGCTGTCTGTTACTGCAAAAAACTATCCAGACTTTTTTTTTGTTTAGCGCTATTCTCTCTTTTTAATCAGCCCTTAATTCCGCATCGTTAGCCGGTTATACCTGTCTTTTAATATTTCAAAGGCGCTATTTCTATTAGTAGTGGTTTTTTTGGGGCTCACCAAGGAAAAAGGATAGGCTTTGAACACGGAGGTGTTTATTTTCGAATCACCAGCGAAAATTTTTTTCCAAAATTGAAATCTGTTAAACCACTGCTGCCTGTTGCGGAATTGCCTTGCAATGGAGCGCTCACCAGGCGGATTGGCAGTATGTTTTCTATAAATTTTTTTGCAGTCTCCAAAAAGCAATTCCCAACGGGAAATTTGTTTTGTCCACTTATTCTTATTTCCAGCCTTTCCATTCTTTTTTTGCCTTTTCCAGGCGTTCAAAAGTATCGGTCGGAAACCACTGCCCGGAAACCTGCTTTCCGAAAAGCCTTCCCATTGAGGCTATTTTTGGAAAGGTTTCCTTTTCAATGGAAACCTTGCCCCCTGAAGGAATCAGCTCAAAGATTTTGCCGGAAAGAATGTAAGCTCCCGAATTAATAATGCCGGGATTTTTCAAAGAGGGATTTTTTTCCCTGAACTCCAAAATTTTTTCTCCCTGCAGGGAAACGCATCCGAAATCGCTTGCATCGTTGACTTTTGTAAGCGCAATTGTTGCAAGCGCGGAATTTTTTTCATGGGTTTCATTTACGCTTGAAAAATCAATGTCCTTTGTCTCATCGCCGTTCATCATAATGAATTTTTTTTCCTCGTTGAAAAAATCCTCTGCAAACTTCAATGCTCCTGCTGTTCCTAAAAAAGTTTCTTCCACATTGTAAAAAATTTTCAAGCCAAGATGCTCGCCGCTTTTGAAAAAGTCCTCAATCTGTTCGTGCTTGTATCCTGTTGCAAGCACTATTTCTTCAACACCGAACTTTTTGCATAGCTCCATGTTCCATTGCAGCAGCGGCTTTCCAAGCACCTGGAGCATTGGCTTTGCTGTTTCAAGCGTCAAGGGCCTAAGCCTTTCTCCTAAACCCCCTGCAAGAATAAACGCTTTTTTTATCCCGAGATTCATTTCAACCGATTTATTTTAGCAGCAAGAGATTTTTAACCTTTTTCAGGCATTTCTTTTTCCTGGTTTTCATGCTTATGATAGGGTTAAGCTCGAGCTATTTTGCATTCCAGAAATTTTCTGTTTATAATGCAGTGAAGCGCATTCATGAGCTTGGCTTTGAAACAGCGGAGCTTGGAGCAGCGCATACTTTTGAAAAAGGCATTTTCCAGACACTGAAAAAAATAAAAAAGGATTTTTCAGAAATGCATTTTACTCTGCATGGCTTGTTTCCTCCTCTCCCTGAAAAGCACTGGTTTAACCTTTCTTTAGGGCTTACTGCCCAGAACAAAAAAATCCTTGCGGAAATGTTCAAGGCAGCAGAAGAAGTTGAGGCTGTCTGCGTTACTGTCCATCCGGGTTATTTGTCAGAGGCCTTTTTCGGAGAGCCGGATTCAATGCACTATCCAAAAAACAAGGGAAAGCCTATTCCAAAGGAAAAAGCGCTTGAAGGCTGTTTTTCCGCAGCAGAATTTGCCCTTGAACTTGCTGAAAAATCCGGCATTGGTTTTGGCATTGAGGTTGTGCCTGATTCGCATTTCAAGCCCGCAATTTATTCTGCGGATGATTTCAGAGAGTTTTTTTCAAGGCTTCCGAAGGCAGGGCTTCTTTTGGACATGGGGCATGCGCTTTCAGAGGGCAGATTGGAAGAAATGCTGCAATTTAAGGAAAAAATTGTCCAGATGCATGTGCATTACAGCAGGGCAAATACTTTTGACGAGCACAAACCCATTCCCTCTGAAGAGGCTGTTTCTTTCATGAAAACAATTCCGCAGATTAAAAAAATCCCCTTGATTTTCGAGCACGGCACAAATGTTTCAGAACAGCAGATTCTCACGGAAAAAAAACTCCTGGAAGGCTTCCTTGCAAAAGCATAATTTTTTTTTGAACAGCAAGTGTTTTAAATAACAAAAACATATTTTACTCAGGTGTTTTGTTTTGATCGGCTCTCTGCTGAACGGTTTCAGGAAACCATTGCAGCATCCGTTGTCTTTCCTGCCGGGGCTTGCGCTCATAGGCTTTATTTTCCTTGTTTTTTTCATTGTATCCGAACAGTATTTTGACCTGCTTGTAAACATTGCTGTTCTGGGGCAGGTTCCGGACACAAGCTTCTTTGGGTTGCCATTCCAGATTTTGTTCTTGTATTCCTTTGACATTGCGGTTTTGTTCATTGCCTCTTTTGTAATTGCTTTTGCCGTTGTTGCCACAAACTTTTTTTACGCAAATTTTGCCTCGGAAGCACTTGAAAAAAAGCCCTCGCTTGGAGAGGCTTTTTCAAAAACTCTTTCGGAATGGAAAGCCGCCCTTGCAACAGTTGTTTTCATGTTTTTTTTGGGCGCGTTGTTTGGAATTGTTTTCTGGGAATTATTTGCCCTTGCGTCAATAAGCCTGGCTGTTTCGCTTGTTCTCCTTGCGCTTCTCGCACTGCTGGTTTTCTTTTTGCTTGTAAAACTTGTTTTTTTTGTCCCTATAATGGCAATTGAAAAGCTTTCCTTGAGGGATGCGCTTGGAAAATCCTGGGCCTTCACAAACAGGGGCTTCTTGGGTTTCTTGTTGCTGATTATTTTCCTGCTTCTTGTTTCAATAATAGCATCAGTTGTTTCCTCAATCGGCTCTTCCCTTGCAGACCTTGTCGCAATTGATTTTCTCAATTTGCTTGTTTTTGCATTGTTCTGGGCCTTTTCAATCGCCTTCTCGGGAAGCGCGATTGCCTTTTTTTACCTGAAAAAAGGTGCTTCGGCAAATGCCCGTTGAAAAGCGCGCAGGCAAAACGGCTGCAAAAAACAGGCAAAGATACCGTGCCAGCCGCATTCCGTCCAAAAAATATTTTACTGCTGCGCAAATCGACAGGGTTTTTGACAGGCTTGACAATTTTCTGGTCAGTACCCGCGGAGACTTTGACAGCGGCCATTTTTCCAATCTCATGATTGAACTTCAAAAGCATGCTGTGACTCCCGAAGCCCGCAATGAATTGCAGGAACGCATTCAGAAAATACTGGCGGGGCTTCCCCATCTTTCTGCAGAAGAAATACGCAGCAGAGCCAAGATTTCGAAAGCAAAGAGGTTTCACCTGTTTTTGGAACGATATTCTGTTATGCTTCGAGCCTCGCATTATGCCTCGCAATTCAGCCAGATTGAAGACGCGGAAAAAGTTCTTTTGAAAGCAACTGCGTTTGCAAAAAAACCGCAGGAATTGAAGGAGCTGGCGGCACTTTGGGCAAGCCTCGCGGTTTCGTGCGAGCACAAGTTTAAGGGCAGAAGCAAGGAATCTGGAAGATACTGGGGAATGGCTCTTGAAGCCGCGAAAAACTCCAAAGACATGAACTTATTGGCGCAAATGAGAAGATGGGCAATGGACGAGGGATTTTTTCCGTCGTGAACGCGTGCCTTTCACTGCAAATGCAAATTGTTTGCGCGCTTTTTTGCTTAAAAATTTATTTTTAAATCCTTTCCTTCAAAAACCTATCTGGCGCCTTAATGCCTTTTTTTCGGGGAATAAAGAATGGTAAAGCTCCAAAAGCTGGTTTTGAAAAACTTCAAGAGCTTCCGCAAGGCCGAAATCCCGTTTGCCGACGGCTTTACTGCGATTGTGGGGGGAAACGGCTGCGGAAAAACAAACATTCTCGACGCGCTTATGTTTGCGCTCGGAACAACCTCTTTGAAAACACTGCGCGCGGCAAAGCTTTCGGAACTTGTCAACAACACTGCAATGGAAAACTATGCAAAAGTCGATCTGGTAATAAAGCACAACGATGCGCGCTATGAAATAAGCAGAATGATTGACAAGCAGGGAAAAAGCGTTTACAGATTAAACGACCAGAGAAAAACACTCAATGAAATAAGCTCCCTCCTTTCTGAGATGGGAATAAAGCCCAACGGGCACAATATTGTAGTGCAGGGCGATGCAACAAGAATAATAGAAATGTCTCCAGAAGAAAGGCGCCAGATTATTGACGAATTAGCGGGCCTGCATGAATTCGATGAAAAAAAAGTCGAGTCCCTGAAAAACCTTGAAAGAGTTGAAACAAAAATAAAGGACGCTGGCATTGTGCTTTCCGAAAGGGAAAACTACCTTCAGAGCCTTGAAAAAGACAGGCAGGCAGCGCTTGAATTCGAAAAGCTGCGCGAGGAAAAAAAACAGGCAACTGCAACAGGGCTTTTCCTTGAAATGGAAAAAATAACCTCCTCTCGAAAGGAAAATTCCGACAGGATTTTTTCGCTTGAAGAAGAGCAGAACTCCCTTCAGAAAAAGATTTTCGAGGAGGATGAAAAAACAGGGCAGCTTCGGCAGTCGATTGAGGAATTAAACAGCCAGATCCTGAGCGCGAGCGAGCGCACTTTTTCAAACTTCGGGATAAAGGCAGAGGAAAAAAAATCCGAAAAAATGCTTTTGCAGCAGTCGCTTGAAACAAAAAAGCACATGCTTGAAAAAAACAATGCCAAGATTTTTTCCCTGAACGAAAAAGTAAAGCTTCTTCTGAATGAAAAAAATTCGCGCGAAAAAGAGCTTTCAGGCATTGAAAAGGAACTGCCGGAACTGCAGGAACAATTGTCAGCCCTCAAACAGAACAAAAAAATCCTTGAGGAAAAGGGATTGGGGCAGGAACAGTTCCTGAAGCAGCTTGAAAAGGAAACGCTCGCATTTGCGGATGAAGAGGCAAAAATCCAGAAATCGCTTTTTGAAAAAAAATCAGAAATCTCATCCATTAAGCGCGAAATAGATTTTTCAAAGCAGTTATTGCAGGAGTCTTTCTCGGAACTTGAAAAGCTGCGCTCAGAGCTTGAAAGAAAGGAATCAAGGAAAAAAAGCCTTGACGTGCTTCTGCAGGAGCACAAGGATTTGAAATCAGAGCTTGCCCTTGCGCTCGAGGAAAGCAAAAAAAACCTTCTTGAAAGCAAGACTCTTGAAGCTGGAATTCTTGAAGCCCAGAAGGCAGTGAAGGAGCTCCAGAAGCAGATTGCAAGCTGCCCTGTATGCGATTCAAAGCTCTCAGCAGAAAAAAAGAAATCGCTTATGGAAAAAAAGCAGGATTTGCTTGCAGAGCTGAATTCAAAGCTGGGTGTTTTTTCAAGGGATGCAAAAAAGCTTGAAGAAAAAAAATTGCTGCTCGAAAATATTTTTGAAAAAAAGCGCGAGCTTGAATCAGATGTTTTTAATCTTTCAGAAATAAGGCAGAAGCATTCCCTGCTTGAGGAAAAAAACTCAAAGCTGCGCAGAGCCCTTGCGGCAAATTCCCTTGAGCAGAAGGAGCGCGATGCAAAAAAGCTCGAGGAACAATTGCTTGCGGCAAAAGCGAAAAAATCCGCAAAGGAAAACGAGGCAAGGCAGTTCAGGGCAGGCACAGGCTTTGAAAAGCATTCTTCGCTTGCAAATTCGATTAATGAAATCCAGCTGCGTTTCGGTTTGCTCGAGCAGAAAAAATCGCTTTTTCTGCACGGCAATGAAAAAAGCTCGGAGGAAAAGTCTTTTCTGGAAGAAGAGATTTCCCAGCTGAAAAAATTCAATGCTGAAATGCAGAAGGAAACAGGGAACGGAGACGCAAAACTGCTTCTGCTTGAAAAGGAATTCCTTGCTTTGCAGGAAGAAATGAAAAAATCCGAAAAGGCAAGCGCACGCTTGTTGGAGGAAAAAAGCCTTGCAGACCAGAAGCTTTCGGTCTCCTTTGAAAGGAAAAATTCTTTGCAGCAGAAAATTCGGCGCACTGAACAGCAGGCAAACGATTTTAAGATTGAGAACTCAAAGCTTGAAGTAAGGCTTTCTGATTTGGGAGAGGAATTCGCCCAGTATGCCGAAACTCCGCGCCTGAAAGATTTTGCCGATGAAAAGCAGCTGCAGAGGCGCGTGATTGAAATTGAAAAAAGAATTGCAGAGCTCGGCGCAATAAACATGAAGGCTGTTGAATCGTTTGAAGAGCTGCAGAAGGAAGTCGTGGATGTAAGGCAGAAGCTCGGCACTCTTGGAGAGGAAAAAACCGCAGTCCTTGACCTGATTCAGAAGATTGAATTCAAGAGGACAAGCTTTTTTATGGATTGTTTCAATGAGCTGAACAAGAATTTTTCAAGGGTTTTCCTTGAATTGTTTTCCGGTTCCGGACAGCTGTCACTGAGCAATCCTTCAAATCCTCTTGAAGCCGGCCTGCTGATTGAGGCAAAGCACAAGGGCACTGTCCTGAAAAACATTGATTCAATGAGTGGCGGGGAAAAAACACTTGCAGCACTTGCATTTTTGTTTTCAATCCAGTTGTACGAGCCCGCGCCTTTTTATGTTTTTGACGAGGCAGATGCAGCGCTTGACAAGCAGAACTCGGCAAAAATGGTCGGCCTCATAAAGGAAATGAGCAAGAAATCCCAGTTCCTTGTAATTACGCACAATGACCCCTTGATTCAGAGCGCAAGCCAGGTAATCGGAGTTGCCTTGAACAGGCAGAAAAGCAGCGTAGTGGGATTGAAACTAAAAGAAGAGCTTGACGCGCAGAACCAGAATTTTTCAACTGCCTGATTATTTTTTTTCTTTTTTTGTTTTTGCTTTTTTTGCGGATGAAACTATTTTTTTTGCTTCCGCGCTGTAATCAACAAGCTCTTTTTTTATTTTGCTTTTTTCCGCAGAAATATCCTTTTCGTCTTCGGCAATCGCCTTTCTCAAAAAAGCTATTTTTAAAGCTATTTTTGCAGAGCTTTTTTCAAAGTCTCTTTTTGTTATTACTCCCTGTTTCCGCTGTTTCTGCAGTTCCAGAAGGGTTTTTCTCAAGGCTTGTAACTCGAAGCGCATTCTGTCGTTTTTCACTGTCGTATGGCTCAAGGAAGCCCTGTCTCTTCCGATTTCCTGCAGCCTGCTTTCAAGAATTGAATGCATTTCCAGATATTTTTCCAGAGAAATCTTTTTTTCCGCAAACAATGAATCAAGCCTTGCCCTCGCCTGTTTTATTGCCTCTGCGGAATTCTTTGCGGGAACTTTTTTGTAATAGCGCACAAGCAAAAACAATGAAACAAGGATTATTGCCACTATTAACAATGCAGTTATTGCGGGGATAATTTCCTCGCTTGGCAAAAAGATTACCTGGCTGTTTTCCACTGCAACAAGCTCTGACTGCGGAACGCTTGAATAATACGCATCGGCTTGCTTTGAGGCATTGAAGATTGCTTCCGCCAAGTAAGCGATTGAAACACCGCTTTTTGCCATTTCAAGAGCCTGCAGATTCATGCCCTTGCTTTTGTAAAAATAAACTCCTTCAAGGTAATAATTTGCATGGTCGAGATACAATTGTGCCCATGCAAAATTGTTTCCTTTTTGCGCGAGCTGCTGTTTCAAATCAGCTGTTTTTTGTTCAAGAACGCCTGTCAGTTCGTTCAAATCCTTGTTCTGGGTAAAGATTGCCGCATTTGAAAGCGCAAGCGCCGAAGAGGAATCAAACAATGCCGCAGCGCTCCAGCCGTATTCCTGCTCTTTTTTTGCTGTTTCAATCCTTCTTTCAGTGTCTGAATTGTCCTCCTGAGGAAGCGCATTGATATTGTTCTGCGCATTGAGAATGTTTGTTGCAATTTCATTGTTGAACATTGTTTTTGAGCGGACTTTTTTTGTCGAGGTTTTTGTCAATGCCGCAAAATTCTCTGAAGCGCCCAGCCATGCACCCGCAAATTCGAAATCCTGCAAATCCTGCAGCGAATCCGCAGAGCCGTCAGGCTGGATTGCAACTGTTTTCTGCTGTATCAAAGCGTCTATTTTTTGTTCCGCCCATTCAAGCCTTTCCTGTGCGGCAATGTGCCATTCCCAGTCCTCTATGGGAACAAAATCGTTCAGGTCCTTTTTCTGCTGTTCAATCTGTTTTTTCAAATCCATTATTCTTAAATCCAGGCTTGGTGAGCCCGGGTCCGCTAGTGAAGGATCTTTGCTTATGTCTCCAACAAAGTTGGCGCTCACCTGTGCAAGAAAGGCATAGTTTGCCGCGCTGTACAAAAAGTTCTGGTCTGCAAGTATTTTTGCGCTCTGCAGGCTGTCTTCCGCATTGGTAAGCGCGGCAAGCAGCGCATCAAGCGTGCCCGGGTCGTTTAAAAGCGTTCCAGTGAGGCTTTTTCGTGCGTTTGAAACAGAATCAGTTGCTTTTTGTATGTAAGTGTTTGTGAGTTCCTTCATTTTTGAAAGATTGGGCGAAATTGCAATTGACTGGGGAACAAAATCCG
Source organism: archaeon (assembly GCA_035290965.1). Taxonomy (GTDB): domain Archaea; phylum Iainarchaeota; class Iainarchaeia; order Iainarchaeales; genus JAGVNX01. The sequence continues at coordinate 92,784 of DATDTD010000071.1, read as the reverse complement.
GCATTTCAGATTTTGCAGAGTTCACGTCAATGCTTGAAATTTCAGTAAAAGCGAGTTTTAATACATCGTCTATATTGTTTACTTCCACTACCTTCATGCCCCAGTTTTTTGAGGCATAATCAATCAGGTTTATTGATTCCACTGTATTGTTTTTCACTATCTGCTTTGCTTCCCCCGAAGGAATCATGAAAAGCTTTATTCCGATGCGCGCGGCTTCCTGCGCCTTTTTGAATACTCCTCCAACCTGCCCAACGCTTCCGTCTGTTGTAATTGTTCCCGTAATCCCGACATTTTCAGGGACTTTTTTGTCTTCAAGCATTGAAACAACAAGCAGAGTCATTGCGGCTCCCGCGCTCGGCCCGTCTACAAGGGATGCATTGCTGTTGATGTCGAACTTGTAATCATAGGCATCAACCCTGCTAAAATAGTTTTTTGCAATTGAAACAGCTATTTTTTCAGTTGCCTGTGTAGAAGTTCCAATGAGGGGTTCAACGCTGCTCCATACTCTTCCGGTTCCGGATTCTATTGTAAGGCCTAAATCAGCGCTCATTGCAGTCTGCCCGTCTTCTGTTACTGCAAAAACTTTCATGGTGTCGTGCGTTATTACTGCGAAGGCTCCCGAAGACAGGAGAAGCAATGCAAAAAAAACAATCAAGGCTTTTTTCAGCAAAATAGCACCGATAGAATAAAGAAAAAAAAATTTTTAAAGCCATGCTCTTGGAAAAAACATTCCAAATTTAGGAATCAGTTTTTTTTGAACCATTCAATTGTCTTTTTCAGCCCGTTTTCCCATTTTTCCTTAGGCTCCCAGGACAATTTTTCCCTTGCAAGGGAAATGTCGGGCTTTCTTTTTTTTGGGTCGTCCTGGGGCAGTGCCTTAAAAACAATTTTTGATTTTGAACCTGAAAATTCAATTGTTTTCTGCGCAAGCTCGAGCAGTGTTATTTCCACTGGATTTCCGATATTTACAGGCCCTGTAAAATCAGAATTCATCAGTGCAATTAATCCCGCAACCTGGTCTGAAACATAGCAGAAGCTCCTTGTCTGTTTCCCGCTTCCGAAAACCTCCAAAGGGAGATTCTGCAGCGCCTTTCCTATGAATTCCGGAATAGCTCTTCCGTCGTCCTTCCGCATCCTCGGCCCGAAGGTATTGAAAATTCTCGCTATGCGCACTTCAAGATTCTTCGCCCTTTTGTACGACATTATAAGCGCTTCCGCGAATCTCTTTGCCTCATCATAGCACGCCCTCTGCCCTATCGGATTTACATTTCCCCAGTAGGATTCTTTCTGCGGATGTTCGAGGGGATCGCCGTAAACTTCAGAGGTTGATGTCTGCAGAAACCTTGCCTTTTTTTCAAGGCAGAAATCGAGAAGGTTTTTTATTCCCAGAGAGTTTGTAAGCATTATTTCAATGGGTATTTTTGAAAAATCCACAGGGCTTGCGGGAGAGGCGCAGTTGTAAACCTGCGAGATTTTTTCTTCTATTTCCAGAGGCTCCTGAATATCGTGCTCTAAAAAAGAAAAATTTTTGTTTTTTTCAAGCAGTTCAATGTTTTTTTTTGTTCCAGTGCAGAAATTGTCTAGTGCAATTACTTCATTTTCCTCTTCAATAAGCCTTTCGCACAAATGGCTTCCAATGAAGCCTGCGCCGCCCGCGACAATTATTTTCATTTTTCAGCCTCTTTTTTGAACCATTCTGCAGTGATTTCAAGGCCTTTTGCAAAGCTGGTTTCGGGAGCCCATGAAAGCTCTTTTTTTGCATTCGAATTGTCAAGCGAAATTCTTTTCACTTCTCCGGAAATTGCCGGCTTTTTAACAGCGCCTTTTTCAAACCCGAAAAATTTTTTTAAATATGAAAAAATTTCGTTTACAGAGTGCTCCTCGCTTGTCCCTATATTGAAGATTTTTCTTTTTGTATCTTTTTTCAGCGCGAGCAAGTTTGCCCTTGCGACATCCCCTGAAAAAACAAAATCCCTTGTCTGTTCTCCGTTTCCAAAAATAAGCGGCTCCCGATTTTCAAGCATTGCCCTTGCAAAAATGGAAATTACTCCCGCTTCGCTTTCAGGATTCTGCCGCGGTCCGTAAACATTCGCATATCTCATTGCCGTAAAATCAAGCCCGAAATTTTTCCAGTAGGAAAAAAGATACTGTTCAACCGCTATTTTCGAAGCCCCATATGGCGACAGCGGCTGAAGGGCATGGCTTTCGGGAACAGGCAGTTCAAAAGGATCCCCATAAGCAGCGCCCCCCGAAGAGGCAAAAATAATTTTTTTTGTTTTTGCCTCCCTGCAGCATTCAAGCAGGTTCAGGGAACCTGTGATATTCACGTCCGCGTTGAAAAAAGGGTCAGTGATTGACTGCCTCAGATTCATGTGTGCCGCAAAGTGCATTGCATACTGCGGCTTTTCCTTTTCAAAAATTTTCTGCAGGGCTTTTTTTTCCCTTACATCCGCCTTGTAAAAAACTGCTTTTTTCGGAATGTTTTCTTTTTTTCCCATGAAAAGATTGTCAACAATGCATACTTCAAACCCGTTTTCAATAAGCAAATCTGCGGTTGTGGAGCCGATGAATCCCGCTCCCCCTGTTACAAGAACCTTTTCAGGCATTTTTCAAGACCAAAGCAAGTTATGCAAAAATCTCTTGTGCAAATGTTTTTTTAATTCACTTTTTGGCAAGTTTCGCGAATTCTATTTTCACGTGCTCGAACATCTGCAGGCTGCCTATGTCAAACCAGAAGTCTTTTTTTCCGCCAAAAACTTTTGCAAAAACAGGCTTCTGCTTGTAGAGCCACTGGACAAACTCTCCCGGCTTATCCGGGCTGTTCCCTTCCTCGAGATATTTTTTGAACAGCCTTACTGTTTCCGCGGTGTAAAAATAAATTCCTATTGAAACCTGGGTTGTTTCAGGGTGCTGCGGCTTTTCCTCGAAAAAAACAACCCTGTTTTCAGAATCAAGCCTTGCTTCCGACATTTTTTTTGTCTCTTCAGAATCCCTTACATCATAGCATGCAATCAAATCGGTTTTTTTTTCTTCAAACTCCTTCTGCATTTCCTTCAGGGAAAAGGTAAAGAGATTGTCGCCTGAAATCCAGAGCAGGTCCCCATTAATGCCAGCTTTTTCCACGGCAAACTGCGCATCCCCTATTGCGCCGAGCCTGTTTTCGCTCGAAGCAGTTCCGTCGTCAATCACTAAAATTGGAATTTTTGTTCTGCGCCCGAATTTTTCGGCCCATTCGCGGAATCTTTCAAAATACTTGTGGTTTGAAACAACAACAACCTGTTCTATTTCCTTCAGTTCTGAAATTTTTTCAAAGACATGTTCCATCATCGGCTTTCCCGCAACCTCGAGCAGAGCCTTCGGCATGTTTTCAGTGAGAGGATACATTCTTGTCGCATAACCAGCTACCGGAATTATTGCTTTCATTCAAAACACTTTTTTTTAATCCTCGAGTTTTGCGTGCCTTCCGACTCCGCAGTAATTGAAACCTATTTTTTTCATTTCAGCCTGTTCAAGGCAGTTTCTGCCGTCGAACAAAAAAGGCGTTTTCATTGAATCCTTGATTTTTTTGAAATCAAGATTCAGGAATTCCTGCCATTCAGTCAGTATGAGCAGCGCCTCGGAATCTTTTGCGGCATCATAGCAGTTTTCGCAGTATTCAATGCCGTTCAAATCAGCCTTTGCCCTTTCCATTGCGGCAGGGTCGAAAGCGCTTATGTTCGCGCCTTCCTGCTGCAGCATTTTTATTATTTCAATGCTCGGCGCAAACCTCATGTCGTCAGTGTTAGGCTTGAAAGACAGTCCTAAAACACCTATTTTTTTTCCGTTCAGGTTCCAGAGCTTTTTCTCTATTTTTTTCACAAAAATCTTTCTCTGGTTTTCATTGACGCTCTGGACCTCCCTCAATAATTTGAAATCATATCCCAGTTTTTCCGAAATCCGGATAAATGCCTCCACGTCCTTCGGAAAGCAGAACCCCCCGTATCCGATTCCCGAATCCAGGAAGGACCTTCCTATTCTTTTGTCCAATCCCATTCCCTCTGCAACCTTTTTTATGTCTGCCCCTGTTTTTTCGCATATGTTTGCCACTGCATTTATGAAAGAAATTTTTGTCGCAAGGAAGCTGTTGCTCGCGTGCTTTATTATTTCGGCGCTCTTGACATCAGTAAACAAAATTTTTGCGTTCAAGGGCTTGTAGAGCTCTTCCATTATTTTTCTTGCATGCCCGCTGTCAGTTCCTATTACAATCCTGTCAGGCTCCAGAAAATCCTTTACTGCCGAGCCCTCGCGCAGGAATTCCGGATTGCTAACCACAAAAAATTCAACCTTGTGCGGATTGTAAAGTTTCAAGACACTAGCAATCCTTTCTCCTGTTTCAACAGGCACAGTGCTTTTTTCCACAACAATCTTGCTTTCGGTTGCAGTCTCGGCAATTGTCCTTGCAACGTTTTCCACAAAGCTCAGATCCGCATCCCCGTTCGGCTTTGGAGGGGTTCCTACTGCAATGAAAATAATCGCGCTTTCCTTAACCGCTTTCTTTATGTCTGTTGTAAAAAACAGCCTGCCTGCCTTTGCATTTCTCTCAAGCAGAGGCTCCAATCCCGGCTCGTAAATCGGGCATTTTCCCGAATTCAGAATTTCAATCTTTTTTTTGTCAATGTCGACGCAGTGCACCTTGTTTCCCATTTCAGCAAAGCATGCCCCTGCAACCAGTCCGACATAACCTGTCCCTACAACCGCAACATCCAACCCAATCACCTGAAAGAAGGGATTTGCAAAAGGTTTTTAAATTTGTGACTGCATCATACATAGTATGATAATGTATGAACTTTTTTATTGATGTACCAAAAGGAGTGTTTTTGTGAGGGAGCGCGTCACAATAACAGTGAAAGAGGATTTGCTTTCCCAGGTCGACAGGCTTGTCGACGGGCTCACAATCAGGAGCAGGAGCCAGGCTTTCGAATTCCTTCTGAGCAAGTTTCTTTCCGATTACAGGCTGCAGACTGCGCTCATGCTTGCCGGCGGAAAAAAAAGCTCTCTTCTCCTGAACAATATGCCGAAGTTTTTGCTGAAAATAAAGGGCAAGCCAGTAATCCAGCTTGCAATGGAGGAAATCCACGGCTATAATGTCAACAATTTCATTGTTTATGCTGATTCCTTTGCAAGGGAAATAATGCTTGAAATGCAGCCGCGCAAACTCCCTTTCTCGGTTGATTTCCTCAGCGCTGAAAAGCCCACAGGGACAATAAAGCCTTTGTTAATGGCAAAGTCCTCTTTGAAAGACACTTTTCTTGTTGCGTATGCCGATACGATTGCCTCTATAAACATCAATGACATGCTTTCTTTTCACAGGAAAAACAATGCGCTTGCAACAATGGCTCTTACAACCGTAAGCAACCCAAAGGATTTTGGAGTGGCTGTTTTGCAGGGCAACAAGATTACTGAGTTTTCGGAAAAGCCAAAGAGCGCAGCGCATTCTTATTTGATTAACGCAGGCTATTTTCTCTTTGAGCCGGAAATTTTCAAGTTTTTGTCAAAGGGAATGCAGAGCATTGAAAAAGACCTGTTCCCAAAGCTTGCGGAAAAAGGGCTTTTGTTCGGCTATCCTTTTCAGGGAAAGTATTTCAATATAAACACAAAAAAGGATTTCGAGGCTGCCGCCGCGTTGCTGTGATTCTCCTGCACAAAAGAAAGGCTTTTTCAAAACTTCTCTTGTTCCTTTATTCTATGGCCGGAATCCCAAAGCCCCCGAGAAAGCCCAGAGATAGGAAGTGGAGCCTTTCTTCGCGCGCCCAAAAGCCGCGCAGGCGGCAATCGAAATTTACTGCCAATGCAGTGAAGGCTGTTCTTTCTATTTTTGAATATTCAAAAAAAAATCCAAAGTGGCACAAGGAGAACAGGGCTTTTTTGTCCGAATGCAGAAAATTTCTGAAAGAGTCGGGTTCAAGGAATCCTGAACAGGCAAGGGCAATTTTTGAAAAACTGCGTGAAATCCAAAAGGGGCATCCCGACCAGTTGGTTTTTGATTTCAAATGAGATTTTTATGAAAGAGCTTTTGAGACTGCAGAATCTTGAGAAAAGAAATTCTCTTTCAGAAAAACAAATTCTCGAAAAAAGCCTTGCAATAAAGCAAATGCTTTTTTTCCTTCCCGAATTTTTGCAGGCAAAAAAAATCCTTTTTTATGTTTCTTTTAAGAGCGAGGTTTCCACAAGGGAAATGATTCAAGAGGCGCTTTCGCTCGGAAAAATTGTTGCTGTGCCGCTTTCTGATTTTGAAAAAAATTCAATGCGCGCAGTAAAGATAACCTCTCTTGCAGCGCTTGAGGAAAAAAAATTTGGCCTGTTAGAGCCTGAATCGGGAAAAGAGATTCCTGCACAGGAGCTTGACCTTATTATTGTGCCCGGAGTCGCATTTGATTTGCAGAGAGCCCGCCTTGGTTATGGAAAAGGCTTTTTCGACAGGTTTCTTCGCGGAACAAGAAAGGGCGCGAAAAAAATCGGGCTTGCCTTTGAATGCAACATTGAGGAAAGCATTCAGGGCAGCAGCCATGACGAGAAAATGGACAAAATAATCACAGAGGAAAGAATAATCGGTGCTTGACTTATGGCAAAAATTCCCGCAAATTTGAGAAGAAACCCGCAGGCAGGGCATGTAAAGGCATGGGGTGAATACAGACTGAGGAAAGGCAGGCCAAAGGCAGTTGTTAAGCCCGGAAGAAAACTGCCGCTGACTTTTGAAAGATATGAACAGTTAATGGAAGCATATGGCAGGAAAATTTCTGCGCAAGCTGAACGATTGGACAGAAAAAGCGAGAGGCACCTGCGAATGCTGCTGTCCTTATTAGGAACAGCAAAAACTATTGAAGAGTTGGAGGGAATTGAGAGGATGATTAAGTTAACACATAGGGATGCTCTTGGGAGTGTTGTCGGGCATGTCGTAACAAATTTTGAGATTACTGAAGAAATTATTACTGATTTCGGCAGAACAAGGGGCCTGAAAGTGTTCGGCTTCGGCGTTGGCTTTGCGCCGACTTTGTTTTTTTTAAGGAATTTTATGCGTGCAAAAACAAGGGGTATTGACATAGGGTATTTTTCCAAAGAAATGACAAAAGATAAAAGGCTTGGCGTAATTCACGGTGCTGATGCTACAAATCCTGAAATAAGAAAAATTGGAAAATTCGACGTGACTTATTCGATTGGATTTTTAGATCCGCAGGTTCTGGAAAAAGAGGATGCCTTGAAAGCGCTTGCGAATGCCGCTGCAATGACAAGAAAAGGCGGGAAAAGCTATCATATTGTTTATTTGTCTAATGATATTTCAAAAAGGGATATTGAAAAACTCGGTTTTAAAATTGATAAATGGGAAGAAAATGGATTGATAAAACTGACTAAAATTCGTGATTAAAAAAGTTAAGGTGCCTGAAATGAAAATCCTTCTCATCGGGAGCGGAGGGCGCGAGCATGCGCTTGCATGGAAAATAAGGCAGAGCGCGCAATGTGAAAAGCTTTTCTGTGCCCCTGGAAATGCAGGAACATCGCAGATTGCGGAAAACATTCCGATAAATGCGGAAGATATTAAAGCGCTCTTGGATTTTGTCCGGAAGGAAAAAATCAGCCTGACTGTTGTAGGCCCCGACAATTCCCTCGCTTTGGGAATAGTTGACGAGTTTGAAGCAAAGGGAATGAAAATTTTCGGGCCAGGCAAAAAAGCCGCAATGATTGAGAGCAGCAAGATTTTTGCAAAAAAACTCATGCAGAAATACAATATTCCGACTGCATTTGCGCAGGAGTTTTCTTCTCCCGAAGAAGCGGTTGCTTTTGTGAAAAAAAAAGGCGCTCCGATTGTAGTGAAGGCAGACGGCCTTGCGCTCGGAAAAGGAGTCATTATCTGCAATTCTGTTTCAGAGGCTGAGAATGCAGTGAAAAAAATAATGGTTGAAAAGGCATTCGGCAGCGCGGGAGAAAAAATTCTTCTAGAGGAATTTCTCGAAGGGGAAGAGGCAAGCTATTTTGCATTCTCGGACGGAAAAAACATTCTGCCGCTTGTTTCAAGCCAGGACCACAAGCAGGTTTTTGACGATGACAAAGGCCCGAATACGGGCGGAATGGGCGCTTATTCCCCTGCGCCTGTTGTTTCAAAAGCCGTTGAAAAAAAAATTCTGCAGGGAATAATGCAGAAAACAATCAATGCAATGCGCTCGGAAGGCACTCCTTACAAAGGGGTTTTGTATGCCGGCTTAATGATAAAAGGCGGAGAGGCAAAAGTCATTGAGTTCAATGCGCGCTTCGGAGACCCTGAAACACAGGCAATTCTTCCAAGAATGGAATCAGACATTGTGGAAATAATGCTTGCATGCATAGAAGGAAAGCTCGCGGAAAAAAAAATTTTCTGGGGCGAAAATCCCTGCACATGCGTTGTTCTCGCCTCGGGGGGCTATCCCGGGCATTATGAAAAAAATAAGGAAATCTTCGGCTTGCAGAAAACAGGCAGCGCAATTGTTTTCCATGCGGGCACAAAAACAGAGAACGGAAAAATCCTTACAAACGGCGGAAGGGTTCTTGGAGTAAGCGCTCTTGGAAAAACAATTGAGGAATCCATTCAAAATGCTTATTCGGCTGTTTCAAAAATATCTTTTGAAAAAATGCACTTCCGCAAGGACATAGGAAAAAAGGCTTTGAAGCGCTAGCGCACATAGCGCAGCTCTTCAATGATTTCTTCAGCAAAGCCGCTCTTTTTTCCTTTTGCTGTTTTTTCAACAGCTCTTTCTTCAGTTTCTTCAAGAGAGCTGCTGTCCATTTCCTTGAGCAGCGAGCGCACTGCATGCCTGATGAATTCAGTGCGGTTTTCAAAAGAAGAGTTCTCAAGCCTTGTGTCTATTTCCTTCAGGAGCTTGTTCCCCAATCGCAGAGTAATAAGCCTGTTCGCCATGCAAACATATATACATTTGATGTATAAAAGCCTTTCCGCAGGCATTTTGGAAATAAAGCGCCAAAAAACAGCATTTGTATATACAATTGCCTTCTTTGCACGCTTTTTGCTTTTGCCTTGGCGTGAAAATCAAATTAGGTTTTTAAATTCTTTCCTGTCTGTGTTAGTAGGGATTTTTTGGCAACAACTGTTATTGTGGGTCTGCAGTTCGGCGATGAGGGAAAGGGCAAAATAACTGATTTTTTTTCTGAAAAGGCTGATGTTGTCGCGCGTTACAACGGAGGCAACAACGCGGGGCACACTGTTGTTGCGGGAGACAGGGAATACAAATTTCACCTGCTTCCGAGCGGGCTGGTTCACGGAAAAAAATGTTGCATAGGCGCAGGAACAGTCATTGACCCGCGCGTGCTGATAAAGGAAATAGAGGAATTCGGAAAAAATGAAATCGACCTGCTTATTGATCCGCGCGCCCAGATAATAATGCCATGGCACGGCCTGCTTGACTGCGCGAGCGAAAAAAACAAGGGGAACTGCAAAATCGGGACAACAGGGAGGGGAATTGGCCCGTGCTATTCTGACAGTGCGGCAAGAACCGGAATAAGATTTGCGGATCTGGTCGATGAAAAAAGGCTTTCCCAAAAAATAAAATCCTGTTTTGCTTTAAACAAGAAAATCCTTGAAAAAGTATTTGAAATGAATCTCGAAGCCGATTTTTCAGAGGAAAAAATTTTTGCGGAATATTCTGAGTTCGGAAAAATCTTAAGCAAGTTTTACGGCGATGTTTCCCTTGAAATAAGCAATTCCATAACCGCGAAAAAAGAGGTTTTGCTTGAGGGCGCCCAGGGAACTTTTCTCGATAACAGTTTCGGGACGTATCCTTTTGTCACAAGCTCACATCCGACTGCGGGAGGCGCGCTTGTCGGAATCGGCCTGGGAGCAAACACAATCGACAAGGTAATCGGAGTTGCAAAAGCCTATACTACAAGAGTGGGAGAAGGCCCTTTTGTGACTGAACTCAAAAACGAGCTGGGCGACAAAATAAGAAAGCAGGGAAACGAATTCGGGACAACAACGGGAAGGCCGAGAAGAGTGGGCTGGCTGGATTTGGTTTTATTGCGGACTGCGAACAGGCTTAATGGTACGGATGAAATCGCGCTTACAAAAGCCGATGTGCTTAGCGGAATAGAAAAACTGAATGTCTGCACTGATTATATTCTTGAAGGAAAAAAAACAAGTGAAGTTCCCGCTGATGTGGAAAAAATTTCCGAATGCACTCCTGTCTTCAAAGAATTCAGGGGATTTGAAATCAGCGGAAACGAAAAAAGCTTTGAAGAGCTTGACACAAACGCGAAAAAATACATAAAATTCATTGAGAAGGAACTGAAAACAAAAATTTCAATTGTTTCAATAGGCGCCGAAAGGCAGAAAACAATAATGATGTGAAGCAGTTATTCAATGCTTGAAGTGCCGCGTTCCAGTAAAAATCATTGCTATTTTGTGCGCATCAGCGGCTTCTATTACTTCCTTATCCTTTACCGAGCCTCCGGGCTGTATTATTGCAGTTATCCCCGCTTCTGCGGCAAGGTCTACATTGTCCCTGAAAGGAAAAAATGCATCGGAAGCAAGCACGCTTCCCTTGTGCTTTCCCATTGATTTTTTCACTGCTATTTCTGTTGAATCAATCCTTGACATCTGTCCCGCCCCTACTCCGACTGTTGCAAGGTTTTTTGCAAGAACAATTGCATTGCTCTTTGCATATTTTGCGACTATCCATGCAAATAGCAGATCCTTATTTTCGTTTTCAGTCGGCTTTCTTTCGGAAACAATTTTGCAATCGCTTTCTTTCAAGGTGTGATTGTCAGTTGTCTGCAGGAGAGCTCCGCCTTTTACTGCCCTGAAATCAATTGCATCAGAGTTTTCAAAATTTTCTATTCCCTGCAGTTCGAGAATGCGCAGGTTTTCCTTTTTCTCCAGGATTTCAAGCGCGCCTTTTTCAAAGCCCGGAGCAATAACTATTTCGTTGAAAAAAGATGCAATCTGATTTGCTGTTTCCAAATCGCATTCCCTGTTCAGCGCGATTATTCCCCCGAATGCGCTTGTTGAATCGCATTCAAGTGCCTTTCTGAATGCTTCTGAAATTTCAGAATCAGATGCCACTCCGCATGGATTAGTGTGCTTTATTATTACTGCGCTCGGCTCTTTGAATTCCTTTGCGATTTCTACTGCAGTGTTCGCATCTAAAATATTGTTGTATGAAAGCTCTTTTCCGTGAACCTGTTTTGCATTTGCAATGCAGGCATTTTCAGGAAACTGGCTTTTGTAAAAAGCCGCTTTCTGGTGCCAGTTTTCCCCGTATCTCAGTTCCTGGATTTTTTCGAATGAAAGCGAAATTTTTTCAGGAAAAAAATCCTTTCCGAAAAACTTTTTTGAAAGGAAAAGGCTTATTGCAGAATCATACGCCGCTGTTTCCTCGAATGCTTTTGCAGCGAGCTTTTTCCTTGTTTCAAGGGAAATGCACGAATTGTTTTTTTCAAGCTCTTCAATAATCGCATCATATTGCTTGGGGGAGGTTACTATTGCCGCGCTTCCGTGGTTTTTTGCCGCAGCCCGTATCATTGCAGGGCCGCCAATGTCAATGTTTTCAACCGCATCTTCAAAGGAAAAATCCTTTTTTGCAATTGTTTCTTTGAACTGGTAAAGGTTTATCACTATCAAATCAATGGGAGTTATTTTGTGCTTTTCAAGTGTTTCGAGATGCTCTTTCTTGTTTTTATCCGCGAGTATCCCTGCATGAATTGCGGGATGAAGTGTTTTTACTCGCCCTTCAAGAATTTCAGGAAATCCAGTAATGTCCTCTATTTTTTTGACTGAAATTTTTGCGTTTTCAATAGCCTTGAAAGTCCCGCCAGTTGCAATCAGATTTATTCCGAGCGCGCTGAGGCTTTTTGCGAATTTTTCCAGCCCTGTTTTGTCTGTCACGCTCAAAAGCGCGGTTTTGATTTTTACATTATCCAAGCAGATGCACCTTTTTCCCCTGCACTTTTATTTTTCCTTCTGCAAACAATTTAACTGCCTTTACTATTATTTCCTGTTCAACCTTCTGGACTTTTTCCTTGAGAGAATCAACTGTTTCTGTTTCAGAAACATTTACAGGCGCCTGCATTATTATCGGCCCCTCATCGGCCTCTTCTGAAATAAAATGCAGAGTGCAGCCTGTTATTTTCACTCCGGAATCAAGGACTTCCTGATGCACATTCCTGTCCCATCCTTTAAAGGAAGGGAGCAGTGCGGGATGGATGTTCATTGCACGGTTTTTGAACGCATCCACAAAAATTTTTGTAAGGATTTTGTTGTAACCAATCAAAAGAACAAGTTCTGCTTTTCTTTTTTCAAGCTCTTCAACAAGCAGGGAATCGAATTTTTCCTTTTTGGGAATTTTTTTCGGGTCTAAAAAAACAGTTTCAATGCCGTGCGTGCGCGCCCTCTCGAGCGCGAAAGCGTCTTCCTTGTTTGAAATCACGCACACAATCTGCGCATTTATTTTTTTTGCTTCAATAGCATCTATTACTGCCTGCAAATCACTTGCCTTTGTGCTTGCAAGAACCCCGATTTTCAGCATTCAGGCACCCGAGATTTTTTTTGCCGCGATAATAGTGTTCTGCATCAGGCATGCAACAGTCATTGGCCCCACTCCCCCCGGAACGGGAGTAATCCATGAAGCGATTTTTTTTGCTTCCGTGAAATCAACATCGCCAAAAACCTTTTTTTCTTCAGTGCCTGAAACGCAAATCCCTGCGTCAATTACAATCGCGCCTTCCTTTATCATTTCCTTTGAAACAAGGTTTTTTTTGCCGACTGCGCTTACTAAAATGTCTGCTTTTTTTGAGAAATCAGAAATGTTTTTCGTGAATTTGTTGCAGATGCTCACAGTTGCGTTCCTGTTCAGGAGCATCAAGGCGAGAGGCTTTCCGACTACGATTGTGTCGTTTATTATGCAGGCATTTTTGCCTTCTATTCCAGTGCCCGTGCTTTCAATCAGTTTTATTATCCCGCTTGCAGTGCAGCCTGCAAAATCCTCAATGCCCTGCGCAAGCCTTCCGATGTTCTGCGCGTGAAATCCGTCCACATCCTTTGAGGGGGAAACCGAGTTCAGGATTTTTTCCTGTGAAATCTGCCTTGGAAGAGGAAGCTGTACAAGGATGCCGTGCACCGAAGAATCAGCATTTAATTTTTCTATTTCTTCAAGAAGTTTTTTTTCGGAAACATTTTCGGGAAGGAAAATTCCCTTTGATTCAATGCCTGTTTTTTTGCAGGCTTCCTGCTTTTTTTCCACATACAGCTTTGAATCCTCGCGTTCCCCTATAAGCATTACTGTGAGGCAGGGAGAAATTCCTTTTTGCTTTAATTCCCCTGCTTCTTTTTTTGCTGTTTCAAGGATTTTTTCCGAAAGTTTTTTTCCGTCAAGGATTTCTGCAGCCATTGGAAAAACCCTGTTTTTTTTGCATTATTTGGATTCGAATGCCTGTGACTCTTCTGTTATTGTAATGTCATGCGGATGGCTTTCCTTCAGCCCTGCATTTGTTATCCTGCACCATTTTGTTTCTTTCTGCAGATTGGAAATTGTTTTTGCGCCCACCATTCCCATTCCGCTTTTTACTCCCCCGAGCAAATGGAAAACAACTTCTGCAATTGTTCCCCTGTATGAAACAAGCCCTTCAACTCCTTCCGGAACAAGCTTGCTTTCTCCCATTTCCTTTCCCTGAAAATACCTGTCGCAGACATTTGCATCCGCCCTTGCAGTCATTGCTCCCAGAGAGCCCATTCCCCTGTACTGCTTGAATTTTCTTCCCGCAAGGAAAATTACTCTCCCTGGTGTTTCTTCGCAGCCCGCGAAAAGGCTTCCGATCATTACGCTGCTTGCGCCTGCTGCAAGTGCTTTTGCAATGTCTCCAGAATATCTTATTCCGCCGTCTGCAATTACCGGGCAATCATATTTTTCGGCTGCCTTTGCGCATTCAAGAACAGCGGAAAACTGGGGAACCCCTACTCCCGAAATTATTCTTGTTGTGCAGATGCTTCCCGGCCCAACTCCGATTTTTACTGCATCTGCGCCTGCTGCAATCAAATCCTCTGTTGCCTTTCCGGTTGCGACATTTCCCGCAATCAATTCAACTGAAAATTCTTTTTTGATTTTTTTTACGGCATCAATTACCATTTTGCTGTGCCCGTGCGCAGTGTCGAGCACGACTGCATCAACCTCTGCTTCAATGAGCTTTTCCAGCCTTTCGATTTCTTTCGGAGAAGGCCCTATTGCCGCTCCTGCAAGAAGCCTGCCGTTTTTGTCCTTCAAGGCATTGGGATATTTTTCATTTTTTTCAATATCTCCCGCAGTAATCAATCCCTTCAAATGCCCTTTTGCGTCAACAATTGGAAGCTTTTCAATCCTGTGTGCATGAAGTATTTCTTTTGCCTTTTCAGTCGAAATGAATTTGTCGATTGTAACAAGGTCTTTCTGCATTACTTCAGAAACCTTTTTTTCCGGGTTTTTCTCCAGCCATAAATCGCGCTGAGTGACAATTCCAACGAGCTTTTTGTTTTCATCAACAACTGGAAAGCTTCCAATGCCTAAGTTTTTCCGCAGTTCGAAAATTTTTGAAAGAGAATCATTCTCGTGAAGCGTAACAGGCTCGTGGATTATCCAGAATTCGGAATTTTTTACTTTTTTTACTTCCTCTGCCTGTTTTTCAATGGAAAGATTCCTGTGGATTATTCCAATGCCGCCCTGCCTTGCAATTGCAATTGCTGTCCGGCTTTCGGTTACAGTGTCCATTGCGGCCGCAATGAGCGGAATATTCAAGGAGATTTTTTTTGTAAGCCGTGTTTTAAGCTCGGCATCTTTCGGAAGCACGCTCGAAGCTCCGGGCAGAAGAAGAATGTCATCAAACGCCAAAGCAAGCTCTTTTTCCATAATTTACTTTCAGCCAAAAAAAATAAAAAGGCATATTTGCAAGAAACAGCAGAAGCTTTACTTGTAGAAAGTGAACTGTCTGCAGAATTCCTTTACTTCCGCCTTTACAAGCGCGAGCTTTGCCTCATCGCTTGAATTGTCAAGCGCCTTTACAATAAAGCCGGCAACTTCCTTCATGTGTGTTTCCTTCATTCCGCGCGTTGTGATTGCAGGAGTTCCGATCCTGATTCCGCTGGGATCCCATGGAGTTCTTGTGTCAAAGGGAATAGTGTTCTTGTTGCAGTAAATTCCCGCAAGCTCGAGCGCATGTTCCGCCTGTTTTCCCGTTATTTTTTTGCTTTCAAAAACATCAACAAGCATTAAATGATTGTCTGTCCCGTCGCTAACAAGCCTCAGTCCTTTTCCCATCAAGGATTCTGCAAGCGCCTTTGCATTCTTTACAATCTGTGAGGCATAATCCCTGAATGCGGGCTGCATTGCCTCCTTGAAAGCAACGGCTTTCGCAGCAATCACGTTTTCATGCGGGCCGCCCTGCAAACCGGGAAAAACAGATTTGTCTATTTTTTCTGAAAAATCTTTTTTGCACATTATCATTGCGCCGCGCGGCCCTCTAAGGGTTTTGTGCGTTGTAGTTGTTACTACATCAAAATAAGGAACAGGATTCTCGTGCACGCCAGCAGCGCACAATCCCGCAATGTGAGCAATGTCTGCGCAGCAGTATGCTCCGCTCGCATCCGCGATTTCCCTGAATGCCTTGAAATCAATTGCCCTTGAATATGCGGTGTATCCTGAAAGAATTATTTTCGGCTTTGTTTCAATTGCAATTTTTTTTATTGCATCGTAATCAAGCATTTCAGTGTCTTTATCCACGCCGTACTGGACGCATTTGTAAAGCTTTCCCGAAAAATTCACAGGATGCCCGTGAGTGAGATGCCCTCCCTCTGTAAGCTTCATTCCCATGAATGTTTCCCCTATTTCCATGAGCGCAAAATACATTGCCATATTTGCAGGAGAACCGCTTAACGGCTGTACATTCACGTGTTCCGCACTAAAAAGTTTTTTTGCCCTTTCAATTGCAAGGTTTTCAATTACGTCAATGAATTCGTTTCCCCCGTAATATCTTTTTGCAGGGTATCCTTCGGAGTACTTGTTTGTTGCAACGCTTCCAAGGGCTTCAAGCACTGCCGAGCTTACAAGGTTTTCGCTTGGAATAAGTTCAATTCCAGACATCTGCCTTTCTTTTTCGGAAACAACTGCGTTGAAAAGTTCTGAATCAAATTTCTCGACTGCCTTGAGATGCATTTCATAGAGCTTCTGTTTTTTTGCCATAAGCATACCCTCAAAACTTGTAAATACTACTTTGCTTTGGTTTTAAAAACCTGTTTTATTCAAGCGCAAATCCCTTTGGCTTTATGAGCACTCTTTTTTCCCCTTTGCACACTTTTCCGAGTTCAAAGCACTTTATTTTGTGCCTTGAAGAAATTTTTTCTATTTCCGCAAGGCTTTTTTTCGGGGCGATTATTGCGTATCCAATGCCCATGTTCCAGGTGTAATAAGCCTCTTTATCGGAAATTTCAGCTTTTTCCTGCAGGAATCTGAAAATTTCTTCTGGCGCAGGAACAAAATCTATTTCATATGAAAATGTTTTTTTTGCACGCATTATTTTTTTCCATCCATGCCCAGTAATGGGGGCAAGATAATGGATTTCTGTTTTTTCAAGCATTTCAATTACTGCGCGAGTGTACAGCACAGTCGGCTTCAGTATTTCTTCTCCGAAAATTTTTCCATTCCGCATTTCAGTGAAATATCCTTGAGGGAGAGTTTCCGCTACTTTTCTCGCGAGAGAAATTCCGTTTGCATGCAGTCCCGAGCTTTCCAATCCGATAATCAGGTCTCCTTCTGAAATTTCTTTTCCATAAACCAGCCTTGTTTTCGGCTTTATTATTCCTACAGATGCCCCTGCCATATCCAGAGTTTCGGGATTTACAATGCCGCTCAAAGTGGGTGTTTCCCCGCAGGGAATTGCCATTCCAATTTCTTCCGCAGCCTTTCTGAACCCCTCAAACAGGTTTTTGATTTTTTCTCCTTCATCGAACCACGTGGAATTTCCCGAGCTTATTATGTCTCCGTAAGCAAATGCATCCGCGCCAATTGCAAGCAGATCGTTTGTGCTCATTGCAACATTGTCAATGCCAACGCATTCAAAGTATTTCGCGCCTTTTCCTCTTTTATCGCGGCACATTGCATCTGCAATGAGGTTTTTTGTTCCCAATCCTTCGACATTGAATGCAAGCAGAAAATCCTCTTTCTGAAAATCAATCGCAACCGCGGGCTCTCCGATTGTTTCCTGCACAATCCTAATCCCAAGCCTCTCGGGATTTTTCATTGTGCCGGAAAACTTTTCCAAAGCCGCTGCCTTCACAGGGTCGAGCTTTGAATAATCCACTATTTGGCTGTATTTCATTGTTTTTTCGCTTCCTTTTGAAAATACATGTCAAAACATTTTTTAATCTCTCAATCGTATTGATTAGTATGCGCAAACAGGTTTTGGGGTTGTGGATTGTTCCGGATTATGAAGCCGAAAAACCCGGGTATAAGGGCGACGACCGTTTGTGCTACAAAACACATTTCGGGCCTTTTGAAAAAGGGGCTGAAGGATTGTTTGTCACAACGCCGGCTTTTCAGGAATGGATTCAGGGAAACTCTGAGTGGATTGGAAAAAATTTGGGCAGCGTCGAATTGCGTATTCATGAAAAAGAGAAAAAAATCAAGTTTATGTGGTTTTATCCTTTTGGGGAAGACAAGATAAGCGTGAAAGGAGAATCAAAACACCCTGACGAAATTTTTGGCCGCAAAGGAATCGGCGCATTTGCATTTTTCCGGGTTTTAAAAGAAACAAAAGAACTGTTCCCTTCCTTCAAAATCAGTTTTGGGACGTCTCCCACCACTATCATGCGTAAAATGCTGGTGCCCATGGGTTGGAAAAGGCCGTATCGTTACAAAATTTCAACTGCCACCAAGCGCACCCGGGACTACGTTGCCAGAAAAATGCGCGATCGCAGAAGAAAATAATTTATTCCCATTCAATTGTTCCCGGGGGCTTGTGGGTTACGTCAAAAAAAACATTTTCAATGCCCTTGATTTTCAGAAGCTTTTCTGCAAGCATTTCCAAAAATTCCTGCGGCAGGTCTGCGAACTGCACAGTCATTGCGTCCCTTGAAAAAACAGGCCTCAGCACAATTGATTCCTTCCCGCTTTCACTGCCAACAGGAATCAATACAACGGGAAACTGCCAGATTTTTTCCCAGAGCCCCGCCCTGCTTGTTTCTTCAAAAACAATTTCATCGGCTTCCTGCAATAAAGCAACGCGCTTTTTTGTAATGCTCGCACTCTGCAGCTTGAAATCTTTTTTTCCCTTTACAAGCCAGAGCGCGCGGTTTATTCCTGAAATTTCATTTGTAATTGCTGTTGAAACAGCCTCGAGCTTTTTCCAGTCTGCTTTTCCAATCAAAACCGCAGGATGCTTGAAAGTCCTTCCGTCTCCCTGAACTCCGACGCTCTGCACTGGCAGAGCTTCTGCATGCAAACCAGAAGCCTCTGCAATTTTATCCGCGGCTTTTGAAATTTCTTCAAGCTCTTTTCCATTTGCTTTTCCATTGCTGCAGAGAATCCTGATTGCCAATCCCGGCCCGGGAAAAGGATGCCTCCATACAAGTTCATGCGGCAATCCAAGCTTTTCTCCAAGTTCCCGTACTTCGTCCTTGTAAAGCAAATCAAGGGGCTCGATTATTTTTCCCTGTTTCAGCATTTCCATTATTATCGGCGCCCTGTTATGATGGGTTTTGATTACTTCAGCGTTTTTTGTCCTGCCGCTTTCAATTGTATCCGGATAAATTGTTCCCTGCCCCAAAAGCCATTCTTCAGGATTCAATCCGAGTTTTTTCATTTCTTCCTGCTGTACTTCAATGAAAGCGTTTCCGATTATTTTTCTTTTTTCCTCGGGCTCGATAACGCCTTTTATTTTTTCAAAAAAATAGTCAGATGCATTTGCAACATGCAGATTGTCAAAGCCGACTGCAAGCAGTGCTTTTTTGACTTTTTTGCTTTCATTTTTGCGCATGAAACCAGTGTCAATGTGCAGTGCGACTATTTTTTCCTTTCCGAGCACTGAATTCAGCATTGCCAAACAGACAGTTGAATCAACTCCGCCCGATGCAAGCAGAAAAACTTTTTTTCCTCCTGCTTTTGTGATTATTTCTTTTTTTTTCTGTTCAAGGTAGGAATCAGTGTTCCATTCTTTTCTGCATCCGCACAATTCAAGAAAATTTTCCAGGAGTTTCATTCCGTTTTTTGTGTGTTCCACTTCGGGATGGAACTGCAGACCAAGGATTTTTTTTTCGGGATTCATTGCCATTGCAACTGCGCAGTTTTCAGTCGAGCCTATTGCAGTAAATCCTTCAGGCAGTTTTGAAACAACGTCTCCGTGAGACATCCAGACCTGTTCTTTTTCAGAAAGCCCTTTTGCCATCTGCAGGGCAGCGGCATTTCCGCGCATTATTCTGAGCTCTGCAATTCCATATTCGCGCTTTGTTCCTTTTTCCACTTTTCCGCCGAGCTCCTGCATCAATAGCTGGTGCCCATAACAGATTCCGAGCATTGGAATTCCAAGTGAAAGGATTTTTCTGTTCCATTTTGGTGAGTTTGCATCGTAAACAGATGCCGGCCCTCCGGAAAGCACGAGCGCCTTTACTCCTTCAAGATTTTTCAGTTCAGAATCAGGATCTATTATTTCCGCAAGCACTCCAAGCCTTCTGATTCTGTTTGCAATCAGGTGGCAGTATTGCCCGCCGAAATCCAGAACCAAAACCTTGTCCAAAAAATCACTTGAAATATTCAACTGCATTCCTGAAAATCCGCATTCCTGCGCTTTCTTCGGGAAGCTTTTTTCCCTGCCGCAGGAGAATTTCCTTCTGCAATAGCCAGTTGTCCTGCTGTGTAAAGAAAATGTTTCTTTCAGGGTGCGGCATTAAACCGAAAACTTTTCCTGTTTCATTGCAGATTCCCGCAATGTCTTCAAGAGCCCCGTTCGGATTTTCGGGAAACTTTCCTTCCGCAAGTGCGCCATTTTCATTTGCATACCTGAAAACAATTTGTTCCTGGGCATTGAGCTTTTCAAGTATTTTTGCAGGTGCGAAAAACTTTCCCTCTCCGTGCGCAACAGGCAGGCGGATTGTTTCAATTCCCTTTGTAAAAACGCATTTTTTAGAAATCCCCTTCAATGAGACCCATCTGCATTCATACCTCGCAGTATTGTTGTGCATCAGTGCGATTTTTCTTTCGCCGTAATTTTTTTTGAATCCGGGAACTAACCCTAAGTTTGCAATTACCTGGAAACCATTGCAGATCCCGATTACAAGGTTTTCTGCTTCAATGAATTCAAGTATCTGGTTCCAGATATTGCTGCGGATTTTGCTTGCAAGCGCATTTCCGCTTCCAGTGTCATCGCCATAGGAAAATCCCCCCGGAAAAGCGAGAATATTGAATTCCTTTAATCTCGCAGGCTTTTCAATCAAATCATTGATGTGAACGATTTCTGCCTGTGCTCCCGCTTTCCTGAAAGCGAGCGCTGTTTCTTCCTCGCAGTTGATTCCATATCCAGTCAATACAAGCGCTTTTGGCATCTAGTAATCCCTCAGTGTTTTTTTGTATGCCTCTTCAAGCTCCACAATCTGCATTGAAAACTGTTTTGTGCTGTTTGCATTTATTACAAGCTTTTTTTCTTCTGTTATTTTTCCTATTTCAGCGAACGCGCATTTATTGTCCCTGAAAATTTTTTCAAACGCTTCCCTGTGTGCGGGATTTATGGTTGCAATAAACCTGCTCTGTGATTCTGAAAACAGAATATAATCGCCGCGCATTTTTTCCGCAGGAATTTTTTCAAGGAAAATTTCTCCCCCCAGAGAGCCTGCAATGCATGTTTTTGCAATTGCAATTCCCAATCCTCCCAATCCGACAGGATAACAGCTTGCCACAAGCCCTGATTCAATCGCTTTGTTCAAGGCATTGTACAATTTTTTTGCTTTTTCAATTTCAACCTTTGGAACATTTTTGCCAATGAATCTTTTTCCCGAAAGCTTTTTTCCCATGTAAGAAAAATATTCGCTTGCTCCCAGCTCGTTTTTTGTTTCGCCCAGCACAAAAATCAAGTCGCCTGCAATTTTTGCATCGATTGAAACGCAGTTTTCAGAATTTTCTATCTGCGCAAGAGAGCTTATCAGCAAAGTAGGCGGAACTGAAATTTTTACCTGATTGTTGTTTTCATCATACCCTTGAAAATCATTGAACATGCTGTCTTTTCCCGAAATAAAAGGAGTTTCAAACCCGACTGCAAAATCAAGGCATGCCTGCGCGGATTTTTTCAGCTGCCATAATCTTTCAGAATCATTGCTGCTGCACCAGCAGAAATTATCAAGCAGGGCAATGTTCTCCTGCTTTGCGCCTATTGCAACCAGATTTTTTATTGCTGAATCAATTGCGCATGCAGCCATCCAGTAGGTGTCGATGTCCCCGTAAGCGGGATAGAGCGCCTGTGAAACCCCCAAGGCATTTTTTAATTCCTGAACAGGCCTTACTGCGCTTGCCTCTGCATTTACTTTTCCTTTTCCCTGCAATGGCTTCAGCACAGAGTTTCCCTGGACTTCAAAATCATACTGCGCTGAAACAAATTCCCTGCTGCAGATATTCAGCCTTGAAAGCATTTCCTTTAAGGCAATTCCAATATTTGGTTCTTCAAAAATTGGCTCTGAAAATTCCTGCAGGATTTCTTTTGTAGAGAGTTTTTTTTTCGGCAGGCCGTCATGCAAAAATTCAAGGTCAATGTTCATTATTTCTTTGCCGTTGCTTTTCACAATGCATTTTCCCGAATCAGTGAATTCTCCGATTGCTGTTGCCTCTACTCCGCGCTTTTCCATCAGTGCGAGAAATTCGGAAACTTTTTCCTTTGGAATTGCAAGAGTCATTCTTTCCTGGCTTTCGGAAATCCATGTCTGCCATGGCTGCATTCCCGCATATTTCAGGGGAACTTTTTCAAGCTCTACAACACAGCCGTTGCATTCTTTTGCCATTTCTGCAACAGAACAGCTCAATCCTCCCGCGCCATTGTCAGTAATGCTTTCAAACAATTCCAAATCCCTTGCTTCCTTTACAATTGCATCGCTCAGCTTTTTCTGTGTAATAGGATCTCCAATCTGGACAGCGGTTGCAGGGCTGCCTGATGAAAGCGCTTCCGAAGAAAAAGTCGCGCCGTGAATTCCATCCAAGCCAACTCTTCCGCCGACCATTACAATTGTATTTCCCGCCTTTGCTGTTTTTTCATGCGAATCCTTTCCGTTTATTTTTTTGGGAATCAATCCGATTGTGCCTACAAAAACAAGCGGCTTTCCCTTATATCTCTCGTCAAAATACATGAATCCCTGCGGAGTTGGAATTCCCGAGCAATTTCCCCCGACATTCACTCCTTCTATTACTCCGAGCATTATTTTTTCTGGAGAAAGCATTTTGTTCTGCTTATTTTTGCTCTTGTAAAGCGCCTTGATATCCTTTGGGTCTGCAAAGCAGAAGCCATACCTGTTCACAATCGGCTTTGCGCCTTTTCCGAATCCTATTGCATCCCTGTTTACTCCCACTATTCCTGTTATTGCACCACCAAAAGGGTCTAGCGCCGAAGGGCTGTTGTGTGTTTCCGCCTTGTCTGTTACAAGCCATTCTTCGGAGAATTTTATTGCCCCTGAATTGTCTACAAAAACAGAAACGCAGAAATCCTTTTTGCCTTTTTTCTGCCTTACTGTTTCAGTCGCCTTTCGGATTCTTTCCTTGTACAATCCGCCCTTTATTTCATCCAATTCCGCGGCAAAAATTGTGTGCTTGCAGTGCTCGCTCCAGGTCTGTGCCAAGCTTTCAAGTTCAATATCCGTGGGCTTTCTTCCTAATTTGTTGAAATGCTCTTTGATTGTTTTCATTGATTCCAAATCAAGCGCAAGCGGGCCGTTTCTTTTTTCTCCCTCTGAATCTGTTTTTTCAAGTATTCCCGCCTTGCCGATTTTTGCAAGCGCGTCCTCGCTTAAATTCAAATCTATTTCCTTTATTTCCTGTGACTGTTCAAGTTTTACCTTCGGCGCAACCGCGGGCATTCCTTTTTCAGCTAAAAAATCTTTTTTGCTCTTGATGTGAATCCTTTGAATAAGCGGGTTTGCGCTGCTTTCAGCAATGCTTTTTGCCTCTTCCAAAGAAAGTTTTCCCCTGAGAAACATTTCCTGCGAATAATAAACGCGTGCGGAAATTTCTTTTCCTTTTGCCCTGAAAAAGTCTTTTATGAGTTCCGAAGCAGTGTTTCCAATGTTGTCTGTTACTCCCGGCAGAAATCCTGTTTCAATGCAGTAATCAAAGCTTTTCGGGGCAATCGGCTTTCCGATTTCTGCTTTCTGAGAAACAGGGTTGTGCAATAGTTCTGCGCATTCCTCAAGCTCTGCTGTTTTCAAATCAGATTCAATTGTGTAGACATCGTTGAGCTTTACGCCTTCGACCTTAAAGCCGATTCCTGAAAGGTTTTTTTTCTTTACAATTTCCCTTGTGTCGTTCAAGGTGCTTACTTCTATCCTCTGCAGTGCCAAAAAAACCCCAAGAAATTAAGAAAACAAAGAATATTAAAAGTTGTTGCTCTTAGGAGTTCTTGTTATGCCTGCAACTGTCCTGGTTGTTTTTGGTTCTGAATCTGATTCTCCTGTTTTTGACAAACTAATGCTTGCTCTGAAAGAAAAAAATGTGGAGGCGGAGCTTCAAATCTGTTCCGCGCACAAGAATCCAAAGGAACTTGAAAAAATCATTTCCTCTTCAAAGGCAAAAGTCATTATTGCCGGCGCTGGCTTGAGTGCCGCTCTCCCGGGAGTAATTGCCTCGCAGACGCTAAAGCCTGTAATCGGGCTGCCTGTTGAAGGCAATTATTCGGGCTTGGATGCATTGCTTTCAGTGCACCAGATGCCTTCCGGAATTCCCGTTCTCGGAACAGGAGTAAATGCAGTGGAAACAGCAGCGTGCGCAGCAGGCATTGCAGTTAACGGCTTTGAAAAAATCACAATAACGAAAAATTTTGAAGAAGCAGTTTTCGGGCAGAAATTTTCAAAAATGCTCGAGATCCTTCAAAGTTTCGGCGCGGCTTTTGAAACAGTTGAAAGCCTTGATTCCCTCAAAAACCGCGAGCTTGGAATAAATTTTGTGGAGCTTTCCTCGGAGCACGGCATTGATTCAAAAGATTTTTTTGCAATTAACGTTCCTCTTCTTGAAAAGAGCACTTCTTTTGATGCGCAGAAACTTCTTGAGAAAACAAGAACAGGAATCTGGGTTGGCTTGAACAGGCTTGAAAATTCCGCGCTTGCCGCAGTCGGGCTCCTGAACGTTTCGGATAATTCTTTTTCAAAAAAATTGCTTGAATACAGGAAAAATCTTGCCGTGAAAAAAACAAAATGAGAAAAAGCAAAGGTTGGAAGAAATGTTCAAAAAATGGTTTGGAAGAGGAAAAAGCAAACAGCCTTCGGAAGAATTGAAAAATAAAATAGCTGACAGAAGAAGGCGCCTCAACAGAATGTCGTCTGCTTTGTACGGCAGGCAAAGCAGGATAATGGTTCTAAATAAAAAATTAAAAGTATTGCTGCCTGCTGTCAAGCTGCAAAAAGAGATTGTCGCCAAAGAACTGGAAAAAACAGAGTCCGACATAAAAAAAATAAATGGGGCTGAAACAGTCTTGTCGGAAGCGTTATATGAGTTTGAACATGGATTGGAAAACCTGCGAAAGTACAAAAAAAACGCGTCCAGATATGCGGATGCAAAACCAACATTGGATTCTTTAACAAAACTCTTACAAACAGCAATTCAAACAGCTAAGCTGGATTTGGAATGGATAAGAAGCGTAAGAAAAAATAGGGGGCTTTATTAAGGCACATTAAACTTTGGCAAATATTAAATAAGTTTAAGCACTAAAACTAACAAAAATACGAGGTGATTTTTTGGGAAGCGTAAAGGATCTGGAAATAACAAAGCCTGCAACAGAAAAGGAATCGGGAATGGGAATTTTTACTTTCACCGATGATTACAGTGTTTTCGATTATGGAAAAATGCCGGATGAAATTCCAGGGAAGGGAGAGGCATTGTGCAGAATGGCTTCATATAATTTCCAGCAGCTGAAAAAGCTCGGCATAAAAAGCCATTTCCGCCGGCTTGTTTCGGGAAGCAAGATGGAAGTTGATTTAGTGCGCGTTTTGTATCCGCAGAAAGGCGAGCTTTTGCCCGGCATGAAAAATTATCTTGTTCCGCTTGAAGTCATTTACAGGAATTCTCTCCCTGAGGGAAGCAGTGTTTTCAAAAGAATTGATTCAGGGCAATTGGACTGGAAATCTTTGGGGCTGAAAAAAAAGCCTGTTCCCGGTGAAAAGCTTTCAAAGCCGATAATGGATGTAAGCACAAAGTTGGAGGCAACAGACAGATACATGGGATGGGAAGAAGCAAGGCAGCTTTCCGCCCTGTCAAAAAAACAGATTGAAGAACTGAAAGCAACGGCTTTGAAAATAAACGGTTTTTTGAACAGGAAGGCGAAAAAAATCATGCTTGAGCATGCCGATGGCAAAGTAGAATTCGGATTAAATCCTGAAAACGAATTAATTCTCGTGGATGTTTCCGGAACTCTTGATGAGGACAGGTTTTTGTTCAACGGCTTTCACATCAGCAAGCAGGTTCTGCGGGATTATTACAAGAAAACTCCCTGGTATGCGATAATTGAAAAGGAAAAAACCCAAGGCAAAGGAAAAGGAAATTATACTGTCCCTCCCGCGCTTCCGAAAGAGCTAATTGAAATAGTAAGCAACATGTACAAATCAGTTACAGTCGCATGGACAGGAGAAAAAAACTGGAAAGTGCCGAGCATAAAAGAATGCGTGAACGCATACAAAAAATTTTTGGCAAAGTGAGCTTTCAATGGATTTGTTCGACAACATCAGCCCTCTCGATTACCGCTATTACGGGAGAGACTCAAAAATCTTTGAATCTTTAAAGCCTTTTCTTTCTGAAAATGCGCGCATAAGATATTTTGCAAAAACAGAGGCTGCGCTTGTAAAAGTCCTTGCAAAAAAAAATCTCTGTTCAAAGGAAATTGCTGATGAAATAGAAAAAGCCTCTCTGCAGGTTACTGCCGAAGAGGTTTATGCGGAAGAAGACAGGATAAAGCATGACATCCGCGCGCTTGCGAACTGCATTCGCGCAAAAGTAAGCGAAAGAGCAAAGCCCTTTGTGCATTTTTCCGCAACTTCCTATGACATTGTCGATACTGCGAACGCTCTGCGTTTCAAGGATGCTGCAGAGCAGGCAATTATTCCCGCGCTTTTGGAGCTTGAAAAAACATTCATGCAGCTTGCTTTGAGGGAAAAAGAAACAGTTCAGATTGGAAGAACCCACGGACAGCATGCTGAACCAATTACCTTTGGATTTGCAGTTGCCTCCTATGTAAGCAGGCTTGGCAGCAGGATAAAGGCAATCGAGAATGCAAAAAATAATTTGTGCGGAAAATTTTCAGGCGCAGTTGGCGCTTATAATGCAAGCAGCCTTTTTTTTGAAAACCCCGTTGAATTTGAAAAAGAAATAATGCAGGAGCTCGGCCTGAAGGCAAGCGTTTCGAGCACTCAGATTGTGGAAGCAGAGCCAATGGCTGATTTAATGCATGCGCTCGTTTCCTGTTTTGGAGTGCTTGCAAATTTTTCCGATGATATGCGCAATTTGCAGAGAAGCGAAATTGCAGAGGTTGGGGAAGAGTTCGAGGCAAAGCAGGTCGGAAGCAGCACAATGCCGCAGAAAAGAAATCCCATTAATTTTGAAAATGTGAAAAGCTTCTGGAAACAGTTTATGCCGCGCATGAACACTGTTTACTTAGATCAAATTTCTGAACATCAGCGCGATTTGACTAACAGCGCTTCGCAGAGATTTTTGCCAGAACTAATTGCCGCATTGATTTTGAGCGCAAAGCGCCTTGAAAAAGTTGTTGCAAAAATGGCTGTTGACAAAAAAAACATGCAGGAAAATTTCAACAAGAGCAAGGGCTTGTTAATTGCAGAGCCGCTTTACATTCTGCTTGCCTTTCACGGGCATTCAGATGCGCATGAGGAAGTGAGAAAGCTTACTTTGAAATCCCAGGCTGAGAAAAAGCCTTTGCAGGAAATTTTTATGCAGGAAGAATCATTGAAGCCTTTTTTGAAAAAGTTTTCTAAAAAACAGCTTGAAATTCTTGAGAATCCTGAAAAATATACCGGCTTTGCTGAAAAGAAAACAGTGCAGATTGTTGAGCACTGGAAAAAAGAGCTGCGGCTGTAATGGCGCACGCTTTTGCATCCATTTGCCCAATACTGCATTATAAATAATTTTTGATTCTACTTGTAATAGTGGTTTTTTGCTCAAGCTCTACAATTCTCTTTCGCGGAAAAAAGAAATTTTCAAGCCGGTTAAGGCAAAGAATGCAGGAATGTATTGCTGTGGCCCGACTGCTTACTGGTTCCAGCACATTGGAAACCTGCGCACTTACATTTTTTCCGATATCCTGCGCAGGACACTTGAATTCAACGGCTTCAAGGTAAAGCAGGTAATGAATGTAACAGATGTAGGGCATCTGACAAGCGATGCTGATGAAGGAGAAGACAAGATTGAAAGCGCCGCAGCAAAGGAAGGCCGCAGTGCAAAGGAAATAGTGGATTACTATTTCGGAATTTTTCAGCAGGATTTGAAAAAACTTAACATTGAAGAGCCAACCATTTGGTGCAAAGCCACTGAACACATAAAGGAACAAATTGAGCTTATTAAAAAACTTGAAAAGAAAGGCTTTGCCTATAAAACCAGCGACGGGATTTATTTTGACACTTCCAAATTCAGGGATTATGCGAAATTCGCTCGCCTGAAAAAATCCGGATTGCAGGCGGGAAAAAGAGTTTCTTTGAAGGAAAAAAGAAACATTACTGATTTTGCATTATGGAAATTTTCCGAACACCCCGGAAAAAGGCAGCAGGAATGGGATTCTCCTTTTGGACTTGGATTTCCTGGATGGCATATTGAATGCAGTGCAATGTCAATGAAATATCTTGGAGAGCATTTCGACATTCATACAGGAGGCATTGACCATCTGCAGGTTCATCATACAAACGAAATCGCGCAAAGCACTGCTGCAACAGGAAAAAAATTCGTGAACTACTGGGTGCACGGCGCATTCCTTGTTTTCAAGGGAGAAAAAATTTCAAAATCGAAAGGCGGCCTGTTCACTATCTCAGAGCTTGAAGAAAAAGGCTTTCTTCCGCTTTCCTACAGGTATCTTGTCCTTACAAGCCATTACAGAAATCCATTGGAATTTTCTTTGCAGGCGCTTGAAGGCGCGCAGAACTCCTTGGGAAGAATGAAAAACATTATTTCAGAGTTCAAAGATGATGGAAAAACAAACTCCGCTTTCCTGAAAAAATTTGAAAGCGCAATAAACAACGACCTTGACATGCCAAAGGCTTTGTCTGTTTTGTGGGCATTGCTGAGAGACAAAAAAGCAGTTGGAAAAATCAGCGCTATAAAAGAAATGGACAAAGTTTTTGCGCTTGATTTATTGAAAAAAGAATCGCTTTCAGTCCCTTCTGAAATCAAAAAGCTTGCGGATGAAAGAGAAAAAGCAAGAAGTGAAAAAAACTGGCAGTTGGCGGATTCTCTGCGCGAACAGATTTTGCAGAAAGGATTTTTCCTGGACGACACTCCAGAGGGAACGAAAATAAAAAAAATCTGATTCGGCTTTTTTATTTTATCTGGAATTCTGTTTCGGCAAACAATGCCTTTTTGCCTGCTTTTGCATCTGCTTCGGAATTGTAATAGGCTATTTTTATTCTGAATGTTCCTGTTGCCTGGAAACTGTTCCAGCCGCTTATTGCATCGGAACCAGTTTTTTTGTATGCTGTCCCGCTCCAGCTTCCTTCAAGAGATTCTCCTGCGGAAATTTCAACAGCCTCAAGAGGCTGCCTTTCTTTGTTGTCTATCGCAGAAGCCTGCGCATTGAAAGTAGAAATTTTCACAAAGCCGCTGCCTGTTTTCTGGGAAACTTCGCCCTGCAGTGAAAGCTCGTTGAAAAGAGCCGGCATTACAAAAATTGTTTTTGAAGAATTATTTTTCAATGAAAATTCGACTGCAGAGTTTTTTGCAAAACCCGCCTTTGTTGTTTCAAGCGCAATTCCTTTTGAAGAACTTTTTCCGAACATAAAACAGCCTCCCGATAGCAAAAGAATTATTGCAAAAAGAATAAAAAAGCACGGATTATGCCAGCAGGCTGAATATTGCGCAGTTGTTTTTCAGGATAATTATAAATAGTCAAACGCCTTTTTTATTATCCATGCTTGAAGCGCCTTTTCTGCTTTTTGACCTTGGAATAGTTATTCTTGCGGGAACTGTTTTTGCATTCATTGCAAGGGCACTGAAACAGCCGCTCATTGTGGGCTATATCCTTGCGGGAATAATAATCGGGCCGATTTTTTTGAATCTTATTCCTGATGCGCAGAACATCGGAGCTCTTTCAGAGCTCGGAATTGCGTTCCTTCTTTTTGCTGTGGGAATGCAGATTGATTTTTCAAAAATCTGGCAGTTCAAAAAAACAATCCTTCTCGGGGGATTGGCGCAGATTTCAATTACTGCGCTGCTGGTTTCGGGAATAATGAATTTTTTGGGATTGCCGCTTATTGAAAGCGTTTACATTGGCCTGATTGTTGCCTTCAGCAGCACTGCGATTGTTGTAAAGATTCTTTCTGATTCAAACAGGCTTGCTTCTCTAGAGGCAAAATTGATTATAGGCTTTGCGCTTGTGCAGGACATGGTTGCAGTCATTGCTCTTCCATTGCTTGCAAATCCCGCTACTTTTTTTTCCATTGACCTTGCCGCAAAATTCCTTCTAGGAATAGTGGGATTGTTTTTGCTTGCTTTTGTTTTCAGCAAAAAGATTTTCCCTGTAATAATGCATGCCTCTGCAAAGCACCAGGAGGTTTTTTACCTTACAACTGTTTCAGTCTGCTTTCTCTTCATGTTTTTTGCCTATGCGGTTGACTTTTCAATTGCAATCGGCGCCTTTATCGGAGGGCTTGCGCTTGCGCGTGTTTCCTACAGCACTGAAGCGCTTTCCCAGATAAAGTACATAAGGGATTTGTTTGCAACTGTTTTTTTTGTTTCTCTGGGAATACAATTGAATCTTTCTGTTTTTCAGGCGCAGTCGCTTGTTTTTTTCCCAATCCTGCTTGCAATTGTTTTTATTCTCAATCCCCTGATTCTTTACCTGATTACTCTTTATTCGGGTTTTGGAAACAAGATTGCCTGGTTTGTAGGCCTGTCTCTTGCGCAGGCTAGCGAGTTTTCTTTTATCATTGCGCGGCAGGGGCTTTCTTTGGGGCAGGTTTCTGATTCAATGTATAACATTGCAATCTGGGTAATCCTGATTTCAATGGTTGCAACCCCCTATCTCATGAATTCTTCGGAGGCGATTTCAGGCTTTTTCAACAGGCTTTTCAAGAAAACAAGGCTTGATGCTGAAAAGAGCAGGCATTTTTTTGCGCGCAAACTTGAAAAATTAAATTCCCTTCCTTCCGCGCTTGAACTCAAAAACCATATTATTATTGCGGGCGGAGGAGTCTTTGGAGGAAGCATTGCGACTGAACTGAAAAATTCTGAAACTGTTCTTGTTGTCGACCACGATCCCGATGTTTTGGAAAGGCTTTCGGAAAAAAGCATTGTGGGAGTTTACGGCTCGCGCACTAACAATGAGGTCTGGGAAAATCTCTGCATTGAAAATGCAAAGGCTCTTGTTGTAACTATTCCGGATGCAGCCGCTACTTTGCAGTTAGTGAAGCGTGCAAAATCCCTGAATCCTGAAACAGTTGTTTTTGCGCGCGCTCATTATTTCAGGGATGCACTTGAATTGTACAATGCAAAGGCAGACCTTGTTGTAATGCCTGCTGTCCTCGGAAGCAATGCCTGTCTTGAAGCCATCCAGGATTTTTTGGTTTCAGGAAAAGTTCCCCGCCCCTCGCTCGGAGAAGAATTCCTGCGCGTGCTCAAGGAAAAGGCTGCGGAAGAAAAGATGCGATAAACCGCACTTAGTCAATTGTCGTAGTCTTGCAAAGCTTTTTAATTTCATTCTTGTTACTGCTATTTGGGGTTTTTCTTTTTGAGTTTTTGCTCTGAAAGAATTTTTTGGGGGTTGGTTGAATGAAAAAGTTTTTTTTAGCGTTAGCACTAATTGGAGTTAGCCTGATTTTTTTTAGTTTTGTTTTAGCAACTCAGCCTACGAAAATGTCTTTGCAGGGAAAAGTAGAAGGCTTGTCAAACGGAGATTTGGGCGTAAAAATTTCGGATCAAAACTCTTGTTCGAACGGAGTCTTTTTTGACCACAATTACACAGGCGCTATCCAAGACAGCACATTCAATCTGTTGCTTGGAGATTTAGACCAACTAAACCTCAATTACAACCAAGACTATTGGCTATGCTTATCTGTTAACGGTTCTCTTGTTGATGGCCCGAACAATTTCAGAGGCGGACAGGGTCAAATTGGTGTTTCTTCCGGTGGAACAAACTTGTCGAGCGTTAATCCTGGCAGTGTTTTGGTTGCAAATTCTCCGAATGTTTGGACTGCTCTTTCTTCTACCAGTGGGATGAGGGCGCTTGTTAATGGTGCGGGAAGTGTTTTTTGGGGTACTGTTACTGGTTCTGGAACTGTTCCGGTTTTTTCGATTACTCCAACTATTACTACTCCAAATATTGCAACGAGCATTAATTTTTCGACTCCAACCGGAACAATTACTTCTGCTGCAATAAACGGTAACATTGCAATAACTGCCACAGGAACAGGAAAAATTTCTTTGAACAGTGATACAAATGTAAGCCAGAACAAAGAGTTCAGTGCATTCAAAATAAAAGCGAACAATTTTACTGTAATAACAAGCACTGGCACTGTTGCCGGTTTGACAAAAACCTTGTTTGTAAGAAAAGGCAATGATTCAGGAAGCTGTTTCATTGACGTTAACGCAGGAATAATCACTGCAAGCGACTGTTAAAAAGGATTAACAAACTCGCTAGCAATCTTTGATGCAAACCAGAACTAATAGTTTGTGCGGAAATAAAAAAAAGGGGCGTAAAATGAAAAAAATATTTTGTTGGCAATTGTTTTTTTTGTTTGCTTTTTTTTGTTTTTTGCCGAGTGTTTTTTCTTCTCAAACTTTGGCTGTTGGTTCTATGCCTGAAACTGCAGGTAATCCGCAGACTATTTCTTGGACTTATTCTGATTCAACAAACAATCCGAACCAGCATTTTAATTTATATTATGGGGGAACGCCTGGTTCGCGAGAGCATTTTATTGCTGATTTGAATTTAAGTTCCTGCACTTATTCTTCGAGGTATGTCTGGCAAAATGCTGGTGTTAATGTTGGAAATTTGTATCCTAACAATCTTCCGGGTCGGGCCGAGTATACAACTATGGTGAAAAAAGATGACGACACGTTATGGAGAATTTGGGCGGTTTATGGAAAAAACACGATTTATG
Organism: archaeon; assembly: GCA_035290965.1. Classification (GTDB taxonomy): domain Archaea; phylum Iainarchaeota; class Iainarchaeia; order Iainarchaeales; genus JAGVNX01. The sequence goes on along the minus strand of DATDTD010000071.1, from coordinate 60,257 downwards.
TTTATTCTATCAAAAAGAATGGAACTCCAAATTATCTAAACTCGCCCTATTCCTTATTTTATGAAGAAGATAAAACTGCAGGGTATGATACTGCAGATTATGGGCAGACTGGCAATCTCGCATCTACGCTCGTTTATAACTATGACAATTCCGTTTTTGTGCAAATTGTTTCTTCACCAAACAGATTATATCGCTGGGACGATGCAACTTCACAATGGTTAACGGATTCCAATTCGCTTATTTTTACTGGGAGCGGAACTCCAAATGCGAGTTATTTTGTAGGATATTACAATGACAAACCTTATCTTTTAGCATCAGACGGGAATAGCTCTTGGGAAATAGTCAGCAACCAATGGGTTAAAACAAACAGCATTGTTGCAAATTTACCTTCTCTAAAAACTGCTTCTGGGTGTACAGGCAGTGCGCTTAACGGGTTTTCAGAAAAGGAGGAAGTCGGCTTGCTGGCGTATAGTATCTGTTCTACATTTCCCCCAATACGCTTTGTCGCAAAATACAATGGGTCTCAATGGTCTAATGTAACAACGGATTTTAATTTTAACAGTTTACCCAATGCTTACCCATTTATTAGTGTTATAACCAGTCAAGCAATCGATTTTAATCATGAAACTTATTTTCTTTTAGCAATGCTTTTGTCGAGTGGTGATGATGTGAGAGCAGTAATGGACAACCAGCCAGATACCTTCCAACCAGTAACAGCAAATCCAATAACTTGCTCTTATTCTTGGAACACAACAAATGTTTCTCCCGGAGATTATTATGTTGATGTAAATGTTACGAACAGTTATGGAAACTCCATTCAAGCAAGTTCTAACCAGTTCCAGATTACCGCTGCTCCTGAAGGCGATTTATTCATTGAATGGGTAAAACCAATTCAAGTTATTGAAGATGTAAATCTTATCACTGATAAAGCAACGGTAGTGCGAGTAAAAGTAATAAACACGGGCAGTCCAAAAGTAGTAACAGCAAAGCTATCATACAACGGGCAAGACTATTACGACACAAATCAAATCGCAGACTTTAGAACAATTGATTTCTATCCAACACCATATTCAACGTCAGGAACATACCAAATAAGTGCGATGGTAGACCCCTATGCAAGCATATCAGAAACAAATGAAAACAACAACACAAAAACAGTAGATTTGAATGTAACAAGAACTTACGGGTTCAAAGTAATTTACGTGCCAGTGGAACTATTAGATCGGGACCTCTTCAATTTTTTTATTTCTCATAGCGAGGAATATATGAAGGCGGTTTATCCGCTTCCAGAAAATGCAATTGACAACAGAGAAGATCCTGTAATATATGGCCGATTGAGTCCCTTGGAGTTTATTCCAGATAAGGGAGTTATTTTTACGCTCCACAGGCTTTATACTGTAGAATACTTGGCTTATGGCGGTTTGAAATCTTACGACAGAGTAGTAGGAATTACTCCTAATGGTTGGCTTTTAAGTAATTACTGGCAAAATTGGTCTGGCATTTCTAGCCCAACAACAAGTAATTCATCTTTAAGCGAACTAAGTGCGGTAACACCATCTCATGAGGTCGGTCATACATTTGGATTATGCGACGAGATAACTATTGGTGGCGACTGTGGCAGGCCAGAAGGATGTTCTGGTTGTCCTAATCCCGATCCAAATGGCCAGATCGTGAACGGTTTTTGGGTCGATTGTAATGACTCTTGGTGTGGTAATAAAGAACGAATCAATGCGGCAAGTCTAATGTCCTACCAAAGTGGCGAGTTAGGAAAGTGGATTGCAAAAGATGAATACACACATTTATTGAATCTTTTTATGATTCCACACACAGAACCAGAACAAGTTTTGCTATTGAGTGGAACTGTGGACAAAAATAATACAGTTGAACTAGATCCATGGTATTTAGTTGATGGATATCCTAGCGAAATTGAAGCTGGACCCTATTCTATCCAAGTTTTGGACAGCAACGAGCAGGTATTAAATGACATTAATTTTAACGTCAATTTTTTGCCCTATGCGAATCCACCTATTGATACTAATGTAACGGCTTTTGTATTTGCTATCCCTTACAACACTGACACTAATAAAGTAATTGTTAAATACGACGGCCTGATCAAGGCTGAGAGGCAAATAAGTTCAAATGCTCCGACTGTAACTATTACTTCTCCGACAAGCGAAGATATTTGGACTGGCATAAATTCCATTACTTGGAATTCTAGTGACCTTGATGGAGATAACTTGTCTTATGTTTTAGAATACAGTTCTGATAATGGTGCAACTTGGAATCCTTTAGCCATAGGCATAACAGACACTAATTATTCTTGGAATGCTGATTTTGCTACTCCTAGTAATAATGCTAAAATTAAAATAATTGCCACAGACGGAGTATTAACCAGTGAAGCGGTTTCGGACAATTTTATTGTTAGAAACCCGGACATTTCAATTCAACCGTTTTTATGGGATTTTGGAAGCATAACAAAAGGGGAAATGCTTTCACAAGACTTTAATATAACAAATACTGGCAATGCAGACTTGAATATTTTTAACATTAATTCTCCACCCGAAATAGACATTTCGGGGCTTTCAGTTCCATTAACTCTAGCGCCAGGAGAATCTCATATTTTTAGTGCAACACTTAACACTCAGAACCTTTCAGGGAATTATTTTAGTGATATGAATATTGGTTCTAATGACCCAGATGAAAACTCAAAAAGAGCTTTTGTTCAAGGAGCGATTCAAACACTCCAACCTACCGGAATCAGTTGGATTCTAGGTTATGGTGGTAATAAAAGAATTGGACAAGACTATAACATAATTTATTCTATTCTATCACAGCCTACAAAAAAACTTGTTAGTATAGACTATAATGTTCTAATAGGTTGGAACTAAAAACCTGCTGGTTTCTTAAGGCTGCACGGGCACGAGGAGAAGAAACAGCGCTAATAAAAAAAATAAGAACAATATAATTCCAATTGCTCTAATTGTTGGTTTTCCTTTTTTCTGTCCGTACCAAATTAAAATTAGACTTGACACAAAGAAAAAGATAGTTAAAGCGAGAAATACAAAATTTGCCATGTTTCCAGAATCTACAACATCTGGGTCGCTTCCTCTGCAATTAAGAGTTAATTCTTTTTTTTCTCCCGCTTGATTTAAATAAGATAACAAAATGTTTTCGTTTATCTCTCTGTGAGGGTATTTTCCACTAATGCTAATTAATTCATTTTTTTTAATTAGCCCGCTAGAAGCGCTCTCCAAAACCAAAGCCCCTTGGGGCTGGGTTGAAACAACAGTAATATCTGTGTTAGTGTTGTTAAACAGTTTAACAGAAAAATTTCCATCTACAAAAGAATAACTTTGCACCACCAACAAAATCGGAGCACTGCTATTACAGATCATACCGTAGCTAGCAAAAGCGCCAGGCAAAAAAAGCAAGCTAAAAAAAATGATTAATAGAAAGCCTTTTTTCATTCATAATCAATTTTATTTAGCGTTTTTGTAGTTAATAAACTTTGCTTTGCTGTCGTTTTTTGTCGTAATCACTCTTGCTGAGAAAGCGCGATTTACTTGCAGCCTGTCTTACTCTTGTTTTGTTCGGTGTTTGTATTACAGTGCCCCGCATTCTGGAAACTATTTTAAACTGTTTGTGTGATTAATCCTTTTTTAGAATGCGGCAACAAGAAAAAAGCATTAAACTTGTTTTGGAAGATTCTTCTGTTTTTTCAGGAATTTCTTTTGGCTTTGAAAAAAGCATTTCAGGGGAAGTTGTTTTCAACACTGGAATGGTGGGCTATCCTGAAAGCCTTACAGACCCGAGTTACGAGGGGCAGATTCTTGTTTGTTCCTACCCTTTGATAGGAAATTATGGTGTTCCCGGCAAAGCCCTTGAATCCAATCTTGAAAAAAACTTTGAAAGCAGCAGGATTCATGCACAAGGATTGATTGTTTCTGATTACAGCTTTGAGCATAATCACTGGAACTCTGAAAAATCCCTTCAGGAATGGCTTCGCGAGGAAAAAATTCCCGCAATCACTGGCATTGACTGCAGGGCGCTCACAAAAAAACTCCGCGAAAAAGGAGTAATGTTAGGAAAGATTGTGCTCGATGGCGAAGAAATAGTTTTTAATGATCCTAACAAAAAAAACCTTGTGGCTGACGTCAGTTGCAGAGAACCTATTTTTCATGAGAACAGCGGTGTAAAAATCGCGCTCATTGACTGCGGGGCAAAAAACAGCATTGTGCGCTGCCTTTTGGAAAGAAACGCTTCAGTAATCAAGGTGCCCTGGGATTTTGATTTGTTCAACGGCAAAATTGATTTTGACGCAATAATGATAAGCAACGGTCCTGGCGATCCCAAACAATGCACTGCTACAATTGAAACAATAAAAAAAGCCCTTGAATATTCAAAGCCTGTTTTTGGCGTTTGTTTGGGAAACCAGATTTTAGCTCTTGCCGCGGGAGCAGACACTTACAAATTGAAATACGGGCACAGGAGCCAGAACCAGCCCTGCACTGTTGTGGGAACGGAAAAATGCTTTATTACAAGCCAGAACCACGGATTTGCAGTTGACGAAAAAAAACTTTCAGAGGAATGGGAACCCTGGTTCAGAAATCTGAATGACGGAACAAACGAGGGAATACGGCACAAAACAAAGCCATTCATGAGCGTGCAGTTCCATCCAGAAGCAAATCCCGGGCCTTTGGATACGGGTTTTTTGTTTGACAAGTTTTTGAAAATAGCAGAGGGAAAAAAATGATTAGCGGAAATCTGCTGTCCCGAAACAGTTTTAAAATAAAAAAAATATTATTTAGAACTATGCAAAAGACAATGCATTTCTGGGAATTATCAGATTCTGCAAGATTCATTCTTGAGGAACAATTTTGCAAAGAACTTGCTGAAAAGGCGAGCAATGGAAATTATTATGCGCTTGCAGAAAAATTAGGGGTTTCATATCCTTTTGTCATCTGCCTGAAAAGGTCTGAATATTCGATTCCTAAAAAAATATTGGTTAAACTCTCAGAACTTGCAAATTTGAATCTGGAGCTGGTTGAAAAAAATATTAAAGAGATAAAAACACGTGCCGGGCTTTCATTAAAAACAAAATTGCCAATAACTGGAAACGAGGATATTGCTTCATTGGTTGGGCATGTTTTTGGAGATGGGTTTGTTTGTTCAAGAAGAAGGCAGTTTGAATATAGCAACACAAACAGTTTACTGCTGTGTGAGGTTGAAGAACTGGTTGAGAAACAGTTTGGGATTAAGCCCTATACAAAAAATAACACGCGGATAGGGTATCCCTCGATAATCGGCGAAATACTGCTGCAATTTGGCGCTCCACAAGCCCCCAAAATTTATAATAAAAATTTGGTTCCTGCCTGGATTATGAACGGCAGCAAGCCCTGCAAAAAGGCTTTCCTCAAAGCAATATTTGATGATGACGGTTCGGTAATGTATTCGAAATCATTTAGGGCAAAGGGAGTTAATCTTTATCAAACAAGGCATGAATCAATTGCAGATTCTTTAAGGATGCTTTTAAGCCAGATAAAAGAGTTGTTAAAAGAATTCGATATTAACGCAGGGGAACCGCTTATTTCAAGGTATTATACTAAAGTTGACGGGCGACACTGCGTAATGTACCTAAATATTACAGACCAGTATAGTATCACAAATTTTTATCAAAACATCGGGCTGTGCTCAGGCAAAAAGTTTTTGAAACTAGAAAAACTTGCCACTAAAGCAACGAAATACACTAAGCATGAAGAAAACAGATTTAGACAAAAAATAATAGAATGCCTTAAAAGAAATTCCGCATCCACATCAGGAATTGCTAATGAACTAAACTTCAGCGTTCAAAAAACATTAAAGAAATTAAAACAGCTTGAAGTAAAGAATCTTGTGGAACAAATTGGAAAAACAGCCCCTAACCGGGCAATAATCTGGAAAATAAAAGAGGTGACAGCCTATTGAAAAGCCAAAAAAGGTATTGATTCTTGGAAGCGGTGCCTTGAAAATCGGGGAAGCGGGCGAAAGTCTTTTTGGTTGTTAAACCATTAGACCGTCTATTCGACTACTCCGGTTCTCAAGCCATAAAAGCTCTCAAGGAAGAAGGAATTGAGACAGTCCTTGTCAATCCAAATATTGCTACTATCCAGACAAGCTCGGGCTTTGCAGACAAAATTTATTTTCTGCCAGTGAACGCGCAGTTTGTGGAAAAAATAATTGAAAAAGAAAAGCCAGAGGCAATTCTTCTTGGTTTCGGAGGGCAGACAGCCCTCAATTGCGGGCTTGCTCTGCATGATTCTGGAGTTCTTGAAAAGCACAATGTAAAGGTTCTTGGGACACAGATTGATGCAATCAGGAAAACAGAGGACAGGGAATTGTTCAATCTTGAACTCCGGAAAATCGGAATAAATGTTCCGAAAAGCATTCCCGCAAAAAACCTTGAAGAAGCCCTCTCTGCAGGAAGCAAAATAGGTTTTCCTGTAATTGTAAGAGCTGCTTTTGCGCTCGGAGGAAAAGGAAGCGGATTTGCAAACAATCTGGAAGAACTTAAAAAGCTCGCGGAACAATCCTTCAAAGTCAGCCCGCAGCTTCTTGTTGAAGAATGCCTTGCAGGCTGGAAGGAAATAGAATATGAAGTTGTAAGGGATGTCAATGACAACTGCATTACTGTATGCAACATGGAAAACTTCGATCCTTTAGGAGTTCACACAGGAGAAAGCATTGTTGTCGCCCCAAGCCAGACTCTTTCAAACAGCGAATATCACATGCTCCGCGAACTTTCAATAAAGGCAATAAGGCACTTTGGAATAGTTGGAGAATGCAATATACAATTTGCGCTTGACACAAAAAGTTCTGATTACAGGGTTATTGAAGTAAACGCGAGATTAAGCAGGAGCAGTGCGCTTGCCTCAAAAGCAACAGGCTATCCGCTTGCATTTGTTGCCGCAAAGCTCAGCTTGGGGCACAGCCTTCTCGAGCTTGAAAACAGCATTACAAAAAAAACAAAGGCGTGCTTTGAGCCTGCTCTTGATTACATTGTAGTAAAAATGCCGCGCTGGGATTTGAAAAAATTCAAGAAAGCAAATCATCTGATTGGAACTGAAATGAAAAGCGTGGGAGAAGTAATGGCAATAGGCAGGACTTTTGAAGAGGCAGTCCAGAAGGCAGTGAGAATGCTGAACATTGGAATGTATGGCCTTATTGCAAACAACATTGAATTCAAGGGGCTTGAAAAAAAAATTTCAGTCCCAAACGATGAAAGGCTTTTTGCAATTGCAAAGGCAATCCAGAAAAACTGGAGCATTGAAAAAATCCATTCGCTCACAAAAATAGACAAATGGTTCCTTGAAAAAATAAAAAACATAATAGCAACATCAGAACAGGTAAAGGAAAGGGGAATTGAAAAAGAATTGCTCCTGAAGGCAAAAAAACTCGGTTTCAGCGACAAGCAGATTGCAATTCTTTCAGGGAGTGAAGATGAGCTTGTTGTAAGGGAAAAAAGAAAGCAGTTAGGGATTCTGCCTTTCATAAAGCAGATTGACACTCTTGCAGCTGAATTTCCCGCGCAGACAAACTATTTGTACGCAACCTATAATGCAATTGAAAGCGACATTTCCTTTGGAGAAAAAAACCAGGTCCTGGTTTTGGGAAGCGGCAGTTACAGCATCGGAAGCAGCGTTGAATTCGACTGGTGCTCTGTAACAGCAATCCAGGCCTTGAAAAAGCTCGGAAAAAAAACAATAATGCTTAATTTCAATCCTGAAACAGTGAGCACTGACTATGACATCTGCGACAAGCTTTATTTTGAAGAGCTCAGCCTTGAAAGAGTGCTTGACATTTATGAAAAGGAAAATCCCGAAGGAATAATCATTAGCATGGGCGGGCAAATCCCGAACAATCTTGCTTTGAAGCTTCAGAAAGCCGGCGCAAGAATTTTAGGCACAAAAGCAGAAACAATCGACATTGCAGAGGACAGGCACAAGTTCAGCGCTCTCTGCGATTCTTTGGGAATTGACCAGCCTGAATGGAAAGAGCTTTCAGCTGAAAAAGATGCAGTGGTTTTTGCAAACAAGGTGGGCTTTCCGGTTATGGTGCGCCCGAGCTATGTTTTGAGCGGAAGCGCAATGAGCGTTGCATTCAATGAAAAAGACCTGATTTCATACCTGAAAAAGGCAACCGCTCTTTCTCCGGAACATCCTGTAATAATGAGCAAATTCATTGTGAATGCAAGGGAGTTAGAGCTCGATGCAGTTGCGCAGGACGGAAGGCTTCTTGTTTATGCAGTAAGCGAGCATGTTGAAAATGCCGGCGTGCACAGCGGAGACGCGACAATTGTCCTCCCTACGCAGAAAACCTATCCCGCAACAAAGAACAGGATTCTTGAAATAGGGGAAAAAATCGCGCAGAAGCTTGAGATTAACGGCCCCTTCAATATTCAGTTCATTGCAAAGCAGAATGAGGTAAAGGTAATTGAATGCAACCTGCGCGCAAGCAGGAGCTTTCCCTTTGTTTCAAAAATTTCCGGGAAGAATTTTATTGAAACAGCCACAAAGGCAGTAATGGGTGAAAAAAACCTGAAGCCTGAAGAGTTTCCCGAGCTTGATTTTGTGGGCGTTAAAGCTCCCCAGTTTTCCTTCAGCAGGCTAAAGGGGGCAGACCCTCTTCTTGGGGTTGAAATGGCTTCTACAGGAGAAGTGGCGTGCCTTTCAACAAGCTTTGAGGACGCTTTTCTCAAAAGCATTATTGCGGCTGGTTTTTCAATGCCTGAAAAAAACATTCTTGTAAGCATCAGCGGGGATGAAAACAGGAAGGATTTGCTTGAGGAAATCCGAGTTCTGAAAAACCGTGGCTTTGCATTGTTCGCAACAGAGCACACGCAGAAATTTCTCGAAAAAAATGCAATTCCCTGCAGAATGGTTTTCAAGGAGCATGAAAAAAAAGAGCCCAACACTGCAACTTTTTTGAGAAAAGGCCTTCTCGACCTTGTAATCTGCATTCCGCAGGAATTCAACAGGAAACAGCTTGAAAAGCAGTATGCCCTGCGGCGTTCCGCAGTTGATTTTAACGTTCCATTGATTACAAACAAGCAGCTTGCAAAGCTGTTCATCCGCAGCCTTGAAAAAACAGGCGGAAAAGAATTCGAAATAAAGCACTGGCAGGAATACTTTGGAAAATGAATTCAATTAACTTTAAATATTACAAATAGGCTTAGTTATGTTAGTGAAATTGCATGCCAGCACGAAAACGATCCCGCCCAAAACCAGGCGAAAAATGGAATCCAAAAAAACATGCCAACAGGCGTGTAACTCCGCCTGTATCCAGGGGCCAAGTTTTTGCGGGCCCGGATATGCAAAGCATTCGCTTTTTTCAACCGCGTGAAAGACTTAAAAGCCAGCGGCATGTTGAAAGTTTAAGCGATTTTGTAAATCTTCTCGAAGACAAACGAAAGCGATTGGGCCGCGTGGTTGGGCTTGGCGCGAATCCGCGCGTACATTCTCCTAAATATTCCGGCATGCTTTATGAGGACAGAAGATGGCGTGGCTATAAATACAGGAAACCAAAGCGCAAAAAATGAAATAAAAAGAAACAAAAAATAATTTTTATTTTTCAAACCTGAAAAAAAACTTTTCAAAGTTTTGTATTCTGCTTTTTTTAATTTCAATGCCTTCTTTTTCCAGCAAACGCGCTTTTTCTTTTGCGCCCTTTGCGTATCCTCCCAGCCTTCCACATGCTCCCACTATCCTGTGGCAGGGAACTTTTGGGGCAAAAGGATTTGCATTGCATGCATTTCCCACTGCGCGCGCCGCCTTTGAATTTCCGAGTGCGCGCGCAATTTCCTTGTAAGTGGAAACTTTTCCGCGCGGGATTTTTGCAATAAGTTTCCAGACTCTTTTTGAAAAATCTGCTGCCATAAAAACAGTTTGGGCAAAAACAATTTTATTTCCATTGCCTCAAAACTGCTTGGAGTTCAAAATGGTTTTTTGCAAATTCGTGCAAGGGAATTTTATGGACTGCTGCTTCTATTGCCTGCCTTGCCGCGGTTGCGCCCTTCATTGTTCCCATTGGGTGCCCGTGAATTCCTCCGCCCATTTGTATAGCAATATCTTTTCCAAGCGCATTCACAAGCCCGGGAACTTTTGCAGGATGCAGTCCTCCCGAACAAACAGCAAGCATTGGCTTTAAATGAAGCCAGTTTTCAGCAAGCACGTGCCCCCCGATGCTCGGCCTGACTATTCTGTGCTCTATTTCTTCGCCGATTTTTTGCACTTCAAACCTTGCACCAGTCATTTTTCCGAAAATTGCGCCAATATGCAGCTGGTCCAGTCCGCATAATCTGCATAGCTTTGCAATTGCAAGCATTGAAATTCCGTGCTTGGGATTTCTTGTAAAGGCAGCGTGCCCTGCGCGGTGCGCATGCAGAATCAATCCGAGCTCTTCATTGCGCAGTTCCTGCAAGGCGCTCCATCCAATAGAGACAATGTCAACCATTGCGTATTCATTGCCCTGCTTTTTCAAAAATTTTGCCCTGCGCACCATTTCCTTGTAAGGAGCAGAGACATTTGCCATGTAAGCCTTTCTTTCTCCAGTCATTTTCTCTGCTTTTGCGCGCATTTTCAAAGTTTCCTTTACACGCCTTTCAAAATTGTTAAAAGCCATGCTTGTAAGGTTTTCATCATCTTTAACTAAATCGCAGCCTCCGAGCCATGCCTCAAAAGCAACCTTTGCATGCTCTTCTGGATTCAATCCGAGTTTCGGCTTTATTATTGTGCCCAACAACGGCCTGTTGTAAATGTTAAGTGTTTTTCTTATTCCTGCGATTCCGAATTTCGGTCCCTTGAATGCATTGATGTATTCGTCGGGAAAATTAATATCCTCAAGGCGCAGGTTTTTGGCTTCCTTCATTCCAAAAATATTTCCCGCAATGCTTGAAAGCAATTGGGGAATGTTTCCCTTTTCAAACAGTTCCATTGGATAAGCGATTTTTACTGTTCCGCTGTAAGGGCGCATTTCAAATATTTTTGGAGAAAGGCTTTTTTTTATTTCGGGTTTCATTGTGGAAATTTCCGTCCATGTGCCGATGCTTGATTCCGATGCAATTGCCTGCGCAGCTTCCCTGAAAGAAACCCCTCTGCCTTTTTCCAGAAAAAATTCCGCAACAAGGTCTTTTGGAGAAGGCTTATAGCCAATGTCAATAAAGCCTGAATACGCAAGATTCTGTTTTCCCAAGGCAACACCAACAATTAATTTGATTAAACTTATATAAATCATTTAGGGTTTTCCTGAACCCAAAACTTGTGTTGTCTTGAATTGTTCTTTTCCGTTGCTCTGAGTTCCTGTGATGGCTTTGCTGAAAACTCATTTTCGACAATTGCAGTAATGGTGCTGGATTTATCAATTTTTCTAATGCCAATTTTGAAGAGAACATGACTATTTGTATTACTTCGATATGTAAATTGGATGGAAAAGAAGTTATAATTGCAGCGTCAGATCATTTAATTACTGGCAATTTTGGTAGCTATAATGTTGAATTTGAACATGATAGTAAAAAGTTTTGCGAGATAACTGAGAGAACAATAATGCTGCTTGCGGGGACTACTGTTTTACAGCAAGAATTTAAAAAAAAGTTGAAAGCCTCAGTTGGAGAAACCAGCACTGTTGAAGAGATTGCTAATAGATTGCAAGAAATAGTCATAGAGAAAAGGATGGAAGTAATAAATGAATTTATTTTTAAGCCAAAGAAGTTAGACATGGAAGAGTTTTACAGAGGCGGACAAATGAGAAACTTGATTCCGGAAATAGCATTCAAACTAAATCAAGATGTCGAAACTTTTAACTTGGGTGTTGAATTGCTTCTTGCGGGCATAGATGAAGAAGGAACTCACTTGTATACTATTAACCAAGCAGGCAAGCCTATAGAAAATAACCAGATAGGATTTCAAGCAATAGGAATAGGGAACATACATGCAATTAATACTTTGATTTCAGAAGGATATTCGCCCAATCTTGATTTTGAGAAAGCGCTTTTCTTGGTTTTTAAAGCAAAGAAAAATTCTGAAGCCGCACCGGGAGTAGGCAGTAGAACTGATTTGTTAGTAATAACCGATAAAAAAATTTATTATTGTGATGACGAGAGCAAAAAGAAGCTTGAACTGCAATACAAATCTGAAAAGAAAAAAATAATGGAATTTAATGGGCTAGGCCTCAAAGAAAAGATTATAAAGTAGAAAAAGGAGATATACTTATGAATTGTCCATTTTGTGTTTCTGATAAACTAAGAAAAAAGGAAATATCTCTTAATGATATTAAAATTGAGTTAGGAATAAGAAAATACAAATTAGCAACATTAGAACAAGACAAGCGCCCTATTTTTTCTAAATGATGTTCCAAAAAATAAGTATTGCTTTCTGCGTGTTTCTGGTGTCTGAATGATTATCACTATCTGCGGGAATCTCGGAAGCGGGAAAAGCACTCTTGCAAGAGAGCTTGCCAAAAAATTCGGCCTCAAGCATTTCTCTGCAGGAGATTTCATGCGCGCGATTGCAAAGGAAAGAAACCTTTCTTTGCTTGAACTGGGCGCGCGCGCTGAAACAGACAAAAGCATTGACAAAGAGGTTGATTCAAGGACACAGGAGCTCGGAAAAACAGGAAAGGATTTTGTAATGGATTCAAGGCTTGCATGGCACTTCATTCCCAATTCAATAAAGATTTTTCTTGACATTTCTCTGGAAGAAGCCGCGCGCAGGGTCTGCTGTGATGTTTCAAAAAATCTCCGCGCAGAGGAAAAGGAAAGCACTACAATAAAAAAAACCATGGAGAACATAAAAAAAAGGCAGGAATCAGAAATCAAGCGCTACAGGCAATTGTACGGCGTGAACTATCTGAACAAAAAAAACTTTGACATTGTGATTGATACTACAAGCAATTCGCGCGAACAGACTTTGGAAAAGGCAGTGCAGGAAATAAAAAAGATTCTGGAAAAGAAAAAGCAGAAAGCCAGCGCATGAAAAAGCAATTTACGGGCTTTTCACTGCAAGGTTAATGTCTGCTGCAGTAATTGTTTTCCTGTTCGCGTGCTTTGAATATTCAGTTGCTTTTCTCGCAATCCTGATTCCATGATCTTCAAGGACTTCGGCAAGCGCTGCAGCGGCTTCTTCAGAAACTCTTCCGCCACCCGCTTTCCTGATAATCCTGTCAACGGCAGCCAATGGCAATTCAGACAAAAAAATCCCTCCAATCAAGCGAATTCATCAAAAAAACTATTAAAATAGGTTATAAATCAAAATAAAAACATATTGGGTTTTTCAGGCAAAAACAAGCCCAAAAAAACAATTTTTGCAGTTGCACACAGCGGAAACCCGCTGAAAAAAGCATTAAAAGCAATCGCTGCAAGAATCTGTTATGCCTGAATTTTTCTCCCACTCTCTGATAAAGGAAAACACTGTTGAAAAGCGTGCCTACCAGGAAAACCTTTCCAACAGGGTTCTGCAGGTCGGAAACTCGCTTATTGTCGCCCCAACTGCGCTTGGAAAAACAATTATTGCAGTGCTTGTTGCAGTGCAGGTCCTTGAAAAAAATCCTGAAAGCAAAATTCTTTTTCTTGCGCCCACAAAACCTTTGGCAATGCAGCACCGGAAAAGTTTCCAGAAATTTTTGAAGATTGAAGAGGAAAAAATTTCGCTTTTCACGGGAACTTTGGAGCCCAAGCAGCGCGAGCTTGAATGGGACAATGCAAAAATAATTTCCGCAACTCCCCAGACAATTGAAAACGATTTAAGGAACTCGCACATTTCCCTTGAAAATGTTTCTCTCTGCGTTTTCGATGAAGCCCATCGCGCGGTAAAGGATTACAGCTATGTTTATGTTGCGGAAAAATATTTGAAGCAGGCAAAACAGCCTCTTGTGCTAGCGCTCACTGCCTCTCCGGGCAGCACTGAAGAAAAAATCAAGGAAGTCTGCAGGAATCTTTCAATCAAAAACATTGAAATCCGCACTCTCGCAGATGACGATGTAAGGCAATTTTCGCATGAAATAAAAGTAGAATGGAAGCGCGTGGACCTTCCCCCCGAAATGCTTGAAATAAAATCCCTTTTGGAACAGACAATGCGCGAATCAGTCGCAACGCTCAAAAAAATGGGTTTGGCGTATAACGTAAACAGCGGGCTTCTCAGCAAAAAAAGAATCCTTGAAATCCAGATTCAAATCCGCAAAAGAATTGCAAGGAGCGGGGGAAGGCAGCCGAGCCTTTTTGCAGCTGCAACTGCCGCAGCGCAGCTAATGAAAATCAGCCATGCGCAGGTACTGCTTGAAACACAGGGAATTTTTGCACTGCACAATTATTTCGAGAGAATAAAGCAGAAAGCCTTTGAGCCTGACGCCAGCAGGGCGATTAAACAGCTTGTGGGAAAAAAGAATTTTTTCCTTGCAATGAAAACAGCGGAAGAGCTCCACAAAAAAAATTTCAACCATCCAAAGGTTGAAAAGCTGAAGGAGATTCTGCTTGAACAGTTTTCCCTGCATCCTGAAAGCAAGGTAATTGTTTTCAACCATTACAGGGATTCCATAAAAGAGCTTACAGGATTTTTGAACCAGTTTCCAGGCATCAAGGCTGAAAAATTCATTGGGCAGGCAAAGAAAAAAGACGAAAAGGGAATGTCGCAGAAAGAACAGGCAGAAACAATCGAGAAGCTGAAAAGAAGCGAAATAAACTGCTTAGTGGGCTCCTCGGTTGCGGAAGAAGGATTGGACATTCCAAGCGTTGATTTGGTTGTCTTCTATGAACCTGTCCCTTCTGAAATAAGAACAATCCAGAGGAGAGGAAGAACAGGAAGATTTGCGCCCGGCAGGGTAATAATATTAATGGCAAACAAAACTCGCGATGAGGCTTTTTACTGGAATGCGTTTGCAAAAGAAAAAAAATCCCATGCAATGCTGTTACAGATGCAGGAAAATTCCCCTGAAAAAAAATCCGCGGCACTTGCAAAGCAGACAACTCTTGAAAGCTTCCGGCCGAAATCCGCGGAAGAAGAACAAATTCTGGTTTACATAGACCACAGGGAACAGAACTCTGAAATCGCAAAAATGCTGGAAGAAAAAGGCTGCCTTGTCCGCGAAAAACAGCTTGAAGTCGGGGACTATGTTCTGAGCGACCGCTGTGTTGTTGAAAGAAAAACAACAAAGGATTTTCTGCAGAGCATTATTGACGGAAGGCTTTTCACACAGCTTCCTTCAATGTCTGCAAACTATGAAAGCCATGTTATTCTGATTGAAGGAAATTACAATGACTTGTTCACTCTTCGGAACATTCACAGGAATGCAATAATCGGCGCGCTTACCTCGATTGCTGTTTCTTTCAGAACCCCTGTTTTGTTCACT
The DNA here is from genome assembly GCA_035290965.1 of archaeon. Lineage (GTDB taxonomy): Archaea > Iainarchaeota > Iainarchaeia > Iainarchaeales > JAGVNX01. Next base: position 44,885 of record DATDTD010000071.1, on the reverse strand, counting down.
CAGAATCCGGAAGAAACCGCAGAGTTCTTGTACATAACTGCAAAGCGCGAGCAATTGAACAAATACAAGGACACGCGCCTGCGCGTTGGCAGGAAGGGAATGACTTTGAGCGAGAGGCAGCGTTTTGTTGTAGAATCCCTTCCAAACATTGGCCCGAACACGGCTGTTGCGCTTTTGAGAAAATTCAAGAGCATAAAGAACATTGCCAACGCGCTTAGCAAGGAACTCCAAGAGGTCGACAATCTCGGCCCGAAAAAAGCGCATCAGGTAAAAAAAGTCCTCTGGAAAGAATTCAAGGAAGAATGACTTTTTTTTACAAAATTGTTTCCGCGATTTCTTTTATTGTTTTTGCCCTTCTGTAAATTTGTTTTGCAATGTTTTGTGAAAGCCCTATCCCATAATCCGCATCGCTTTTGTATGCCATCAAAAATTCATAGAAATCCCTGTATTTTACAAAATCGTTTTTTAAAAAGCCAGCTAATTCGGGGAAATAAGCAGTGTCTGAATGCGGCTTGTGCATTGGAATCCTGTTCAAAAATTTTTGGCACAGCGCGTTATGATAGTTGATAACCGCATTGATGAACAAATGCGCTGCTGTCTGGTATTTTTCTTCTTTGAATTGTTCCTCACCCAATTGGAACCGTTCATTTGCCAAATCAAGATACTGTTTGTAAGTGCTCAAGCCAATTTCTCCCTTTCAAAATTTTTCCTTTTCCCAGAATGTTTCTTATAAATGCGTCTTTTTCTTTCCACCTGTTTTTTATTTCTTTTTTATCCAAAAAAACAGGGGAAAAGCGCGTTCCTGTTTCAACAGTCGCTTTGACAAAATCTTCAACAATTTTTTCTGTAATGGGGCTGTTTTTGCTTTCCAGCCCGATTAATACGTCCAAATCCGAAGCATGTGAAAAATCTTCCCTTGTTCTTGAGCCGAAAACAACTATTGCTTTTACTTTGCTGTTTTTTGTTATGCTCATTGATTCCAATTTTTCTATGAGGGGCTTTTGGAAATTTTTTGTTTTTTCCAGAATGCTTTTGAGTTCCGGCAGCAAATAGAATTTTTGGTTTATTTCAACGAGTTTGTTTCTTCCCTGCAATTTTGCCCGAACTAATCCTGTTTTTTCCCACTGGCGGACAATAACCGAAACAGAGGCTTTTGGCAAGCTCGATAATCTTGCAAGTTCTGAAACAGAAAAAGGCTGCGAAGTATCCAGCAGATGCCGCAGCAGGCGCGCTTTTGAGTTTGAATCAACCAATTCCCGCAGAATCCTCATAAAAACCATTGTTCATTAATACTGAACATATGTTCATTTATAACGAACAATTTAAAAGGCGTGCCGATACAAACAAGAAAGCAAATCAATCCGAAAATGAAACTTTTTATCTGGAAAGCCAAAGCAGCGGAAGAAAAAAGCCAAAAAAGATCTGCAAAATAATGCCTGCTTCAAAAAATCAGGAATTTATTTTATTGCTTCCCATAGCACTGTTTCTTTCGGCGTTATTGTTATTCCCTTGTCTGTAATGTCCAGGGGGTGAACGTTTTTGTCGTGCCATGTGCCGCGCATTTTTCTTATGAAAACGCTCCTGTGCGGGGGAGTGAAGAACAATGCGATTACTCCGTCAGTGACAAATTCTTCTATTCCAAAGGCGCTGAATCTTTTTTTTGTGTTTGCTGTTTCGCTTGTCAGAATAGTGGTGCAATTCAGTTCCTTAAGATAATCTACAAATTTGAATAGCATTGCGCGCAGGATTGGCCTGTCGAACCATATTCCGAGAGAAGTTGTTGAATCAACCACTAATCTTTTTGCATGCATTTCCTTTATCATGCCGGCAATTACTTCAAGCTCCTCGTCGATTTTTTCCTCGACAAATTTTACATCCTTGCTGTAGCCTATTTTCAGCCTGTACATGTTCATCATTTTTTTGTCCTGGAGTTTTTTAATGTCCCAGTTGAACGATGACATGTCCCACATAATGTTCATTGGGTTGCTTTCAATTGTTACAAACAATCCCGGCTCGTTGAATTTTCTTGCGCCCTCGACAATGTACTGCATTGAAAAAATAGTTTTTCCTGTTCCCGCTCCTCCTGAAAGCAGTACAGAGCTTCCCTGCGGAATCCCGCCCTTAAGCAGTTCGTCCAAGCCCGGAATTCCTGTTGCAACCCTGTCCATAAAAAACACTTTTTTGTTTTATATTCTGATTAATTAGCTACTTTCTTGTTTATTAATTTTTTGCATTCTCTTGTTTTTATGCAGAATCCGCTTGAACAGCCCCTTGAATCAATTAACCTCATTGACCTTGTAGACCAGCCCGCATGGAAAACAATTCTCATTGATTTGGTTAAAAGCGAAAAAATGAATCCCTGGGAAATAGACCTTGTTGATTTGGCAAATAAATATTATCAGAAGATTCTTGCAATGGAAAAAACAGACTTGAAGCTTCCGGCAAACGCAATCCTTGCCTCTGCAATTCTCCTGAAATTCAAGGCGCGCGCAATCCGCATAAGTTCCATTGAAGAGCTTGAAGATGATTTGACAAAAGAGGTTTCCGAAAAGGAAATCCGCTTTCTCGAGGAAAACCTTCCCGAGCTTCGGCATGGAAGGCAGCTGCGTTCCGGAAAAATTTCTCTTGATGACCTTGTTGAAAACATTACTCTTATTCTTGACAAGACTAAAAGCAGGGGAAACATCCTGCGCGAAAAGGAAATTCCCGATTTCAAAGTTGTTCTGGACAACAAAGACATTGAAGAACAGATAAAAAATGTTTTTTCTCTCATTCAGCAAAAAACAGATTCAAGGGGCATAGCCCGCTTTTCCCAGTTGTCAAAGGACAAGTCCGCACAGGAAACAATCGGAATTTTCCTTCCGGTCCTCTTCCTCACAAACCAGGGAAAAATAAACATTTGGCAGGAATCCTTCTGGCAGGAAATTTTCATTGCGCTTGAAGGCAGCGATGTAAAGCTGCCTGCGGAATAGGCTTAAATTCTCTTTGTATGAACAATATGATTAGGGTGATTAGTATGAATGAACGGATTAGGACTGTTATAATGAATTCCCGCGGCCAGATAGTAATTCCTGAAGAAATGAGAAAGAGCCAGAATATGGCTTCCAAGGAAGCGCTTGTTTTGATTGAAAAGGGAAACGAAATTGTCCTGAAAAAAGAATCCGACGTGGCAAAACAGCTTCTTGATGAAGACGGTTCTTGGAAAGTTTTGTCTGTTGAAGCCCTGAAAAAAAGCTGGAGCAAGGAAGATGCCGTTTGGGACAAAATTGCGCGTGACCTTAAATGAGACAACAGGAGCTTGTCTGGATTAAAATCCCTTTTTCAGATTTTTCACAGACAAAAATAAGGCCTGCGCTGGTTGTTTCAAACAATGATTACAATTCCAAATGCGAGGATATGGTTATTTGTGCGGTCACATCAAATTTACAACGGGCGGTGTTCTCTGTTTCTTTGGAACAAAAAGACCTTGTTTCCGGCTCGCTCCCGATAGAAAGCCGAATCAAAGCCGACAAAATCATGCAGGTTGACAAAAAACTTGCCATACGGGCATTTGCAAAAATAAATGAAAAAAAGTTCGATGAAACAATTGCAGAAATAAAAAAATTATTGGCAAGGGCAAAATAAACATCCGGCAGAAAATTTTCATTCTCCTTCTGAGGCAATTCCTTTTTATTTTCTTCAAGCCTTTCTTTTTACATGCAGTTGCCCGATTACCATGGCGGAAGCATTGTAAACTTAATGAGTTCAATAGCGCATGCGCTCGGCGGAAAGCATGCGTATGCTGAGCTCAGGGTTCTGCCTGCAAAAGAAATCAAAAAAAGCAAAAAAGTTGTTTTGCTTGCAATCGACGGAATGGGTTATGAATTTTTGCGTAAAAACTGCAAAGAAACTGTTTTTGAAGGCCTTTTGAAAGAAAAAATAACTTCAATATTCCCTTCAACGACTGCAGCAGCGATTACTGCTTTCCTTTCAGGAGTTCCTGCGCAGCAGCACGCGCTTACTGGGTGGTTTGTTTTCCTGAAGGAAATAGGGATTGTTTCAAAAGTGCTTCCCTTCGAGCCGCGCATAGGAAAAACAAAACTAAGCGAATTCGGGGTAAAAGCAGAAGATGTGCTTGATTTCACGCCCTTCAGCAAAACAATAAAAGCTGAAAGCGTTTTTGTTTCCCCGAAAAAATTCAAGGAATCTGAATTCAACAGGTTTACAAACGGGAGCGCAAAAAGCATTTTTTATTCTTCAATGGGGGAAATGTTCAAAAAGCTCGGAAAAGAAGTCAGAAAAAAGTCAGTGAAAAAAAAGTTTATTTATGCCTATTGGGGAAACCTTGACCATCTCTGCCATTTGCACGGGACAAAAAGCAAAAAAACAATTGCGCATTTCAAAAAAATCGCGCTTGAAACAAAAAAATTTTTGGATTCAATGAGAGGAACTGATTCCACAATCATAATAACAGCAGACCACGGCCTGATTGACGGAAAAACAATCTGGCTTGAAAAATATCCCGAACTGCAGGAAACACTAGTGCTGCCGCTGTGCGGGGATGCAAGGATAAAATATGCCTATGTAAAACAGGAAAAGCGCAGGGAATTTGAAAAAATCGTGAGAACGCGCCTTTCCGAATATTGCCAATTGTTCAAAAGTAGCGAACTTGTAAAGAAAAATTATTTCGGCCTTTTCAAGCCGCACAAAAAGCTCTTTGACAGGATCGGGGATTATACTTTGATAACGAAAAAAAACTTTGCCCTGCGCGATGTATTGCCGGGAGAGCCCAGAAAAAATCACATTGGCAATCATGCAGGATTAAGCAAGGAAGAAATGTTTGTTCCCCTGATAGTTGTGCAAAACACTGAAAATTCCAAAAAAGCTGTTTGGCAGAATGTTTAAATTTTAGAAAGCAATTGTTTGTAGTGATTTTTGTGTTAAAGTTTTCGGGAAAACTCCGCAGGGGAAGATTTAATCCCTTGAACAGGCGCAAAAAGCAGAGAAGAATCAGCCCTGAAAGAAGGCAGTCTGAGAGGCCTGTTTCAGGCGAGGTCCGCACAAGAATCAACCCTCACGGCTTTGCTGTTGTTCCAAAGGGAACATTTGAAGTTAAGGGTGACAGGCGCTCCGGCAAAGAAAGAAGAAAATAATTCTGCTGGATTTTTTAAAAAATAAAATTTCTTATTTTTTTTGCGGTTTTTCAATTTGCATTTCTTCTTTTTTCAATTACCCTTCTTTGCAGCCATGCTTCATAAAGAGGCTTGTCGCGCTCGTGAAAGTCCTTCAGAATTTCCTGTTCCTTAGAAGTCAAAGGCCGTTTTCTTTTTTGCGCTTCCATGTCAAGAATGTCTTCTCTGTTTTCCCTCCAGAGCTGCAGAACCTGCGCCGCCTTCAGGTGCCTGCATTCTTTGACAATCTGTTCTATTATCGGGACAAACATTTTGGGAACAACGGCGGCTTTCTGGACAGAAATTTTCTTTTTTCCAGAACCGGCTTTTCTCGCAAGCGTTCCATCTGCGATATGCTTCATGCGGGTGGCTTTTCTATTTGCTTTTATTCCTTCAGCTCTCTTTAAGCTGTCCAGCACTCTTTTTTCGAGAGGAACCTGCGTTGCAGACTGAACCATTAAAAAATTTGCGCGCAGTGTTTTAACTATGTGCGGTTTTACGCCTGTTGATGCCGCAATTTGTTCATTGTCTACGCCCTGCCTGAAGGCATTGAAAATTGCTTCTTCCCTAGCAGGCCCTATGTCAAAAGGATCTGCATAGGTTATTTTGCGGCGCTTTTTCCTCTCTTCAGGTTTGTTCGGCAGTGTCATGCAGAATAAGAAACAGTTAAACAAAATTTAAATCTTTGCCGCAAAGCCTTTTTCAAGCCTGTTATTTTTTCTGCCTTGCTTTTTGAAGATATGTGGCATAGCATTCATCGGAGCAGAAACCGCGCAGGAATGCGACTGTTCCGTTGTCAATTGCCTCTTTTCCGCAGTGCATGCAGGTTCTTCTGCTCTTAAGCTCGAATTTCAGGTTTATTTTTCCACCCATAAGAGAAGATACTGAACCAATAATCTTAAAATCCGAACTAAAGGAAAAAAACTCTTTTTTTTATTAGATGAGAATGAGGGCTGTTCCCATTACAATGCTTCCGAGCAGAAAAGCGAATGTCATTAAATGTGCCTTTCCCCTTGCGCACGCAAATGCCGCGGGCATTAGCTCGTCAATGCAGATGTAAACCATTATTCCCGCAACAAGCGCAAGGCTTGCGCCGATTACCTGTGCGGACAAAAAAGGCAGGAGAATCAAGGCGCCTATAAGCGCGCCAATGGGTTCTGTTATTCCCGAAAGAAAGGAAATGAAAAGCGCTTTTGCCTTTTTCTTTGTGGCATAATAAACCGGGATTGCAACCGCAATTCCTTCGGGAATGTTGTGGATTGCTATTGCAACAGCAATTGTTATTCCCAAACCGATTGACTGCAGGCTTCCCGCAAAAACAGCGAATCCTTCGGGAAAATTGTGAATTGCCATGCCGAGCGCGACAAACATGCCCACCCTGAAAAGCTTGGGGTCAAAATCCTTGTTGCCCGTGGCATCTTCCATTATGAACCTGTGCGGCACAACATAGTCAATCAGAAAAGCAAATGCGGCTCCTGCAAAAAAAACAATAAGCCCGTATGTATATCCTACCGAGAGTATTCCCGCGGGCAGCAATTCGAGAAAGGAAACAGTGAGCATTACTCCAGTTGAAAACGCGAGCGCAAAAGCAAGGTACGCGTCCTTGGGCTTTTTTATAAAAAAAACAATCAGGCCGCCGATAACTGTCGCTAATCCCGCAAGAAGGGAAAGAAAAAGCCCTGTAAAAACATCAATCATGCTGAAAGCATAAACAATGGAAAAAGATTTAATTCATGCATATACGGAATAAAAAAAAGAGAACGCCCAAGGGTGGACTTGAACCACCGACCATCCGATCTCCGTCTAAAAGTTAGGTAACAGTTTCGCCTGATTTTGTTTTTCGTGGATTTCCCTGTGGCAGTTTGCGCAAACCAAAATTGTTTTTTCGGCTTCCTTCAAGATTCTTTTCCAGCCCCGATTATAAATTTTTGAAATCTGGCCTTCTTTGCTTGAATCTTTGTGGTGGAATTCAAGTGCAGTAATGCACTTTGCATAACCGCAAAGCGAGCATTTGCCGCCTTTGAGTTCAACCAGTTTTTGTTTATATCTTCTGCGCCGTTCGGAAATATACTCCGCCACTTTCTTTTTGTCTTTCCACGTCATTTAAAATCAACGGGCGCTCTACCTACTGAGCTACTTGGGCATAATTATTAAAGCTCACTGAAATAATTGGCTGCTTAAAGTTTATTAAGCTTTGTTGAAGCGCGGGTTTCTGATTTTCACAAAATTTTTTCTGCAATTTAGTGAAAAAAAATTTTCATTCAAAAAATCCTTTAGAAAAAAGTTAAGCAGATATAAAAAAGATATTGAAAAAACATGCAAAAAAATTATGGTTTTTTTGCCAAAAACCAGCGCCTGTGTTTTTTCCAAAAACACGCAAAAAACCATGCCAGAAAACCTTGCCTGCTGCTCTTTGTGCTGTTTTATCCTTCATAAACCCGCCTTTTTATAAAGCAAGGCATTTCTACACTCCTTTTACTGACATTGTTTTAAAGAAGGCTAATTTCGGCTTGATTGATAAAAATTCTATTGTTTTCGGTTTTATGCCCTCTTTTTCTGAAAAGAAGCGTAATTTTAGCCGTATACATAAGAAGCAAGGTATATTAAGTAGTTTAGCTGTTATTAGTACAACATTTTTTTTCCTAGTTGGAAGAAAAGGGGTGATATTCTTGAAGACTCTGATTGAAAGTGCAGTAACTAAGGCTGCCAAAGCCGAAGACGACAAAATTGAAGAATTCGGAACTCCAAAAATAATGGTTATCGGAGTGGGCGGCGCAGGATGCAATGCCGTTAACAGGATTGCAAACATGGGAATTGCAGGCGCACAGCTTGTTGCAGTAAACACTGACAAGCAGCATCTCGCAATAATAAACGACGAACTCACAAAAATCCTTATTGGAAAAAGCGTTACAAGAGGATTGGGCGCAGGCGGATATCCTGAAATCGGGGCAAAAGCAGCAGAAGTAAGCCGCTCTGCCCTTGAAGAAGTTCTGTCCCACGTTGACATGCTCTTTTTGAGCGCGGGAATGGGCGGAGGAACAGGAACAGGAGCAGCGCCTATAATCGCACAGATTGCAAAAGAACAGGGCGCAATTGTAATCGCAATGGTAACATATCCCTTTGCACTCGAAAAAGCACGCCTGATAAAAGCAGAAGAAGGAATAGAAGCACTGAGGGAAGTAACAGACACTGTTGTTGTAATCGACAACAACCGCCTGGTGGAACTTGTTCCAAATTTGCCGATACAGGACGCATTCAAGGTTGCCGATGAAGTAACAGCAAGAACAGTGCGCGGAATAACAGAAACAATCACACAGCCATCATTGATCAACCTGGATTATGCCGATGTTAGAAGCGTAATGTCAAACCAGGGGCTTTCTGTAATTGCTGTCGGAGAATCAAAGTCTGTTGACAGGGTAAACGAAGTTGTTGAAGACACCCTGAAAAACGCTTTGCTCGACGTGGACATTACAGGTGCAAGCGGCTGCCTTATTCACATTACAGGCGGACCTGAATTAACGCTTGGAGAAGCCAACGGAGTAGGAGAAATGCTCACGGAAAAAGTAGACCCTAGAGCAACAGTCATCTGGGGCGCAAGAGTAGACCCGACCTTTGAGAACAAGATTGAAGTAATAACAATCTTCACAGGAGTTCACAGCCCATACATAAAGGGTTCTGAACAGGCAAGGGCGGCAATGAACTCTAGAGACAACAGAGGCTTCGGATTAGGCTCCTTGTAAGGTTCTCTTTAAAATCAGCGTTAAAAAAAGAGCGATTTTTTAATGCTCTTTTTTTCCTTTCTTTTTTTTCTTCTTCTAATTTTTTTAATGTGCTATTTTCACAGGAAATCTACTGCCTAAAAGGTTTATATACAATTTTATACATTTTATAGTTTGTTATTTGCAAGGCAGGGAATGGTATGGCAACAACGCACAAACTTATAATCGGAAATTGCATGAGCATGGAGGAAATTCCTTCTAAAAGTGTTCATCTTGTTGTTACTTCTCCGCCTTATTTTAATGCGCCTTTTGATTACAAAGGGTTGTTTAAAAATTATGGGCAATATTGTGGCGTACTGAAAAATGTTGCAAAGGAATTGTTCAGGGTAATGGCTGATGGCAGAATAATTGTTTTGAATATTGATGACATGCTGATTGCTGGAGAAAAATTTCCGATAGTTGCTGATGCTACAAAGATTTTTTTAGACGCTGGCTTTAGATATAGAGATAGGATAATTTGGAAAAAACCGGACGGGTATTTGAGAATAAGCAGAAGAAGCGGCGTGCTTTTGCAAAATCCTCATCCAATGTATTTTTACCCAGATAATCTTTTAGAGAGCATCATAATTTTTCAGAAAGGAAAATTTGACTACAAATCTGTCAGTAGGGAAATAAAAGAAAAATCAAAAGTCGATATAAAAGAATTCCAAGAAAAAAAATGGTTTATGACTCTTTGGGAAATGAATAATGTAATGCCTGGTTCCCCCTTAGAAAAGGGCATCGCGGCATTTCCTGCAGAATTGCCTTACAGGGCAATAAAATTGTTTTCTTATGTCGGAGAAACAGTTCTTGATCCATTTGCTGGCTCCGGCACAACAATGAAAATAGCGAGACAATTAGGCAGAAATAGTATAGGCATAGAAATCAAAAAATCTTTAATTCCAACAATAAAAGAAAAAAGCGGGTTTGACGGGCAAAAAACATTAAATGGAACGCAAGATGTTTTTGAAGTGGTAGAAAGAGAAAAAGGTTGGATAAAATGACTGAAATATTTGCAAAAATAACTGGAATAAAATACACTCCTTTTCTTTGCAGAGAGTTAAACATTTTCAGTTTTAGAGAACTGAATAGTGCTCTTGCAAAAGAAGCTGTTTTTATTTTAAAAATAGATAATCAGAATCAAATTGTTGTTAGCTGGTGGGTTTCAGCAAAAAGAACAAGATCTTATCCATATGCAAGGGTTTATGACTCGCTTAATTTTTCTGGTAAGAAGATTACAATTATTCCGATATTAAAAGACGAAGGTTCAGAAGGCGACAGAGATTTTCTGCAATGGGATACTTTTTCGTTGATGAGTTTGCTTGGGATTTATGTAATAATTTCTTATTACAAAGATGCTGAACATAGTTCCCGCTATGAAAACAAAATTACTAATCAAAGGTTTGATATCGAACAAATAAAATTGGAAATCAAAAAATTGCTTGCGTATCAATCAGATGCTTTACATTGGAATCTAGAACAAATAAGCAAAGCGGGTGAAATAGGAACAAAAGCATTGGATTCTTACAATAAAATATCTAAAAAACTCGGAGTGCCGGTTCATTCTAAGAGTTCGGCTGAAAAAAGAATAAACGAATTGCTCGAAGGAAAAGAAGCATTTATGAATTTATCAAGATTATTAGCTCAAAAAGCACAGCAAAGAGAAAGTGTTACAATGCAACCAAAAGAACATGTAAACGGTAGCAAGGCAACATTAACAATCAAAAACTATTTGGGCGGGTATTACTATTTTACTTGTGACGAAGCCAAGATAGAAAAGAATACTATTTTAATTTCTGAAGCAAAGCATACTGAAAAAGGAGACCTGCCTGCGTTGGAGGATATAAAAGACGGCTTATTGAAAATGATATTATTTACAAATCTAAAAGATGTAAAAATAAAAAACAAACAATATAACCCAATCCTTGTTCTGAAACTTACAACCGAAAACAAACTGGATATTAATTCATTAAAAGGTGCAAAGCGAAACCTGTTGAATTCGCTAAAAAAAGAAGCTAAAACCAACAAATTCAGAATCTTAATTAATGACGACTTTTTAACTTAAATTATAAAAAGAATGGCAGTGCGTTCATTGCAAGCAGTATCAGCACTATCCAGAGGAAAACCCTGTGGATTAGTTTTTCTTTTTTTTCCTTCGGCATTTTCAAAAATCCCAGATAAGGGAGAAGCAGCATTTTTACAATCTTTCCTCCGTCAAAAGGCTCTAAAGGAAGGAAGTTTGCTATTCCGACTACGAGGCTCAAGAGCAATAGCCACAAAAGAAAATTGTCAATAAAGCCTGTTGTTGCCGCAAGCGCCTTGTATCCTGCTGAAAACTGCGCGCCAGGCTTGAATTCCTCTATGACATGATACCCGTGAAAGCCGAGTTCATTCGGAGCAAGTGAAACTGTTTTCTGCAATCCGTTAATGTCAGTTACTGTTAAGGTGTAGGGATTTTTTCCTATTTTGTTGAACTCTGTTGAAAAGCTGTCAAGCGAATCTATTTTCACGCCGTTTATTTTCTCAATAACAGAGTTTGCGTCAAGCTTTCCTAATGCCGGGCTCGGATAAGCTTTTCCGCAGAAAACAACATTCTGGTCGACACTGGAAATTTTCATTGCATAAAAATTATTCTTGTATTCCGCATTTATCCATGCCCCGAATGCAGAGGAAACCAGAAACGAAAAAACAATTGCAATCGCAAAAACAACAAGCACTGTTGCAATGTTTGCAGTGGGCCCCGCGGCAAAAACCCTTAATTGTTCCCTTTCTGGGCCTTTGCTTACTAAGATTTCACCAGTCTTCCTCAGGTGTGCCTTTAATCTTTGGTTTTCCAGCTTTTTGGCTATCAGCTCTTCTTCTGTTTCAGTCCCAGTTATCTTATTTTCTTCCCAAGGCTCTACAAATGCCCCGATTGGAAACAATCCGAGCAGCAGCACTCCCGCGCTTTTGATTGCCATTTTTGCCTTTCTCATCAAAACCCCGTGCATTCCCTCATGCACAACAAGAATAATCAGGATTGAAACCCATCCGTGCAGTGGCACATTAAGCGGAGAGCCGGGAATCTGCACACCCGGAATCAAAGGCGCAACTCCGGGGCAGGTTTTCTGCCCGATCAGGGCGCTTGAAATAACAAATTCAGAGTAAGCCGCAAGCGAAACAAGCAAAAATCCCGAGAATCCCATCAATCCGAATCCGAGCGAAAGGAAAAAATTATACTGCTCAATGAAAGGGTTTGCGAGCAGAATCTGAAAAACAAGATTGAAAAACTCGAACAAAACAATTGTGCTTGCAATGAAAACAAGAACGCGCATTTTTCTGCCGAGCTTTCTTCCTATGATGAAATCAACAGCGATTGCGCCGAAGCCAAGCACTAATCCGATGTCTGCAAAAAGATTCAGGATTCTTTTGTGCCTTGAAAATTTGTCAAGCAAGGGAAGGAATCTCTTTGTTTTTATCATTGAGCCTACGTAAAAAGTGCTCACATTTTTGAATCTCTTTAGCAGAAAAGTAGTGATCAGGAAAAATGCTAAAATTCCTATTATCCAGAGAACCAGTTCAATTGTTTCCATTGTTTCACTGTTCCTTGAGTTTTACCTGCAGTTCCTTTTCAATCTTTGCAGCAAGCTTTTCAGAAGGCTTTATGTGTTCTGATTCAATGCGCTTCAGCAGTGAAGCGGATTCGAAAATCTTTTTTCCAAGCTCCTCAATCGTAAGCCCTTTTTTCTGCCTTGCAGCCATTATTTTTTTCCCAAACCCTTTCAGAATTCCAAGCCCCAAATCAAATTCTTCTTCGGAGCCAAGGACAATTCTTTCACGCCTTCCCTCGAAAACAGGGGATTTTTTTTCAATGCCGAAGCGCGCGCATTCCATGCACGCAAGCATTTCAGTCCCGTCAATAAAAACCTTTTTCAATTCCCGAGAATTTTCACCGCAGATTTCGCACTGCATAATAATCACTTAAAAAACAAATTTTAATAAACAGGCGCAATTGCACAGCAGAAAACCTAAAACTCCTCCAGCGTCTTCTGCGCGCATTCCTCCAACGGGCGCGCGCTTATTCCAAGCCTTCTCTGCACAAAATGCGCGAATTCCCTTGCATATCCATGCACAGTAAAAACATTTTTCGGGTTTGCTGTTTTTACATATTCAAGCAGCTGGGAAAAATCCGCATGGTCTGAAAGCGGAAAAACCTTGCTATAACCCCCCCTATTCTGCCAGCCAGTTGCAAAAGCGGAAAAAATCTTTTTATGAAGCGTTTCCTCCAGCACATTCAAAAGCTCGGGCTTTGCAAGCGAAGGCGGCATTATCAAAACAGAAGATTCTTTGAGGTTATGGTCAAGCTTCAGGTATTCGCCGAGTTTAACCCCGTTGCTCTCATAAACCTTGTTGTTCTTGAAAATGCTTTCATGCACAATTGGAGTGATTCCCGCAAACTGCGAGCAGACAGCGGTTAATTCCTGCGCCTTTCCGAGAGAATATCCCGCAAGGACTACAAAGGAATTTTTTGTTTTTTCGGAAATCCATTTAACCATTTCTTCATAAACCTTTTCGCGCGATGGAAAAGAATAGCATGGCAGTCCAAAGGTACTTTCAATGACAAGAGAATCACATTGCAGGATTTCTGCTTTTTTCTGTATCAGGGAATCCTGCAATTTGAAATCTGATGTAACCGCAATGTTTTTTCCGTCTGCCTCAACAAGCACGGAGCTTCCTCCAAGCACATGCCCTGAATTGTGCAGTGAGACCTTTCCGAAATCAAAATCAAATTTCTGCCCGAAATTCTTAGGGTGGGGGTTTTTTATTTTTTCAAACCGCGATTCCACAAGAGCCTTTGTTTCGTTTGACATGAAAAAATTCGATTTTCCATTAAGCTTCACATGGTCTGCGTGCGCGTGCGTTATGAGAATGTTTTCAGTGCCGTTCGCAACTGTCGGATCTATTGCAAAATCCTTCCCAAAAAACAAGCCCCGGTCAAAAAATATAGGCATGTAAAAAATAAGGCTTTTGAAAATATAAAACCATTGCAAACAATCAAAATTATATATGGCAAACTGCAATAATAATACTGGTAAAAATGCAGTTTGAAAACTTTGAATCCGCAAATTCAAGATCTGCCCTGAAAAACAGGGTTTCAGAATGCTCGCAGAAAATCAGTTCCCTGCATTCGAATGTTTCCGCAAGCCACTGGGGAGATTTTGACAGGATTGTTTTTGTAAACAATCTTTCCAAAAACATTTCAGAATTATCGACAATAAAATCCCTGTTCGAGCAAATACAGGAACAGCTTGAAAAACAGCCGTTGCAGAACGCGCCCGATTGTTCGGAGATAACCGGAGAATTCGAAAAAACCCTTTCTGTTTTGAAAAAAAACCTTTCCTTTGAGCAAACAAAAAAAAGCCGCGCAAAGGAAATAAGCGCGCTTGAAAAAGATTCCCATCCCGAGCTTTATTCTTCTTTGCAACAGAAAGTGCTTTCGCTTCTCCTGAAAACACGCTATCTGAACGAGCGCCTGAATATTTTTGCAAGCAAACAGGAGCACGGCTCTCTCTCCGCAAAGAGCACCGGAAAGCAGATTTTGGAGCTGCTTGAAAACAAGGAAAACGAGCTTCAGGACTTGAAAACAAAATATGACGGGATAAGAAAAAAATCTTTCATGGGGCTGATAGAGGAAAAAAGCTCGGTTGATCTTGAATCAGACATTGGAGATTTGAACAGGTTGCTTGCGGAAAATTATGCTTTTTTCGAGCACAGCCTTTCAAATGCTGCGCGGCAGATGGAATTCCTGCAGAATTCTTTCCTTGATGCAAAGCAGAAATTCACAAGCATAAAGGAAGCGCTCGCGGATTATTCCTCAAAAAGCATCGAGCTTTCAAAGGTATTGAAAAAAGAGCGCGATTACGCGAAAAAGATTGTTCTTGACATCGAGCATGAAACAATGCAATTGCGCGGCTCCTACACAAAGGAAATTTTGGGTTTGCAGGAAGCAAAGCTTCTTGCAAAAAGAGAGGCAGAAGAAAAGCTCGGAAGAAGAATAACAGAACTCCAGAAGCAATTGTCTGAAAAAGAAGACATGCTTCACAGATTCAAAAAGATTGCAGAGGAAAAAATGGCAAAGGAATCCCGTCTTGAAGAACAGGTAAGGCAGATGCGCATGCTTGTCAAGACAAAGCAGAAGCATGATTCAGTAAAGGCTAATTTTAGGAAAAAAACTGAAAAAACTAAACAAGGTGATTAGAATAGCGGGAAAACCAAGAAGACGCCAGCCTGAGCTCAGAAAAAAGCAAATCGGGACTCCTTCCAACTGGCTGACCATGGATGGAAAGCCGGCACTTGCAACCAGCCTGGAAGAGTTTGCCAGGCTTAGAAAGCCATGGCCCCGGCATGTTGTTATGGGAAATTCCAAAGGGCTGCCAATCAAAGTCTTTTTTGCCGACAGAAGAAAAAAACAAAAATAATTTGACTTTGTTTTTTTTTACAGGCAGGTTCCGACTCCCAAAGTGAACAAATCCCTCAGCCCTGGGCCGAACCCAAGCCATATCAGCAGGAAAGCAATGAAGTTTTTCAGATTATCATCCTCGATTTCTTTTTCGGCAAAATAAAGAATTACCAGAACAAGCGCTATTTTTACAAGCACAAAGCTGAAGGGAAATGCGTTCAAAAAAATTCCCGAAACAGGATGCTGTTCCCCGCATCTGAAAAAGCCTGTTGCCACAAAAGTAGAGCACGCATCAACCAGCTGTCCGAACAATGCAAGCTTGAAAATCCCGTTTGAAAAAAATATTTTTTTCCGAAGCTTTTTTGAAACAGCATCAACTATGAAGATTGTCGCAAATCCCACAACAAGCACTAATGCGATTACCCCGAAAAAGCCGGCAATTGCGGCTGCCTTGAAATTTATTATTTCAAAAACAGCAACAGGAACAGAAAGAATTAATCCGAATCCCGCGAGCAGTTTGTAAAAGGAAATTTTTGTTTTCTGTGAAATTTTGTATGAAAGCCAGATAAAGAACAATGGGATTGCAGTGAACAAAACATACAAGCCGGGAGTTACAAAGTAATAGCTCCATTCCCAGGGAAAAGGGCTTCCGTGAATTACTCTCATATCCCCTAAAACCCTTACAACTGATGCAAGGAGAATGAATGGAAGCGCTGCCAATGCAAATTTTGCGTTGAATTTTATTCCGCGCTTGTTCAAAAAGGGATAAACAACGAAAAAAGCCGCAGCAAAAAAGACAACTCCATAGACAATGTATTCTATGGGAGAATACTGGCTCGGCAATCCGTTTGTCAGATCTGAAATCCGCTTTCCAAACAAATCGTAAAAAACCTGTGAAATGTCCATATCATTAGCTTTAAATTGATTAATCCTTTTAATCTTTTCTATGCGGGAGAAAACAGGCGCAGAGTTTTTTGCGGCAAAGGTAATGAAGCAGAATGCGGAGAAAATGCGCAGTCTCCTCCTTGAAAAAAAACTTTTGGAGTTTGATTTTGGGGTAATGCGCTCCGCTGATTTTGTAATTTTTCCCTTGAAGAGAAAGCCTTCAGAAGAGGAAATCCGCGAGCTTGAAAAAAAAATCAAGAGCTTTGCAATAAACAAAATGTTTTTCACCCAAGCCCAGAGACAGCCAAAGAGCCTGAAGGAAGCGCTCCTTGGAAAGCTTTCTGAAAAAGAATTTTCCGAGCTTGTTTCAGGCTTTGATGCGCTGGGAAACATTGCAATTATCGAGATTCCCAAAGCGCTTGAAAAAAAGGAAAAGCTGATTGCGCAGGCGCTGTTGCAGACAAACTCTTCAATAAAAACAGTCTGCAAAAAGCTCGGGGCGCACAAGGGAAAATTCAGGGTTGAACCAGTAAAAATAATTGCCGGCGAAAAAAACCTTCTTGCCACTTACAGGGAAAGCGGATGCGTTTTCAAAATTCCCCTTGGAAAAGTATTTTTCTCTCCGAGGCTTGCAACAGAGCGGATGCGCATTGCAAGGCAGATAAAAACAGGCGAAGTAATCGGGGCTTTTTTTGCGGGAGTAGGGCCTTTTCCCATTGTTTTTGCAAAAAATTCTGAAATGGAAGCTGCTTTTGCAATCGAGCTGAATCCTGCTGCAGTGAAATTTATGGATGAAAACATTCTCCTGAACAAGGCAGAGGAAAAGGTTTTTCCTGTTTCAGGCGATGTGAAAAAAATTGTCCCAAAAAAATTCAAAAATCTTTTCCATCGCATTGTAATGCCTCTTCCTAAAGGCGCGGAGAGTTTCCTGCGCGAGGCTTTTTTAGCGGCGCATCCGAAGGGATGCATTGTTCACTTTTATGCCTTTGTTCCTGCAGAAAATCCTTTTGAGGAAACAATTGCATTGATTGAAAAAACAGCGCAGAAAATGCACAAAAAAGTACGGGTTCTGCACAAGCAGCAGGTTAGAAGCTTCAGCAAGCAGACAATACAGATTGTAATTGATTTTGAAATAAAGGATTAGGCAATCGTCGAACTGTCTGACAGCAATAAAAACGCTTGGTGATTCCTGCTTTTTCATGCCCAAGCGCCTGTATCTTGATTCGAATGTTTTCATTTCCTTTGTAAGGGAAGAAATCGATTCCGCCTTTAACCTGCGCTACTTGGAAAGCAGGGATTTTTTTGCTTTCTGCGCAGAGAAAGAACACACAGTTCTTATTTCTGAATGGTTTTTGCGGGAAGTAAAACACATAGCCTTTCTCGATAAGGAAGCAGTTTTTGAGGACTTCGAGCGAATGAAGGTAAAAACAGTTTTTGCCGGAAATCCTTCACAGGAATCTATTTTCAGAATAATGAAGGGCTGCGGAATTCATGCAGCAGATGCAGTTCATGTGGCGGTTGCCCTTGAGAACAAAGCAGATTTCATTGTTACCTGGAATGCAAAGGATTTCGAAAAAGCCGCTGGATTTGTAAAGCCTATTTCTCCTTCAGGGATTTTAGATATTCCATAGCCCATTTGTCCCTTTCTTCCTGCGTGGGATAGCCCTTGAATTTCATTTTTGCCTGCAATCTTTTGCGCGAGGCTTCAACTGCTTTAATGTGTTCTTCAAGCCCCAAAACTTTCGCAAGCTTTTCCCTTGCGGCATCGCGCAAAAACTCGCTCTTCGAATGATACAATCCGGTTTTTGCTATTGCAGCATCAATCGCCTTTACAAAAGCCTCTTCAGCTGTAAAACTCATTGTAGTAACCATATCAACGCACTGTAACAGAAAATGCCAAGAAAAATATTTAATAGTATACTATTAAACCAAAAATCTGGTTTTTCAACAGATTCCTTTTAAATTGTTTCAATTTATTTCTTTCTTATCGGTTTTGTCTCATGGTTAATCTTGTTTTTATAGGGAAGCAGGGTGTTGGAAAGGGCACTTATGCCCAGATGCTTTTTGCAGAGCATGCGATTCCACAGATTTCAACGGGAGAATTATTGAGGAATGAAATAAAGAGCGGTTCTGCGCTTGGAAAAAAGGTTTCGGAAATAATCAAGACAGGCAATCTTGTTCCCGATGCGATTGTAGCGGAAATGCTTGAAAAAAGATTGCAGCAGAAAGATGCGCAGCACGGATTTATTTTGGATGGGTTTCCGAGAAATCTTGCACAGGCAAAAACTCTCGATGAATTATTGAAAAAAATTTCTTTGAAGATTGATTTGGCAATGAACTTTGTAGCAGCGGATAAAATTTTGCTGCAGAGGCTCACTGGAAGAAGGCAGTGCAGAAAATGCGGAACAATTTTTCACATACAGAACATAAAGCCAAAGTTAGAGGGGATTTGCGACAAGTGCGGTTCAGAGTTATACCAGAGGGACGATGACAAGGAAGATGCAATCCGCAAGCGCTGGGAACTGTATGAAAAGGAAACAAAGCCAGTAATTGATTTTTACAAAAAACAGAAAAAGCTCGTTGAAATAAACGCGAGCAAAGAGGCAAAGGAAATTTACCCCGAAATAGTAAAAACACTTAAAAGCAAAAAAATGATTTGAGGTGCTTTAATGAATTTTGAAGTGAAAGACATCAAGCTTGCTGAACAGGGAGAAATGAATATTGAATTTGCTGAAATGCAGATGCCCGCGCTGAGAAAAATCCGCGAGCATTTTGCAAAAGAAAAACCCCTGAAGGGAATCAGGGTTGGAATGGCTCTTCATATCACAAAAGAAACAGCAAATCTGGTTTACACTTTGATGGCTGGGGGAGCGGAAGTTTCAATTACAGGCTGCAATCCTTTAAGCACTCAGGACGATGTTGCGGCAGCGCTTGCAAAAAAAGGCGTGAGCGTTTTTGGCTACAAAGGAGAAAGCCGCGACGATTATTACAAATATCTGAACAAGGTTCTTGATTTCAAGCCAAACGCGACAATCGACGACGGCTGCGATCTGATAAGCGAAATCCACAGCAAGCGCCAAGAATTATTGAAAACCCTGATTGTTGGAACAGAGGAAACAACAACAGGAGTAATCAGGTTAAGGGCAATGGAAAAAGACAATGCATTGAAATATCCCGTAATTGCAGTAAACGACAATTTGACAAAGCACTTGTTCGACAATTTTTACGGGACAGGGCAGAGCACTCTTGACGGAATTTTAAGATGCACAAACGTGCTTTTTGCAGGCAAAACATTTGTTGTTGCGGGTTATGGTTCCTGCGGAAAAGGAGTTTCCAGGAGAGCAATGGGAATGGGCGCAAGCGTAATTGTCTGCGAAGTCGATCCTGTAAGAGCATTGCAGGCGCATGCAGATGGTTTCAGGGTAATGAAAATGTCAGAAGCCGCGCCTTTGGGAGATATTTTTGTTACTGTTACGGGAGACAGGGATGTAATTACAATGGAGCACATTGAAAAAATGAAGAACGGCGCTATTTTAGCCAATTCGGGGCATTTTGACATTGAAATTGATGTTGCGGCATTGAATAATCATGCAAAGCAGAAGCGCAGGATTCGATGGCAATTAGATGAGTATGTCCTGAAAAACGGCAAAAAGGTTTTTTTGTGCGGAGAAGGCAGGCTTGTAAACCTTTCAGCTGCAGAAGGCCATCCATCCGAAGTAATGGATTTGAGTTTCTGCGGGCAGGCGCTTGCGCTTGAATTCGGCATCAAGAATAAGGGAAAGCTCAAAGCAGGAGTGCATGTGCTTCCAAGGCAAATTGATGACAAAATTGCGGAATTAAAGCTTGATTCAATGGGAATCAAAAAGGATGTTCTCACTGAAGAGCAGAAAAAATACCTTTCAAGCTGGAAAGAGGGAACCTGAAGGGTTTTTAATGTTTCCTCTGGGAAATTATTTTATCTGACAAATTTTTAGGTGTTTGATTTGACTCAATGGCATCTGGATTCAAAGAAAAAGCCGAGCGGGGCGAAGAATGCCGCATTGCGCAGGACAGACAAAAGGCTTGCGCAGAAAGGCGGGGATTTTTCCGCGACAAAAATTGCTGTTGAGGGAAAGCCCGAAAAAAGAAAAACAGCAAAAGCGCTCGGCTGAAACGTAAAGGTAAAGGCGCACAGCGTAAAATTTATTTCAGTTACAAATCCAAAAACAAAAAAAACATTCAAGGCTGAAATTGTTTCAGTAATTGAAAATCCCGCGAACAGGCAGTATGCAAGGCAGAACATTATTACAAAAAACGCTTTGGTAAAAATAAAAATAGAGGGCAAGGAAGAAAAGGCGCGCGTAACCTCTCGTCCCGGCCAGTCAGGCACTGTGCAGGGAATTCTGTTGGAATAAGCATGAATTTTCCTTTGATTTTTGTACTGTTTCTCTTTTTTTGAAAAAACCCTGAAAAGCACAGGTTTAAATACATCCTGCACAGCAGATTTATATAGATGCACCCGAATTCTTAGGTATTAACAGGGCTATTGAAAAGAATGCCTTGTTGGGGAGTATTCTGTTTTATTGTCCTCTGTAAAGAACTAATGGTTTTTAAAAAAAGGCTTGGTGATTTAATGGCTGAAACTAACAAGTGTCCGGAATGCGGAAGCAAGAAAATCCGCACAGACCCTGAAAAGGGAGAGCTCGTCTGCCAGGACTGCGGCCTGGTAATTTCCGAAGACATGATTGATTATGGAAAAGAATGGCGCAGCTTTGATTCAGACCAGTTTGAAAAGCGCGCTCGCACTGGAAGCCCTATGAAGTACGTGAAACTTAACAAGGGGCTTGTAACAATGATTGACAGGCGCGGAACAGATTTGAGAGGGAATAAGCTTTCAAGCAAAAGCAGGGCGCAGATGTACCGCCTCATTAAATGGCACAAAAGGGCAAGCATCAGCAGCAGCATGCAAAGGAATCTTTCAATTGCACTGACTGAACTCAGAAGAGTGGCTTCCTATCTTAACATTCCCGAATCCCTGATTGAAGCAGCAGCGCTGTTATACAGAAAAACAGTGAAAAAAGGCCTGATAAGGGGAAGGCTGATTGAGGCAGTTGTTGCCGCTGTTTTGTACACTGTCTGCAGGACATACCATGTCCCAAGGACACTGAATGAAATGGCTGAAGCAAGCGGGCTTACAAAAAAGGAAATCGGAAGGACATACAGATTCCTTGTGCGCGAACTGCGCCTTGATGTTCCTTTGACAAACCCGATTCATTACATTCCGAGGTTTGCTTCCGAACTCAACCTGAGCGGAGAAGTCCAGGAAGAGGGAAGGAGAATTCTTGAAAGCGCAATCGGAAAAGGATTGATTTCAGGAAGAGGCCCGACAGGAGTTGCAGCTGCCGCAGTTTACATTGCAGGGCTTTTGAAAGGAGAACGCAGAACCCAGAAAGAAGTTGCAAACGTTGCGGGTGTAACTGAAGTAACAATCAGGAACAGGTACAGGGAACTGAAAAAGCGCCTTGACATTGATGTGGCGGCTTAAGCCGCGCATTCTTTCTTTTTTTTATTTTATTTTTCCCAGCCATCGGATTTTTGTCATCTACATAATAACTTTTTTTATTTTTCCTTTCCTGTTTTTTGCAAAGGTATTTATTCTGTTTGCATAGGCAGTTTTTTTATGCTTCAGATGGAATTTCAGCTCCAGGCTGACAAACTATTGCGCGATGCAAAAAGAAACTGCCTGTTATGCTATGGAAGGGCAAGATTGAGAAGTACTGACAATGAAAGGACTATTGCCTTTAAAGCCGCTGAAACAATGTATCGCTTGTTTGAGGAACGCTACAATGCCCTGCGCAGAAGCGATGCGCCCACTGAATCTCTGCAGAAAGCACTCGAATTCAAAAGGCTGTGCCTTGATGCAATGGATTCCTGCAAGGCATGCGACAAGACAGTCGATTACATCAACAGGCATATTTCAAGAATAAAATAAAGCGCGGATTTTTCCATCGCTTCTGATTTTCACTTTCAGATTCTTTTGCCTTATGAAAGCATAATTATTTTTAATAGAAACATCCTTATTTGTAAGAAGAGAGTCTTATGCTGATTGCGGGAATAGATGAAGCCGGAAGAGGGCCTGTTTTCGGGCCAATGGTGCTTGCAGTTGCAAGCATTGAAAAAGCCCATGAGGAAAAACTTTTAGAGTTTGGAGTAAAGGACTCAAAGCTTCTTACTGCGAAACAGCGCGAATCCCAGCTTCCCGAAATAAAAAAGCTTGTAAATGAGTTCCTGACTGTTAAGATTCTTCCGCAGGAAATAGATTCTTTGCGGAACTGGAAAAGCCTGAATGAAATAGAGGCAATGCGCATTGGCGCCCTCCTCAATGGATTGAAGGAAAAGCCTGAAATTGTTTTTATAGATGCTCCCGACATTAAAGCCGAGAATTTTGCAAAGCGCATAAAAAAATACATTGATTTCAAAACAATTCTCAGGAGCGAGCATAAGGCGGATGTGAATTATCCGATTGTTTCTGCGGCAAGCATTATTGCAAAAATTGAGCGCGATGCGGCAATTGCAGAGCTTTCAAAATCTATTGGAGAAGATATAGGAAGCGGCTATCCCCACGACCCTGTTACAATCAGTTTCCTGAAAGAATGGGTGCATAAAAACAATGCGCTTCCTGATTTTGCAAGGAAAAGCTGGCAGACTTCTCAGGACTGCCTTGACAAAAAATTTCAGAAAAAACTTTTGGAGTGCTGATGTTTAATGGCTGAACAAAAGGAACCTGAGAAACAGGAAAAGCGCCTTGCGGGAATTTTTTTTGATTTGGAAAAAATGGAGAAAGCGCTTGATGAAATAATGCGCAATCTTGTTTCAGAGGAGGAAATGCATTCCGGCGCTCCCATAAAACTTGATTTTTCAATGAAGATTTCCCCTGAAGGTGACGTGGCAATTGAAGGAACCAATGCGGCAAGAAAGCAGCAGCTTCAGGCAATAGAGCCTCTTACGGAAATTTCCGAGCAGGCAGAAACAATCATAATCACTGCGGAAATGCCCGGCGCGCTTGAAAAAGACATTGCAATCAGGTTTCTTGAAAAAAACTCTCTTGAAATAACTGCTTCAGGGGAAAAAAACTTTTACAAAAAAATTCTGCTTGAAAAGCCCTTCAAGAGCTCCTTGAAAAAAAGCTTTCGGAACAATGTCCTTGAACTTCAGCTTGAGAAAAAATAGTTTTCAGAGTTTTTTCTGTTTTATTGCGTCTGCCCCGAAATGTTCCAAAAATTTTTTTGTTGTCCGCAAAACAAAGCTTCTGCCTTTTTGTTCCCTTGCAACAAAGCCCTCTTCAACCAAATGAGAGATGTGGTCATAGGCTTTGTTGTTTCTGTATTTTATTACTGCGCTCTGCATTATGGGCTGCTTGAAGGCAATCAATGCAAGTGTTTTCATCATTCCGTCGTGGAACAATGCCTTTGCCGCAAACTCAGAAACAACGGGTTCGAATTCCGCCTTTACCTGCATTTTGAAAGAATCGTCAACCTGCAGGATTTCAAGCGAGGATTCGCGCGAATTGAATTTTTTCAAAAAATCAAGCATTGAGTGCTTTACCTCTGTATAATCTTCAGAGCCCACTATTTTCATGAAATCGGGAATTCCAAGAGTATTGGGGCTCATGAACAATGCGGCTTCAAAAAGCCTGTGCCAGTTTTCCTTCGGCTGTTTTTCAAAAACAATTTCTTCCGATTGTTCCGCCTCTTCAGGGCTTTCAGCTTCATCAAGAAGAGCTTCTGTTTCGCCTTCTTCAACTGCATCCTCTGAGCCCCTGTCTTCAACCAGTGCGTCAAGTTCCCTGTTTTCAGCCATAAAAACCAAAAAGAGAAAAGGAAAAACTCCTTAAAAATGTTTCAGAAGGCGGAAAACATTAATATTAAATCCTCTTGGTTCTTCATTATAATCCATTGGGAGGGTTTTTTAATGAAAAAAAATTTTGTTATTCCGATATTGATTGTTTTCGCAGTGGTTCTTTTTTTGGGCTGCACGCAACCGCCTGTTATTCCGCCGGTTACTCCGGGAACAGGGGTTGCAAACAGCGGGACTTTTCTGCTTGCAGTAAAGGACAAGGCTCCGGATTCTTCTCTGCTCGGCAGCGTAACCTTGACAATCAGCAGTGTTTCAATCCACAGCCAGTCCGGAGATTCCTGGATAGTGCTTTCCAATGAAACAAAGGAATTTGATTTGCTTGAACTGCAGGATGTGCAGGCATTTCTTGCGGGCAAAGACCTCAATGCGGGAAATTATAACCAGATAAGATTCTCGATTGAAAAGGTTCTTGTTGATTATAACGGAACAACACAGGAAGCAAAGCTTCCGAGCAGTGTTCTAAGGTTAAACGTTCAGATTGAAATAGATGCAAACAAGACATCGGTTGCAATCCTTGATTTTGATTTGAACAAAAGCCTGCATGTTACGGGCAACGGAAAAATAATAATGCTGCCAGTAATAAAAATTGTTTCGGAAAAAGATGTGAATGCCGAAGTACAGGGCCAAAACATTGTGAAAATCAGCAGGCACGGCACTGTTACTGATGATTCTGAAATAGGCACTGATCTTGAAGGCAACAACGGGCCGGATAAGCAGGTCGGCCAGGAAAAAGAACTGGAAATTGATTCTGCAGGGAAAATAAAGGAAAAGCAAAATTCTGGAAACAACAATAATTCTGGAAACGGCAATTATTCAAACGGGAATATTCCAGCAGAAGGGCGGCTTGTCGCAACAATAAAAGACAAGGCTTTGAAAGAAGGCAGGCTTGACATTGCCAATCTCAGAGAGCTGAATATTACAATCGACAGCATAACAATCCACAGGCCTGATTCGAGCGATGCAAACACTGACAGCTGGACAGAACTGCTTTCGGGCGAGAAAACAATCAATCTGCTTGCATTCCAGGACAGCGAGGCATTGCTGGCAGACATGAACCTTGCGGTTGGGAATTTTACCCAGCTGAGGCTCGGCATAAAAGAAGCAGTGGCAGTCATTGACTCAAACACTGAAGACCAGAACACTGAAACATACGATGTGAAGATTCCTTCGGGCAAGCTCAGGTTGACTTCAAAAATAATAGTCGATGCAAACAAAACAAGCTATTTCAACCTTGATTTTGACCTCAACAAAAGCCTGCATGTAACGGGAAACAACCAGATAATAATGAAGCCTGTAATAAAACTGGTTTCAAAAAGAAACGTTGAAGTGCAGGAACACGACAGCAACAGCGTAAGCGTTGAAGGCGGAATAAAAGAGCAGGAATCTGAAACAGAATTCGATGAAAACGGAAACTCAAGCTCATGAAAAAATGGGCTTGTTTTTTTCTATTTTTTTTATTTTCATGAAAGAAAAAGAATCAGGTGCAAAAAACCAAAAAGCACGGAAAAATAATTTTTTTTTATTTCTTCTTTTTTGTTGTTTTCTTTTCTGGTTCGCAGCAACTGCAGCCCATTTTTTTTCAACTCCTTTTTTTTAAGTGCAAGAAAAAAATCAGTTTTCCAGGCTTTGCGGACTTTCCTGTTCAAAGCTGAATTCAAGGACAGATCCCTTTGTGAACTCGCCGGGAGAAATTCCCAGAAGGCTGAATCCAATTGTCATTCCTTCCTTTGCCACTCCCTTGAGCTTTGAATCTATTTCGGAAACAAAAACCTTTCTGCCGTTGAAATCAAAAACCATTTTGTCCTTCAGAACACCTGAAATAACCTGCCCTACAATATATACTTCGGGCGAATTGTAAAAAGTAGAAACCTTCAGGATCTGAAGCTTGTTTGCCACTCCGGGCTTTACCTGAATGCTGTCCTTGGGATAGAAGACATGCATCATTGTCGGAACAGAAAAAGACTGTTTTCCCGCGCCAAACGTAAGCGAAACCAAACTCATGAATATCACTCTCTCCAAATTTCTGTGCAAAAGGCAATTTTTTTATTTCATTTATATAGAAGGCAATCTAGAATATAAAAATTATTAATTAGGAATAAGAACCAAAGTGTTTAAAAATATTAGGATTCTGAATGAAACGCTTTGGAAAAGGCGCTTTTCATGGCTTTTTGGCTCAATATCAAAGCTTTTGCGCTTTTCACGCTTTTTTCCGCTTTTTTGAGGCGCTATTCAATGCGAAACTAAAAGGTTTTATAGTTCCAAAGACAGAACATATATGATAATTTCATTTGCAAGTGATAAAATTGCCGCGCAGACCAGTAAAAAAAAATTTAATCATCCAAGGGCTTGGTTCGGGAAAGGACCCAAAGACAATTGCAGAGGAAACAAGCGTAACTGCACACGATGTCAGGGCTGTCCGTAGAACCGGCAGGAAATTTCCTGAAATTGAAGCAGGCCCCTCAATGAGAACAGCCTCGCAAAGGCAGAGGATCCGCTTAATGATTTTGGATTGGGCAAGGAGAAATATGAAAAAAGGCGGGACAATTCCGCGTTTTACAAAACAGGATGCCGGCACGATTGCCAGGCAGCTTAAAGCGGATTTGACTTATGTGAGGGCGGAAATTGACAGAATGAACTCGGAAGGAATCTTAAAAAATCTGCAAAAAGGGAGCTGATAAAAATGGTTTTTGAACTGCCGAAACTGCCGTATGAGTACACTGCGCTCGAGCCTTTTATCGACGAGCAGACAATGCACTTTCACCACGACAAGCACCATCAGGCTTATACTGACAAATTCAATGCCGCGCTTGAAAAATATCCCAAGCTTTTTGAAAAAAAGCCGGAAGAACTGCTCATGGATTTGAAAAAAGTTCCTTCAGATATCCGCGATGCAGTGAGAAACCATGGCGGAGGGTTTGTAAACCATTCTTTTTTCTGGCAGATACTGAAAAAGGGAACTGCTTTCCAGGGCGAAATTGCGGCTGAAATAAACTCGAAATTCGGAAGCATGGAAAAATTCAAGGAAGAATTTTCAAAAGCCGCTCTTGGCCTTTTCGGAAGCGGCTGGACCTGGCTTGTCCTGAACAAGGGAAAGCTTGAAATCGCAAGCCTTGCAAACCAGGACAGTCCCCTAAGCATTGGAAAAAAGCCTTTGCTTGCAATTGACTTGTGGGAGCACGCGTATTATTTGAAATACCAGAACAGGCGCGCTGATTACATTGCGGCTTTTTTCAATGTAATAAACTGGCAGAAGGCAAACGAAAATTTTTTGAGTGCAAAAAAATCAAAGTGAGCAAAAAAACGTTTTTTTGCCCCAAAAAACAGTTTTTTATACTACTTTATTCTTTCTAATATCCGAATGAAAAAGATTTTTTTGCTTGCGCCGTTACTGTTCATAACTGTTTTTCTGCTAGGCTGCACGCAACCAGTCCCGCCCGACCAGAATCCCGGCAACAGCACTCCTTGCTATAATCCCGAAGTCAAATATCAGGAAGAAACTTCCACCTGCAATGACCTGCAGTCCCAAGACCTGAAAGACTTCTGCTTTTCAGGGGATGCAAAAATAAAGAAAAACGCTTTTTTCTGCGACCAGATACAGAATGAACAAAAAAAATTAGAATGCCATTTTTCAGTCGGAAGCCCGAATGCAAGCCTTCCGCCCTGCTCTGGCGGCGCTCTGCCGGGCAGCAATCCCCCAGACCAGAATGTTCCCGATTACAATCTGCCTGGAAACAGGTCGCTTTCTCCCGACCAGAACATTATTCTGCAGTGCTCTTCACAGCCTGCAGGAACACAGCGCGACAACTGCATTTCAAACCTTGCAAAGGAAAACAATAATTCACGGCTCTGCAGTTTTCTTTCAATTATTTCAAAAAACGACTGCATATATGAAATCGCAATTAAGTCCCAGGATGCAAATGTTTGCTTTGAAATTTCCGAAGTAAACCAGAAAAACTCCTGCCTTTATTCCATAGGGACTGCAGTTGCGAATTTCGAGGCCTGCAAGCAGATTCAGGAGGTAAGCGTTGAAACGATTCAAAAAAGGGATGACTGCATTCAGAAGGCAGCAATAACAAACTCGAATCCGGAATATTGCTCTTGGATGAGCGCTTCCTACAGCGTTGACCATTATGTCAGGGATGACTGTTACTGGGGTGTTTTTTCATCGACAAAGGACTCTGAATTGTGCAAAAGGCTCATTGAAACAAAAAGGCAGCAGGACTGCTTTTCGACTGTGGTTGCCGAAATAACAAAAATAGAGGACTGCAAAACTCTTCCCAACGATGCAAACATAAACAACTGCATAAAAAACATTGCGGTAAATGAAGAAAACTTTTTGTTCTGCAACGAAATAACAGATTCTGCAATGCAGCGCGCCTGCTACACTAAAATGACTGAGTTTTTCGATTCAAACAGCGACAATGCGCTGTGCTTTGCAATGAAATCCTATGTGGACAAGGACAATTGCTACAATAAGCTTGCAATCGCGACCTCAAACGCAAGATACTGCCTCAATATCAGCAACACAATAATGCCCATTACTACAAATCCGGATGAAAAAATTTCCGTTGACGCCTGCCTTGCCGAAATCGGCAAAACAAACAACGATGAAAGCATCTGCGCGCAGATTCTCCATACAGACCCTGTTCCGTGGGGCGACTGCTTTTATTCAGTGGGAATAGCAAAGAACGATGCAAACATCTGCAACAAGGTTCTGCTTCCAAGCAAAATGCTTGACTGCGTTTCAAAGGTTGCGGTTGTGCTCAACAGTTTAGGGGTGTGCTCTTCTTTTCCGGAAAGGTATTACAGGAGTTACAGCCTGTATCCCTTCGACTGGCTCTGCTACAAGAACTATGCGATTGAAAAAGACGATTTGTTTGTCTGCAACACAATAAAGGATTTAAACCTTCAGGGCGCGTGCCTTGACAAAAACTCTTCCTATCATTAAAGCAGGGCTTTTTGAAAAACAGGGGTTTTCGAAACGCATTTAAATTAGTTCACACAAAAAATCATTAGCCATAAATCATAATTTACAATGCAGGGATGGCGGAGTGGTTAACGCGCGAGCCTGCTAAAGCCTTTCTTTGGAAAAGAAAGCCTTGTGAAAGAAACGGTTTTGCTTTGCAAAACCGGGTTCGCTTCGCTCACATTTTCTTTGCCGGGAAAAAAAGTTTTTTGCAGCCAGCTCGTTCCCGAAAGGGAGCCAGGGTTCAAATCCCTGTCCCTGCGTAAGTTTTCAAGTTGAATAGTGTCCCCTTTTCTTTTTAAACGAGGGTCGGGAGTATTATTTTATGAAGACGGAAAAAGGTTACATGTTATCAAGAATTTGTTGAATCTTATTGTATGACTTGTTTGTGAGAGCAATGAATAATGCGCACAATGCAGAAAGAACTCCAATGATTAAAGCAGCGAGAATTAAGTCCGTAATTTTGTTTACTATGCCGTAACCCAACAATGTGAAAGCACCAATCGCTATCAAGATAAAATCTCTCATTCCCGCATTTGCTGTTGAATCTCTATGCAATTGAAGGTCAAACATTGCTCTTAATTTTTCTTTACTTGGTTCGTTTTCCATGCTTTTTAATGGGAATTTGTAAAATAAAAGGTTTTTGTTAGCGAGTTTTGTTGTTGAACCCAACCCAAACAAGCCCTGTTTTTTATTAGAATAAAAGAAGTGTTTAAGGCTTGCTTTTTTCAGCATTAAATATAAATATTAGAATAGCCTTTTTGTTATTGTGAAAACAAGATGGAAACAGTCCATGTAATTGTTGAAGATTATAATGATTATATACAAGACAGGAATAGAGCTTTAAAACTCACTTTCAAAACCATGTGGTATATAGTTTTAGCTTTTTTAATCTATTCTGCCATTAAAGATTTTTTTAAAGCAAGTCCAGATATTCCAGTTTACCTTGGTTTTATTGCTTTTGTTTTATTCCTGTTTGCTGAATTAGCCACAAGAGGCCGGATAAAAAGTTATGTCAAACTATTTTTGGGTTGTGTTTACCTATTATTTGCTGTATTGTTTGGCATTACAACCATTATTGTTTTTACAACAATACCACCTGAATTGAGGGCAAGCCAGGTAATAGTAGCAGCAATAATAACTATTGTTTTTTTATATGCAGGGTATAGAAACATCCACAAGTATTCAAATATCATAGGAGTTATTGTTGGAAAAATTACTAGGAGATAAAAAACCCTCCAACCACTTCCAGCACGTGCAGTATTTTGTTTCCTTCAAAAGCAAAACGCCTATGCCAAGCAGAATGCATCAATAATGAATGCCCAAGATAACTCAAAAAAAGCCTCTTTTTTAATTGCTTACCTTTTGTTTTCGTTTTTATTTTTTAATGATTTTGTCTTTGATTGTTTTCCAATATTTTATGCTTTCTAATTCTGGATTGATGATTGTTTGTATTGGAACTGGCTTATAGTCTGTTAGTTCAACGCTTACATTGATTGTTTTTTTGTCTCCGTTAACAAAGGGAAATTCTTCTAAGTGGTTGTTGTGGTGGTGTCCGTGAATAATCCAATCATTCCAATCTTTTGGCTTTAATGCAGGGTCGTGAACCAACAAAAACTTTTTGCCTTTGTAATTCAAAAAAACATTTTCTGCTGGAGGAAAAGAGTTGATGCCGGAAACTTCTTCGTGGTTGCCTTCAATAAAAATAATTTTTCCATTCAATTGTTTGAGCCAATGTGTTGCAGGTCTGCAGCCTCTGCCAAAAACCATGTCGCCCAAAAAATAAACAGTATCGTTTGGCTTTACTGTGCTGTTCCAATTGTTTACTAAAACATTGTTCATTTCGTGAACATTTTCGAACGGGCGTTTTGTGTATTTGATTATGTTTTTATGGTCTAAATGCAAATCGCTGATAAAAAAAACATTGTTTTTTGTTTCCTCAAACACAGTTTCTTTTCTTTTGCCCTTGTTCGCTTTAATTTCTTTCAAATAATCTATCGTTGTTCTCATTATTTTGCCATTCAATGCTTCCATTCTGTTCAAGGCTCTTCTCTGAATAAAATCGTATTCCAACAATATTTTTCCATTTTTTAATAGAGTTGTCCGTATCAAATACATGCTTTTGTTCGGTTGCTCGCTGTTTTGCAAGTATGTCCAAATTTTTTCAAACTTGCTTTCTATATCCTTGAAAGCTAAAGTTGCATGAAAAAGAAATTCTTTTTGAGTATTATCCCATTCTTGGGCATTACAAATAGAATTCATTTCTGCAGCCAATTGTTTTCTGAATTCTTTCAATTCCTGTGAAGGCTCAACATTTATTTGCACAACTCTGTTTTCTATGTGGCTAAAACCGTTCAGCCTGAATTTTATCAAGTCAAACTGTTTGCATACTTTCAAAAAACGCGAAGCCATTTCTTTTTCGTTGGCAGTTTCAAAGCGGCCATACAAAGTAATGTGCGGCGGTCTCCCGCTTCTTGCAACTCTTTTCACGCCAAATTTTTTTGAAATGTCTGCACTAAGTTTTTTACCCCAACCTTTTGCCTTGCCCTGAAACCTAAATTCGATTAAATAGTGAGGACTCGTTCTTCTTTCATTTTTTGCCTTGTAAACTTTTTTCTTAAATAATTTGTCAAACCAACCCATTCAAAAATCACTTTTTTATTTGTTGTTTTAAAAAATAAAAAAATATTCCCATAATTACAAAGAAAATGACAATGCCAATTGTTAGCAAAGCAACGTGTAACAATGGATTTTGTTTGCGTAGCAAATCAAGATATGGTGCTGAAAGGGTTGTTAGGAAACCACCTAGTGTTCCAAGCAATGCACCTAACAAAACGCCACTCAAAAAAAGGGTTGTTTGTTTATCTGGCACAAAAATCACTTTGGCATTTCTTTCAACTGGTTTTCTTTTTCTGTGAGTTTTGTTTTTAAGTCTAAATAGCTAACCCAACCGTTTTTTGTTTCATCAAATATGTAATAATTGCTGTTTGTTATTACTGTGGAAATGTATGCTGCCTTGTTTTCACTTATTTTTTCTTTTTGCAATGATATTCCTGAATCGCCATTAATAAAGCCCCCAAATTCGCCGTCTGCCAATTTTATTAAGGGGGCATTGTTCAATGTGACAAAAATGTCTTCGTTTGTATCTATGGGTTTTCTTGTTAAGGCAATTCTGCATGCATCGATTTCAGAGAAATATTGCCTGCAAACAATTGCAGGGTATTGATAGGATATATCAATGTAAAGTGGTTGAATGCCTGTGTAATAATAATACTGTAAATCAGTCGGATAATAACTTAGCACATATTGCCCTCTTTTTTTGTCTGGAATCCAAGTTTCCAAAATTAATTCGTTTTTGCCGTATTCTTTTTGGCATTTTTCTTTCAAATAATTGTATTCTGCTTTGGACAGCAAAGCGAGTTCTTCAGAATTTGCACTTTTTTCGTTAAAAACCTCTTCTAGCGAAGAAATAGAGCTTTCGCTCTCATTGTATTTCCAATGAAGCGGGGTTTCAGCATATGCGCTTGGGCAAGCGGTGAGCATAAAGCAATTGTTTTCTGCTGGTTTAAAGCAGTTTCCTAAGTTGCTTTTCAAATTGTTTTCGTCGAGGGTTTCGCTTCCAATATTGTTTTGAGCAAACCATTCAGCACCAGTGCTTGAATCAACTTTGAATTTTGAAAGCAATTCTTTTATTTCTTGAATTTCCTGCCCAAGTAGCTTTGCTTGTTTTTCACTTTCAGTTTCTTCTGGCACGGATTTGTCAATAACTGTTGCAACCTTGTTGTCGTCAATGCTGTTATTTTCTTTTGGTTGGGGCTGACTCAATAAAGGTTCTCTTGTATCTTGTGTATTAGCAAGAGTTGCTTGTCCAGTTGGTTGAGTGCATCCACTAAACAAAACTGTTATCACGATTAAACAAAACAAAATTCTTTTTTTCATTCAAAATTCACTTTTGTTTTACCAATAATTGTCCGGTCTTACTACTTTGTATCGGCCCTTTAGTCTTTTTCTGGTTCTTTTCTGCAATCTTGAAAGTGGCGCTGTTCTGGACGATTTGATTTCATAATAAGTTTTTCCAATTTTGTAATCAGACCCCCTGCCAGTCCGCTTAACAGCCTTACCTTGAAATGTGTTAAATGCAACAAACTCGTCCTCTTGTGCTTGTCCGCGAAATCTACTCACTGACAACGTTTCCCTTTTTTTCTGTTTTTTCCAACCATCAAACAAACCCATAAAAAATCGCTTCCACTGTTCTTATTTCCCACTTAGACATAATTAAAAACTTAAGTCAATCCATTACTGTTAAGAGCTGAGAATTCTGCGGTTCATGCTGAAACGGCACCTTTGTGCCCGCAGATGAATCGGCAATGTCTGTTAATTCTGATTTTATGTTTGTTTTACTCATCGCGCGCAGCGCCCTTTCGGGCGCTCTCTAGCGGCGCGAGGAGGTAATAACAATGCAGATTATTTTGAGTAGCTATCAGCCTAAAAAAGTATCTGAAAAAAAACGCGACACTAGAAGCAACTGGATAATGTTCATGTTTGTTTCAAAATGTCGGAAGAATGTTTTCAGAAAACAAAGCACAATCAATGCCTGTCAAGCAGGCTTCAAGGAACTGGAAGCGTTCGGTTTTGAGTTTGATGCGTTCGGTTTTGCAGGAACCCATGTTCATTTTGCAGCAAATGTTCCGCAAAAGTATTCTGTGGAAGTTGCAAAGACAATGTTGAAAACACGGTCTGCAAAACGCGTTTTCAAGGAGAAGCCAAACTTTCGAAAACTCTATCCGCGCGGAAGTTTTTGGAGCGGATACGAACACCATCAGGGTTTTGGCGCAGACCAAGCCGCAGCACTAAAATATATTGAGAACCAAGCAAGCCACCACAACGTTAGCGTAGTGCAGGATGTTGCAGTCCTCTGATACTGCGCGGCTCGGAGCGAAGCGGAGAGCCCGCAGAGTTCTCACAGGGTCATAGGGGCAGAGCCCCTATTGTCATTTTAACAATGTTGGAATGGTTAAAATGGCAATCAATAAGGAATGGCATTTGGCGCACAAAATGCCGAAGAATGCTTCTCCTGAACAACGGATTGAATGGCATCTGGGGCATGCGAAGAACTGTTCCTGCAGGGAAATGCCTGCTGGGTTTATTGAAAAAATAAAGCAGGAAATAAAACAGAAAAAAAAGCGCAGAGAAAAATAAATGCTAATTCTGAAATTATTTTGTCTTGACTGAAAAAATAGTTTTCAAAAACAGGTCGTCCATTTTCGGAAAAATCCTTGAAGGCGCTGTAAAGGAAATTTTGATTATCTTGTTGTTCTGCAGGATAAAAAGCGCCTTGGTCAAAAATTCCTTCGAATCCCTTTCTTCAGAATATTCAAGGAAAATATTGTTTTTTGTCTGCTTGTTAATCATTACCTTTGAGCCTGTTTCTGATTCAATTTTTGCAATCTCACCTGAAACATGCTCCTGAATGCTTTTTCCCGAAGCAGGCTGCTTTGAAAGCTCAAAAGAAAGCTCTCCCTCGGCAAGCGAAACAACTGCATTGGAGGATTTTTCACTGTTATTGCCCCAGTCAGGCACTAAAAGAGAAATATCCTCGTCCTTGAAAGGCTTTGTAGCCCTGCTGAAATCAGGAATTTCTTCAGAACTGGTTTCTTCCTGAACAGGCTTTTCGAGCTCGTCAACATGAATCTCTTCAGGCTTTTCCTCTGCAGGCTTCTGCTCTTCTGATTCCGCAGTTTCCGTGGCCTCGGAAGACTCTTTCTTTGGGACAAATCCAGAATCCTCGCCTTCAAGAGGCTCTATCCCCATTTCGGCTTTTATTTTTGCAATCTCTCTTTTTGCAAGCTCGTCATCGGATAATTTTGAAGGCTTTTCCTTTTTGGCAGGCTTCTTGGGCTTTTCAATAGAAGGCTTTTTCGGCTTTACAGCAGCAGGCTTTTTTTCAGGCATAGGCTTTGCGGGAAGTTTTTTTACAGCAGGCTTTTTTTTCTTAACAGGCTTTTTTGGTTTTGCATGAGAAAGTTTTTTTACTTTTACTCGAGAAGGTTTTTTTGCATGCTTTGCCTTTTTTGGTTTTTTCAAAGGCAAAGGCTTTTTTTCCTTAATGCCAGCGCTTTTTTTTATTTCTTCCTTTTGTTTTGCCGCAGCGGAAATTTTCTTTTTCAGTTCCGAAACCTTTTTTGCAATCTTTTTCTTTTTTTCACTTGTAATGCCGAGCTTTTTTGCATGCGCCTTAAGCTTCTGCACGTCGTATAATTCATTGACGCTGTCCTGCAGCTTTTTTTCAAGAGCTGAAAGCTGGCTTTTAATCTGGACTTTTTTTTCGTTTATCTGCCGGATTGTTTCTGTTCTCTTCTCATAACCCGACTGCTTTTTTTTCAGGTTTTCAATGCGGCGCTTGAATGCCTCTTCTTTTTCAGATGTAAGGTTTTCTTCCTGCGCAATGCGCTTTTTTTCAAGTTCAATGAGTTTTGAAAAAACAGAAACAGCCCGATTCTCAAGCGAAATTTCTTTCTGGATAAGCCCGACAATCTGGTGCTCAGCAGAAACAGTTTTCTTTGACAATTCGGCAAGCTCGCGCTTTATTGTGGCAATCCTTTCCTTTTCATTCATACAGAACCCCAGCCCTCTGCCTGCCTGCTCAATTTTTCAAGCTGCTGGCGCAAAAAAACCTGTTTTTTCCTTTCTTCAAGGATCCTGTTCTTTTTTTCCTCGTAAATGCCGGTAATTTTTTTCAGGGAATCAATTCTCCCTTTGAAAGAAACAGCCTCTCTTTCCGCTGCATTCCGTGTTTTTTCAAAAATAGATTTCTCGTCTGAAAAAATCTTTTCCAAAGCAGAGTTCAATTCGTCTTCAAGCGCAATCTTTTTCACAAGCTTCTGCTTCAAAGCAAGCTCGCTGTCGGCAATCTGCCTTCTAATTGAGGAGATTTCAGAAAGCAGCTTTTCAGACGCGCTTTCAAGGGCCCTTACATCCGCCTCTGAAATAAGATGCGCCTTTTTGGAGCCAGCTTTTCTTTTTCCCTGCTTTGACGCTTTTTTCTTCAAATAGACACCACAATAATTGTTTACTTATAGTAATACTTCTTTAATATAAAAAGTTTTTGGTTCCAAAACAATATCCCGTAAAAAACAGCAAAAACCCGCAAACAGGGGTTTTTAGCCAAATTCCAAAATTTTTTATAGTGGTGTGTAATTGTATTACTTAAGGTGATTAATTGGCTTGGCCCTTCACAAAAAAGGATTCTGAAAAACCATTGGAAGACAGGGTATGCATTCCCGAAGGAAGAAGAATAATCAACGAAAAGGAAGCGCAGAAAAGAATCCTTGAAGATGAAAAAAAAGCAAAACAGCAGCAGATGCTCAAAGAGCTTACAAAAAAAGAATTTCCGACTTTTACAGACAACAAGCCGAGATTCTTCATTGAAGGCGTGTTTGCAGTATCAGGCACTTTGATGCTGAAGGGAACAGTTGTTTCCGGAAAAATAACAAAAACAAGCAAGCTCAAAATAAGAAAAAAAGCCTTCAAGGTAAGGGACATTCAGCTTGGGGGAAGAAGCGTTGGCAGCATTGGGACAGGGCAGAAAGGCGCTGTTTTCTTCGACAAGGCAAAAGGGCTTTATCTGAGGACAGAGGAAATAGTAAACCTCGTTTAAAAAAAAAATTTTAAAAAATAATTTTCAAAAAAATGCACGGGTAGGGAAGCGGTCAAACCCACGAGACTCAAGAAGCTTTTCTTTGCAAGCAAAGAAAACCTTGGAAAAGAAATATTTTTTGCTCCGCAAAAAATGTGGCCTTCGGCATTAATCTTCAGAATAAAAATAATGATTTGTTTGAGCTATCTCGTCGCTTAGTGCGTTCGACGGTTCGAATCCGTTCCCGTGCAACTCCCCCCTTCTTTTCTTTTTGCGAAAAAGAAAAGAAAGTGGTAAGCTATCCCAAAGAAAAGAAAAAGCTTCAATCGCTCACATTTTAAATCTTTCTTTAATCCTTTATAATATTGGTTTTGGCTTATGAGCATTGGAACAATTTTTTTTGTGGCGGGATTCTTGGTTTCATTAGCGGCAATAACGCCAAACTTCATAATGCTCTTAATCGGCGGCATTGTAATGGCAGCGGGATTATTGGTAATGCAGACAAAATGGGGCGAATAAGCAATGGGAAAAAGAAAAAGAGACTCGAGCAGGTTCAAAAAAACCCACGCAATGCAGCGCTGGAAATGGAAAAAAAAGAAAATGCGCAGAAAAAAGCGTAAAAAAAGATACTTGAGACAGAGAGCAAAACAGTAAACCTGCTTTCTTCAAAAAAAAAGGTTTTGGCTTTCGCCGAAACCGCTTCTATTTTTTTTATTTTCAAATCTTTTGCTTATTCTTAAAACCAATAAAACAGGATTATTAATCCGAAAATGAACAGCAGGTAATGCAGGTAAATCATCCAGTACATTTTTTTCATGTCTATTTTTTCCGGGTTTCGCATTGCGCTCTTATACATTGGAAATGCAAGCAGTGACAGCAATCCTAAAATAAAAAATCTTTTGGGCCAAAAGCCGAGCCAGCGCAGTTCGGGAAGCCATTGCCAGAAAAAACTGTTGAGGCACAAAAAGACATATGCAAGCGCTCCAAGGAGAATTCCGAAATAACAAAGCCAGCGGATTCTGCGCTCGCCGAAACAGACAACAGTGCTCTTGTAATTCTGGCACTTGTCATGCTCCCTTGAACTCATCCTGTACAATCCGTATCCTCCGAACTGTATTCCAAGAATAAAAAGCAGGACCATTATCGGCGCATTGAAGGCGGGAATAAACAAAGTCCAGCCCGCGTAAAACCGAAAAGCAGGATTAATCAAGGAGCCTGAAATCAAGTCAAGCACAGGGCGCTTCTTGAAATTAAACGGTTTCATTGTATACAAAATCTGGTTTATGAGCATTATGAACAGGCAAAGCAGGAACAGTAAAGAATGGTTCAGCAAAAATCCCATGCTCAAAGCAATGAAGACAAGAATAATTCCGAATGCGAGCGCGATTTTTTCAGGGACTGCCTTTGAGGGAATTGCGCGTGCTTTTTTCACAGGATGTTCTGCATCTGCTTTCCTGTCAGTGTAATCGTTCAAGGTGTATAATCCGCCCCAGAGCAGTGCAACTGCAACAAAGCCAGCAACAAATTTCAGCGGGCTTATCACAACTCCAAAAACAATTGCCGTAGTAAGCGCTGCAATAGCCATGTTTCCGAAACTCTTGCTCCACTCCAAGGGACGCATAAGCGAGATTAAGCCGAAAATAAACTTAGAAAAAGCCATAGCAAATAACAAAACAGGAAAGGAATATAAATATTTTCGCTTTTTTCAGCCTGCCTGCCCAAAAAAAGTTTTTTTCCCAAAGAAGGGATTGCAGCTGGACACAAGGAAAACCTTTTTAAATACAACAATTGTAGATTATTATAGAGCCTAGTGCATTGTGCGAACAATGCAATTAGATAAAAAAAAGTTTTTGCGAATTTTACCAGTTTTGTCTGGGAGCAGCGCTTTTTCAAAAATTTTTTTTAAGTGCGGGGCGTCAGCTTTGCCCTTGAAAAAAAAAAGAGAAAGCGGGCTCGCAATTTTCGTGAGTGCCAAAGCTATTTTTGGCATGATGCAGGCTGAAGAAAAAACGCTTTTTTCATAGGAAATTCGGTTACGCAATAACTGATATCCAATTTCATTAAGGTTTCCAAAAACTCTTTTTCAAAAAGAACCATCTGAAATTTTCATACAGCGGCTAATAAATTTGAAAAGAGTAATTCCAGCTGATCCTGCTGGAGGATACTGCTATCGAAATCCGACTTAGACATGCAAGTCTTGGAGGCAAAGCTATGTTTGCTTCCGGCACACGGCTCAGTAACACGTGGATAATCTGCCCTTAAGAGGAGCCAAACCCGGGAAACTGGGCATAATACTCCGTAGGCAAAAGATACTGGAAGGTTCTTTTGTCAAAAGGCATTGCAGTGCATGCTATTGCAATGCGCTTAAGGATGAGTCTGCGGTGGATTAGGCTGTTGGCGGGGTAACTGCCCACCAAACCATTGATCCATACGGGCCTTGGAAGAGGTAGCCCGGAGAAGGACACTGAGATAAGGGTCCTAGCCCTACGGGGTGCAGCAGTCGCGAAAACTTTACAATGCGCGCAAGCGTGATAAGGGGATTTCGAGTGCAAGCACTGCTTGCTTTTGCCAAGCGCAAAAAACTTGGCGAATAAGTGGGGGGTAAGATACGTGCCAGCCGCCGCGGTAATACGTACTCCACAAGTGGTATCCGCTAATATTGGGCCTAAAACGTTTGTAGCCGGTTCAAAAAGTCTTTGGTGAAATCCAGTTGCTCAACAATTGGAATTGCCAAAGATACTCTTGGACTCGAGACCGGGAGAGGTTAAGGGAATTTCCGGAGTAGCGGTGAAATGCTATGATCCCGGAAAGACCACCAGTAGCGAAGGCGCTTAACCAGAACGGGTCTGACGGTGAGAAACGAAAGCTGGGGGAGCGACCCGGATTAGATATGGAATATGGGGAGAAAATTAAAATCTTTTAAAAAATTCTTCAATTCCACTAAATACCCGGTTAGTCCCAGCCGTAAACGATGTGGACTAGGTGTCCCACTATCTTCGAGATATTGGGGTGCCGAAGCGAAGGCATTAAGTCCACTGCCAGGGAAGTACGCCCGCAAGGGTGAAACTTAATGGAATTGGCGGGAGCTCACTACAAGGGGTGGATGCTGCGGTTTAATTGGATACAACCCCAGATAATCTTACCAGGGCCGACAGCAGAATGATGGACAGTCCGAAGGGCTTTCCTGACACGCTGAGAGGTGTTGTATGGTCATCGTCAGCTCGTACTATGAAGCGTCCTGTTAACTCAGGCAACGGGCGA
This sequence comes from archaeon, assembly GCA_035290965.1. GTDB lineage: Archaea > Iainarchaeota > Iainarchaeia > Iainarchaeales > JAGVNX01. The sequence continues at coordinate 4,894 of DATDTD010000071.1, read as the reverse complement.
GACCCACACCCATAGTTGCAACTCAAAAAATTTTTTTGGGGCACTCTATGGGGACTGCAACAGCAATGTTGAGGAAGGAGTGGGCCACGGTAGATCTGTATGGCCCGAATGCCCTGGGCAACACGCGGCATACAATGGCTAAGACAACGGGTCACGACACCGAAAGGTGAAGTTAATCTCTTAACCTTAGCCTCAGTCCGGATCGAGGGTTGTAACTCACCCTCGTGAATGCCTGGAATCCCCAGTAATTGCAGTTCACTATACTGCGGTGAATAAGTCCCTGAGCTTTGCACACACCGCCCATCAAGCCAGTTGAGTAGAGCCTGGATGAGATGTTTTCATACGGAAACAACGATTCTGAGTTCTGCGAGACGGGCTAAGTTGTAACAAGGTGTCCGTAGGGGAACCTGCGGACGGATCACCTCCTTAAACTTTCTTTCAAAAAGAAAGTTTTGAATTGCGCAACCGGACCTAAACTGAAAAAAAACGGAAAATTCTCAGCCTGCAAAATACTCACGGGCATCTGCCCGGGCTCATAGCTCAGTTGGTAGAGCGCGCGGCTTGCATCCGCGAGGCCACGGGTTCGAATCCCGTTGAGTCCAAAAGCCTTTTCTTGCAGAGCAAGAAAAGCCTTGGGAAAAGAAGCGTTTTCCTTCGGAAAACGCATGTTCGCTTCGCTCACATTTTGCGGTGCGGAGAGAAAATAAAAAAAATTTGGAAAAAATATTTTGTTCACAAATATTGTTTGTTGGAAAATTTTTTCACTTTGTGAATGCAGGTTGCAAGTTTTTTTGCAACTCAAGGAAGAGAGCTTGAATTCCTCAGTCTTTTGGACTGCGGATTTTTCATGTTTGATGATTCACGCATTGGAAATTCGCCCGTAGCAGTTTAATTTTGCTAGTGTTCTTGAAAGAGAACCGTGCACGCCGTTTAGGGAATAACTTGGCTCAAGCGCCGAAGAAGAGCGTGGCAAGCTGCGATAAGCCATGGCGAGACGCATGCAGTCTTTGAACCATGGATACTCAAATTGGTCCGGAAGGACTGGGAACGCGGAGAATTAAAGCATTTTAGTATCCGCAGGAAAAGTAATCAAAAGAGATGCTGTTAGTAGCAGCGAGCGAAAACAGTACTGGACAAACTGAATCCCGCATTGTAAGGTGCGGGAGATGTGGTGTGAGCCTTTTACAGCCGAAAAAGCGAGTTGAAAAGAATTGGAAAATTCTGCCGTAGAGAGTGACAGCCTCGTAGACAAAACTTGATCGGTTGATTGAAGGATTTCGAGAGTATGATGCATTGGATTTTGCGTCAGAAAACCGGGAGTCACTAACTTCCAATCCAAAACACGACTTGAGACCGATAGCGAACTAGTACCGTGAGGGAAAGTTGAAAAGCACCCTTAACAGGGATTGAAAAGCACTTGAATCTAAACGGTTACATTCGGATACAGTTTTAAAGAAACGAAGCCTGCAGAAGGAAGCATTAGAAATTCTGCAACCAATGCAGGCGGATCAGAATTGTATCGTACGTCATGAAGCACGAGCGAAGGAGTTTATGATAGTGGCGAGGTTAATTCCTTCAAGGAAGAAACCGCAGAGAAAACGAGGCGGCGCAATCCGCAAGGACGAGGCTACAAGTGTAATAACTCAAGTCACTATTGTAAGACCCGAAGCCAGTCGATCTAGGCCCGGGCAAGTTGAAACCATTCAACCGAATGGTGGAAGACTGAATCCAGTTCTAGTCTATCTGTTTGGGTGATCTGGGTCTAGGCGCAATATACGATTCTAGTCTGGTAATAGCGGGTTCCTCCTGAAATAACTCTTAGGTTAGCCTTGCCGGAAATGGGCGGCGGTGTAGAGATACTGAATAGAAAGTACTGCCCCGAGAGGGGTAGCTTTCTTATCAAACTCCCAATCTGTCGCCATTGTTGAAGGCAGGAGTCGGGGTGCCGGGGTAAGCTTGGTATCCGAAAGGGAAACAACCCAGCCTAAGGTTAAGGCCCCAAAATACTGGTTAAGTGTAATTGGAAAAGAGTCCTTTCTCTTAGACAGTAGGGAGGTTGGCTTAGAAGCAGCCATCCTTTAAAGAGTGCGTAACAGCTCACCTACCCAGGGCAAGGGCCTTGAAAATAATCGGGGCTAAACCAGTTGCCGATACCTTAGGGAACAGTTCGCTGAACTGTTATCTTGTAAGGAGGTGCTTTGATTGCCAAGAAGCAAGGAAGAGATTTCTTGTAGAGCATTCAAAGATATGGATCTTCGCACTAGTAGTAACAATAGAAGGATGAGAATTCCTTCCGCCGAAAGAGCAAGGGTTCCTTAGCGCTAATCTTTAGCTAAGGGTTAGTCGGTCCTAACCTTTACCGTAAAACGTTTAAGGGGAATGGGAAACAGGTTCACAATCCTGTACTGCTTCAATACGATTTTGGCAACAATAGTTTGTTTTCTGACACCTCGGGCTAAGTCAAGCAGGCTTGTCTGCCTGTTTAACCAGTATAATTTTCCGGAGAACCATAATGGTGAGAAAGAAAATAAAACTGGGAATAGCCGCAAGGTTTGGCTAATGCCGGGGGTCCTTGAAAAAGGAAACAAAAAGGATTTGAAGCAACCGTACCAAGAACTGAGAAAGGTGCTCTGGCAGAAAAAGCCAAGGCGTAACGGGATAAAGGCTGTAAGGGAACTCGGCAAATTAGCCCTGTATCTTTGGTATAAAGGGTGCCTGCTCTGCAGAGAGCAGGTTTCAATTGCAAGGGGAGTCCGACTGTTTAGCAAAAACACAGGTCCCCGCCAGTCCGCAAGGATGAAAATGGGGGCTGACTTCTGCTCACTGCCAGTACGTGAAAATCCTTTACAAGGGATTTAAGCGCTGGTGAAGAGCGGGCCTAACTCTGAGGCTCTCACGGTAGCGTAATACCTTGCCGGTTGAATGCCGGCTTGCACCAATGAAGTAACGAGATTCCCACTGTCCCTACAGTCAACCCGATGAACTTGCTACGCGGTGAATATGCCGCGAACTTCTAACGGGAAGAGAAGACCCCACGGAGGTTTACTACAGCCTGACGCTGTGGTATGATTTTCAGGGCATAGCGTAGATGGGAGCGTCGAAGCAGTTTCTCCGGAAGCTGTGGAGCGACAATGTAACACCATCCTTTGGAAATTATACTGCTCACTCGAAAGAGGACAACGTTTGGTGGGTAGTTAGACTGGGGCGGTACGCCCCTGAAAAGATATCAGGGGCGCCCAAAGGTCTGCTCAGGCGACTTAGAAATTCGCCGTAGAGTGCAAGAGCAAAAGCAGGCTTAACCATGATCTACACAGCAAGGATCGTGGGTTCGAAAGAAGTGTCTAGCGAACGTCAGAAGCTCTTTGGTGGAGCTCTGGTCTTACAGTGAACTTACCCTGGGGGTAACTGTGTCGTCGCGGGTGAGAGTCCACATCGACCCCGCGGTTTGCTACCTCGCCGTCGTCTCTAGGCATCCTGGCTGTGCACAAGCAGCCAAGGGTGAAGGTGTTAACTTATTAAAGCCTATCGTTAGTTGGGTTAAGAACGGTGCGAGCCAGTTTGGATACTATCTGTTAGAAGTGCGGATTGTCTGCGGGAAAAGTGCCATGAGTACGAGAGGAACGTGGCACTGCAGCCTCTAGTGTGCCAGTTGTCTGACAAGGCAATGCTGGGTAGCCACGCTGTAATTGATAAGAGCTGAAAGCATCTAAGCTCGAAGCAATCCCTTAGACTAGACAATCATCTCCGAAAGCCATTCAGGAATGAGTGGCGGAAGGGGCAAGGGTGCCAATAGAACATTGGCTTGATAGGTTGGCGGTGTAAGCACGGAGCTTCGGCGACGTGTTCAGCCTTCCAATACTAAAAACCCGAGGGTTCTAAACTTTTCTTAGCGGAAAAGTTAGAGCACAGCAAAAACTGCGAAAGCGAATTTCCATGCGTGAATCCATCAAAATTTTTTCTTATTAAATTTGATGAATCAATTGCCTTAGAGGTAACTAGAATTAACAGAACAAATTATTTCTTTTTCACAAGAATTTCTTTCTGCTTATGCGTTAATTGTTTGATTTGATATTCTCTCTTCAGAGCGCCTGATTTGCTTTTGGCTTTTTCAAAATACACAAGCCTTACAGGCCTGCGGCTCTTCGTGTACCTGCTTGCTTTCCCTTGATTATGCGCGCGGACTCTTTTTTCAATGTCATTAGTCCAGCCGCAATAGAAAGAACCGTCACTGCAGCGTAATAAATAGACAAAAAAATTCATAACTGAAATAATCCAATTATTTTTTTGGTAATGCAAAAATCTGCTGCCATGTTTTCCACGCGGGCTTTTCCTGTCCGTCGCTTGTTTTCAGGCCCATTGTTTTGAAATAGTCGGGATAGCCTTCGCCCTGCCAGTCGTGCAAAAACCACCAGATCCAGAGCTTCAAATTAATTTCCTTTGCCAGTTCTGGAATTTTTGCGACAAAGTCTTTTTGGTTTTCACTGCTTCCGTGAAACTCGGAGCTTCCTCCTGTCGGCCAGCCTGATTCTGCAATAATGATTGGCTTGCTTGTGTGCAAGTTAAGCTGTGAATAATAATTTTCAGGGATTTTTTCAGGATTTTCAAAAACAAGGCTCGGGTAAGTTGTTATTGCCGCATAATCAACAATCGACGTGATTTTGTTGAAAATTTCCCATTGTGAAGAACCGCTTCCAAAAGTTCCTGTGAGGGATTCAAACTGCATTGTTGCAGTGATTTTTGTGTTTGGAGATTCCTGTTTTACCAGAACAGCTGTCTCCCGAATAAGTGAAACCAGATTATCCGCGTCTTCAGGATGCTTTTGCATATACGTATTAACCTCTGAACCAAGCCCCATTATTTCCGGCTTATAATCACGCGCAAGCCTAACCGCATA